>NZ_JBEAKW010000037.1:0-78208 GCF_040065795.1 Klebsiella sp. JB_Kp004 | reverse complement strand
GAGCCCGGGGGTACAGGGGGCGGCGGCGACTGGCCGCCCCCTGTGCGCTCCCTGCACCGTAAGAGACATAACGCAGAAAATTAACAGGGAGCGCAATGTGCGCTGACGCCACACGTGATAAACGCTTTTCCCGGATGAGAAAGGGGCAACCGATGCAGCTTATCCCCCCGTCGTGCGCCAGACAGTCACCCGACGTCCCCTACCCCTTTAACTTCGGATCCAGCGCATCGCGCAGGCCATCTCCCAGCAGATTAAACGCCAGCACGGTCAAGAAAATCGCCACCGCCGGAAACAGCGCCACGTGCGGAGACATCACCATATCCGCCCGCGCCTCGTTGAGCATGGCACCCCACTCCGGCGTGGGCGGCTGCGCGCCGAGGCCGAGAAACGACAGACTGGCCGCCGAAATAATCGATACCCCAATGCGCATGGTGAAATAAACCACGATTGACGACACCGTCCCCGGCAGGATGTGGTGGAAGAGGATGGTGGCATCGCTGGCGCCAATGCTGCGCGCCGATTCAATAAAAGTCTGCTGCTTTAATACCAGGGTGTTGCCGCGCACCAGCCGGGCGAACGCCGGGATCGAGAAGATCGCCACAGCGATAATCACGTTGGCCATCCCGCTGCCCATGACGGCGACCACCGCGATCGCCAGCAGGATCCCCGGAAAGGCGAACAGCACGTCGCAAAGCCGCATAATCAGCCGGTCCCACCAGCCCTCATAGTACCCGGCCAGCAGCCCAAGCACCGTGCCGATGGCCGCGCCAATCAGCACCGCCAGCACCCCGGCGGCCAGCGAGATCTGCGCGCCCACCAGCACCCGGCTGAAAATATCGCGCCCCAGCGAGTCGACGCCGAACCAGTGCACCAGCGAAGGCCCCTCGTTAAGCCGGTCATAGTCGAAATAATTTTCCGCATCGTACGGCGCTATCCATGGGGCGACGATGGCCACCGCAATCAGCAACAGCACAAAAATACCGGCGCCCATGGCCACCGGTTGACGCCGAAAGCGCCGCCAGAACTCATGCCAGGGGGTATGGATCTCGCCGGGCCTGATGCCCGGCATGGCGTTCAGCGCCGCCTGCCTTCTCCAGTTAAGCAATCGCACCTTACTTATACCTGATAGCCGGGTTTATGGCCGCGTACAGCACATCCACCACTAAATTGATAAGAATAAACTCCAGCGAAAAGAGCAGCACTTCCGCCTGAATCACCGGGTAATCGCGCATTTCTACCGAATCGACCAGCAGTCGCCCCAGCCCCGGCCAGTTGAAGACCTTCTCCACGACGATCGAGCCGCCGAGCAGAAAACCGAACTGCAGCCCCATCATGGTGACGACCGGGATCATCGCATTGCGCAGACCATGCTTGAGCACCACCCGCGTTTCGCTCACCCCTTTCGCCCGGGCGGTACGCATATAGTCTTCATGCAGCACATCGACGAACGACGCGCGGGTAAAGCGCGCCATCACCGCCGCCACCGCCGCGCCAAGGGTTAACGACGGCAAAATATAGTGCCGCCAGCTGTCGGCGCCCACCGTCGGCAGCCAGCCCAGCTCAACCGAAAACACCTGCATCAGCAGCATGCCGAGGGCAAAGGCCGGAAACGAAATGCCGCTCACCGCCAGCGCCATTCCCAGACGGTCAGGCCAGCGATTGCGCCACACCGCCGCCGCGATCCCCGCCGCCATGCCAAACAGCACCGCCCAGCTCATGCTGGCCAGCGTCAGCCACAGGGTGGGCATAAAGCGGCTGGCTATCTCACTGGCAACGGGACGCCGCGAGGCCATGGACATGCCAAAATCGCCGCGCAGCACGTTGGTGATGTAGTGCCAAAACTGGACGTGCAGCGGCTGGTCAAGCCCCAGCTGCTGGCGCACCATCGCCACCACCTGGGCGTCGGCTTCCGGTCCGGCAATCAGCCGCGCCGGATCGCCGGGCAGCATATGGACGAAGAGAAACACCAGCACCGCGACGATTAGCAGGGTGGGGATCAGCCCCAGCAGGCGCTTAATCACATAGTTGAGCATCGTACCTCCACCCCCCGCCCCGCGGAAAAACCGCCCTCCTCCCACCCGTGCCGGAGGGCATCATCTCGACCTTCACGGTGTTAAATCTGCCTGTTCGAAGCTAAAACCGGTGTCCGGCTGGATATAGAAGCCGGTGAGATTCTTGCTGTGGGCAGAGACCAGTTTCTCCACCACCAGCGGCACCCACGGCGACTCTTTCCAGATAATATCCTGCGCCGCCTTATAGAGTTTGGTTTTCTCTTGCGGATCGGTGGTTTTCAGCGCCTCGCTCAGCGCGCTATCCACCTGCGGGTTGCTGTAAAAGGCGGTGTTGAACAGGGTCGGCGGCCAGTTTTGGGAAGCAAACAGCGGCGACAGCGCCCAGTCGGCTTCGCCAGTGGAGGCGGACCAGCCGGTATAGAACATCCGTACCCCGCTCTCTTTCTGCCCTTTACCTTCCACTTCCGCCGCTCGCTGACCGGCGTCCATCGCCGTCACCTGCGCCTTAATGCCCACCTGCGCCAGCTGCTGCTGGGTAAACTGCAGCACTTTCTGCGCGGTGCTGTGGTTATGTGACGACCACAGCGTCGTGCTAAACCCGTTGGGGTAGCCGGCCTCTTTCAGCAGCTGGCGCGCTTTCGCCGGATCGTAAGGCCACGCGGGGTAGCTCTGGGCGTAGGCAATCGACGGCGGCACCACGCCGGTCGCCGGGGTGGCATAGCCGGCAAACGCCACCTTGACCAGCGCCTGGCGGTTGATGGCGTAGTTGATCGCTTCGCGCACCTTCGGATTATCGAACGGCTTCTGCGTCACGTTCATGCTGATGTAACGCTGCATGATCGACGGACTGGCCACCAGCTCCAGTTTGCTGTTTTTCGCCAGCAGCGGCGCCTGCTCATAGGGGATCGGGAAGGCGAACTGCGCCTCGCCGGTCTGCAGCATCGCCGCCCGGGTATTGTTATCGACCACCGGTCGCCAGGTAATGGAATCCAGCTTCGGCAGCCCCGGCTGCCAGTAGCCATCGAACTTGCTGACCTTCACGAAGTCGGTCTGGTTCCAGGTATCGAGCTTATACGGCCCGGTGCCCACCGGGTGGAAGCCGATATCTTTGCCATATTTTTTCAGCGCCGCCGGCGAAATCATCGCCGTCGCCGGATGGGCGAGAATATTAATAAACGCCGAGAACGGCTGCTTGAGGGTAATTTTCACCGTGGTCGGATCGACCGCCTCGGTGCTGGCGATATTTTTATACAGGTTATAGCGCTTAAGATGGTTTTCCGGGTTGCTGGCGCGGTCGAGGTTAGCCTTGACCGCCTCGGCGTTAAAGTCGGTGCCATCCTGGAATTTCACCCCGCTGTGCAGTTTGATGGTGTACACCAGGCCATCCGGCGACACGGTGTAGCTCTCGGCAAGGACATTTTGCAGCTTCATCTCTTTATCAAGGCCGAACAGGCCTTGATAAAAGGACTTCGCCACCGCCTGCGACAGGGTATCGTTGGCATCATAGGGGTCGAGCGTCGTGAAGTTAGACCCGACCGCCACCACCACATCTTTGGCGGCAAAAGCGGGGGCGCTCGCCAGGGCCGCCGCGATACTCAGCGCCAGCCACCATTTGCGTGAAACAGGTTGTGTCATCGTGTTCTCCTGAAAAGGTGCGTTATGTGTTGTTATGCTCTGCCCAGCACATCGGCGGCGTCGCGGGCGACGAAGTGGCCCGGCCCAACCTGCTGCAATGGCGGGCTGGCGATCTCCTCGCCCCGCTTATAAATATTGCCCGGAACGTCATCTGACAGCAGGACCCGTTGCGGATGACGGTAGGCCGGGTCGGCCACCGGTACGGCGGCCATGAGCTTACGGGTATAGGGGTGCTGCGGGTTTTCAAACACCGCGCGGCGCGGGCCGATTTCGACAATCCGGCCGCGATACATCACCGCCACGCGGTGGCTGATGCGCTCCACCACCGCCATATCATGGGAAATAAACAGAAACGCGATGCCCATTTCGCGCTGCAGGTCGAGCATCAGATTGATAATCTGCGCCCGAATGGAGACATCCAGGGCCGACACCGACTCATCGGCAATCACCACCTTCGGATTAAGCGCCAGCGCGCGGGCAATGCAGATCCGCTGCCGTTGGCCGCCGGAAAAGGCGTGGGGGTAGCGCCAGGCATGCTCCGGCTGCAGCCCCACGCGCTTTAGCAGCCAGGCGACCCGCTCGCGCGCCGCCTCCCTGTCCAGCAGGCCATGCACCCGCAGCGGCTCCATAATCGAATCGCCGACCGTCTGGCGCGGATCGAGCGAGGCGTAAGGGTCCTGAAAAATAAACTGAATATTGCGCCGCAGGGACTGCAGCTTGCTGCCGGAGAGGGTATCGATCCGCTGACCATCGAAGGTAATGGTCCCCCCCTGGGTCTCAACCAGCCTCAGCAGCGCCCGGCCGGTAGTCGACTTGCCGCAGCCGGACTCCCCCACCAGCGACAGGGTCTCTCCCGGCCAGAGATCAAAACTCACCTTCTCCACCGCATGCACTTCGCGCGTCACGCGATTGAGCAGTCCGCCGCGCACCGGGAAACGGGCCACCAGATCGCGCACCTGCAGAATAGGCTCCCCCGCCACCACCGTGTCTGGCGTGTCTGTCTCCGCCAGCGGCTGCCCCGGTAGCGGAAAGCGGCGCGGCAGATCCTGACCGCGCATCTCCCCCAGCCGGGGGACCGCCGCCAACAGCGACTGCGTATAAGGATGCTGCGGGGAACGGAAAATCTCCTCGACGCTGCCGGTCTCCACCGCCTCGCCGCGATACATGACCAGCACCCGATCGGCGATATCGGCCACCACCCCCATGTCGTGGGTGATAAAGATCACCCCCATCGCCATCTCCTTTTGCAGGACGGCGATAAGTTGCAAAATTTGCGCCTGAATGGTGACATCCAGCGCCGTGGTCGGCTCGTCGGCAATCAGCACCGCCGGCCGACAGGAGAGCGCCATGGCGATCATCACCCGCTGGCGCATGCCGCCGGAGAGCTGGTGCGGATAGCGTGAGAGCATCTCTTCCGCCTGAGGAATACGCACCTGGTCGAGCATCTTTTTCGCCGCGCGCAGCGCCTCTTCGCGCCCCAGCCCCTGGTGCAGGCGCAGGGATTCGGCGATCTGCTCGCCGATGGTGAATACCGGGTTCAGCGAGGTCATCGGCTCCTGAAAAATCATCGCCAGATCCGCGCCGCGTACCCGGCGCATTTCGGCCTCCGATTGCTCATTGAGCGCGATCACCTGCCGGTTGCGCCGTCGCAGCCACAGCCCCTCGCTGCTCACCTCGCTGCTGGCGGCGTCAAGCAGACGCATCAGCGCCAGCGCGGTGACCGATTTTCCCGAACCGGACTCCCCGACAATCGCCAGCGTCTCGCCGCGGCGCAGGCTGAAGGAAAGCTGACGCACGGCCTGCACCTCTGGCGCATCCTGCTGGCGGAACGCCACGTTCAGGTTGCGCACCACCAGTACTTCGCAGGTATCCGTTTCGTGAGTTTGCGGCACTCTCCTCTCCCTTGTTCTATTCGCGATAAATGCCAATGGTCGGCGTATCGCCGGCATAGCACCAGGCGCGGTACATGCCTTCGCTGTTAAACGGTAAAACGACGTTGCCTTCGCGATCGACGGCAATCAGCCCGCCGCTGCCGCCGAGGGCCGGCAGCTTCTCCATCACCACCCGCTCGCAGGCGGAATAGAGACTGAGCTGACCGTACTCCATCAGGGCGGCGATATCGTAGGCCGCCAGGGTACGCATAAAGACTTCGCCGGTGCCGGTGCAGGAGACCGCCACGCTGGCGTTGTTGGCGTAGCACCCCGCGCCCGGCAGCGGGCTGTCGCCGACGCGTCCGGGCAGTTTGTTGGTCATGCCGCCGGTGGAGGTCGCCGCCGCCAGATTGCCGGCCAGATCGAGCGCCACCGCCCCGACGGTGCCCATTTTCTGCCGTTCGTCGAGCGGAGCGGCGTGATGGTCAAGGATGATCTCCCCGCCCGCTTTCGCCTCCTGCAGCTGCAGCAGACGCTCGGGGGTGGAAAAGAGATCGTTATCGACGCGCGCCATTCCGTGGGAGAAGGCGAAATTTTCCGCCCCCTCGCCGATCAGCAGCACGTGCGGGCTCTCCTCCAGCACCAGACGCGCCGCCAGCACCGGATTACGTAGATGTTTGACCCCGGCCACCGCCCCCGCCTGCAGGCTGTAGCCGTCCATCACGCAGGCGTCCAGCTCGTGGGTTTGATCGTGGGTAAATACCGAGCCCATCCCGGCGTTAAACAGCGGACACTCCTCCAGCAGACGGACGGCCTCGGTCACGGCATCCAGCGCACTGGCGCCCGCAGCCAACATTTTCTGCCCGCTTTCGACGATAGCCGACAGCGCCGCCACGTACTCCCGCTCCCGCTCCGGCGTCATCTGCGCGCGAGAAATCGCCCCTGCGCCGCCGTGAATTGCTATAACCGCCTTGCCCATTTCGCCAGTCCTTAACGATGAAGTGGATAGCCCCCGCCCTGTCGTACCGCGTCGCGGCGCCGGTCACGTCAGGAATAAGGGTATTGATATCATTATATTGCTGAATGTCTTATACAATTTTTGAATATAGAAAGAGCGGCGGGCGATGTAAAGCCTCGTACCCAGGTGGCATACAGCCCGCGCCGCTTTTCTGCCATAATAGGCGTTTTCGCCGTTTTGCCCGCAGGAGTGACCCATGGATTTTACCGCCGGACTGATGCCGCTCGACACAGCCCTCACCCAGATGCTCGATCGTATTACGCCGCTGAGCGCGACGGAAACTGTACCGCTGTTGCAGGCCTTCGCGCGCGTCACCGCCCATGACATTATCTCCCCGCTGGATGTCCCCGGCTTTGATAACGCGGCGATGGATGGCTATGCCGTCCGGTTGAGCGACCTCAACGACGGCGCGGCCCTGCCGGTCGCCGGGAAGGCCTTTGCCGGCCAGCCGTTTCACGACGCCTGGCCCACCGGCACCTGTATCCGCATCATGACCGGCGCGCCGGTGCCTGCGGGCTGCGACGCGGTGGTCATGCAGGAAGAGACCGAACAGACCGACGCCGGCGTGCGCTTTACCGCGTCGGTGAAAGCCGGGCAGCATATTCGCCGCCGCGGGGAAGATATCGCCCACGGCGCGGTGGTCTTCCCGGCGGGAACGCCGCTGACGGTAGCCGAGCTGCCGGTGCTTGCCTCGCTGGGCATTGCTGACGTCGAGGTGGTGCGCAAGGTTCGCGTCGCGGTCTTCTCGACCGGCGATGAGCTGCAGCTGCCGGGTCAACCGCTCGGCGACGGCCAGATTTACGATACCAACCGCCTGGCGGTGCATCTGATGCTCGAACAGCTGGGCTGCGAGGTCATTAACCTCGGCATTATTCCTGACGATCCGACGCAACTGCGTGAGGCCTTTATCGCCGCCGACCAGCAGGCCGACGTGGTCATCAGCTCCGGTGGCGTCTCGGTGGGCGAAGCCGACTACACCAAAACCATTCTTGAAGAGCTGGGGGAGATCGGCTTCTGGAAGCTGGCGATCAAGCCGGGCAAACCCTTCGCCTTCGGCAAGCTCAGCAGCAGCTGGTTCTGCGGCCTGCCGGGCAACCCGGTTTCCGCCACCGTCACCTTCTGTCAGCTGGTACAGCCGCTGCTGGCGAAGCTCTCCGGTAAGCACGGTCCGCTTCAGGCGACCCGCCTGCGGGTGCGGGCCGCCGCGCGGCTGAAAAAGTCCCCGGGACGCCTCGATTTTCAGCGCGGTATTCTGCAGCGCAACCCGGACGGCGAGCTGGTGGTGACCACCACCGGTCATCAGGGCTCGCACATTTTCAGCTCTTTCAGCCTCGGCAACTGCTTTATCGTGCTGGAGCGCGAGCGCGGCCACGTTGAAGCGGGCGAATGGGTCGACGTCGAACCGTTCAGCCATCTGTTTGGGGGGCTGTAATGGCCGTGGAGCTGAGCGATGAAGAGATGTTGCGCTATAACCGACAGATTGTTTTGCGCGGTTTTGATTTTGACGGCCAGGAGCGGCTAAAGGCCGCTCGCGTGCTGGTGGTCGGCCTCGGCGGACTTGGCTGCGCCGCCGCGCAGTATCTGGCCGCCGCCGGGGTGGGGCAGCTCACCCTGCTCGATTTCGACACCGTCTCGCTCTCTAATCTGCAGCGCCAGACGCTGCACAGCGACGCCGCCATCGGCCAGCCGAAGGTGGACTCCGCCCGCGAGGCGCTGGCGCGCATTAATCCGCACGTTCATCTGGCGCCGCTCAATGCCTTACTGGACGAAGCGGCGCTGTCGGGGCAGATTGCCGGGCACGATCTGGTGCTCGACTGCACCGACAACGTCGCCATCCGTAACCAGCTCAACGCCGGCTGCTTCCGCCACCAAACCCCGCTGGTTTCCGGGGCGGCGATCCGCATGGAGGGGCAGATCAGCGTCTTCACGTATCAGGAGGGCGAACCCTGCTACCGCTGCCTGAGCCGCCTGTTTGGCGAAAACGCCCTCACCTGCGTCGAAGCCGGCGTGATGGCCCCGCTGGTGGGCACTATCGGTTCCCTGCAGGCGATGGAGGCCATTAAGCTGCTGACCGGCTACGGCACGCCCGCCAGCGGGAAAATCGTGATGTACGACGCCATGACCTGCCAGTTTCGTGAAATGAAGCTGATGCGCCACCCGCAGTGCGAGGTATGCGGTACCCGCTAACGTTCAGCCGCCGGCGAGGGTCGTCGCCGGTGAAGTTGTGACCTCTGCCGTTGTTCTATCCCCTGGCGATTATCGCCATCCCGCTTGTTGATTTGCGTCAATATAACTTTCATTTGAAAGTGTTTTTATATTCATACGCAAACAAGAGGGTAAGCCATGATCTTCAATATCCAGCGCTATTCCACCCATGACGGCCCAGGGATCCGCACCGTCGTCTTCCTGAAAGGCTGCTCGCTGGGCTGCCGCTGGTGCCAGAACCCGGAGAGCCGCGCCCGCAGCGAAGACCTGCTGTATGACCCGCGCCTGTGCCTGGCCGGCTGCGAGCTGTGCCAGCAGGCGGCGCCGGCGGTTATCACCCGCACCCTCGAGGGTCTGATCATTCACCGGCAACACGTTAACGACAGCCATATCGCCGCGCTGCGCGACTGCTGCCCCACCACCGCGCTCACGGTGTGCGGCGAGGAGAAGAGCGTCGAGGAGATCATGGCGACGGTGCTGCGCGATAAACCCTTTTACGATCGCAGCGGCGGCGGCATCACCCTTTCCGGCGGCGAACCCTTTATGAACCCGGCCCTGGCGCAGGCGCTGTTGGAGGCCAGCCATCAGGCGGGTATCCATACCGCTGTGGAAACCTGCCTGCACGTACCGTGGAAATACATTGAGCCGGCTTTACCCTTCATCGACCTGTTTCTCGCCGACCTGAAGCACGTCGACGAGGCCGTGTTCCGGCAGTGGACCGACGGCAGCGCCCGCCGGGTGCTGGACAACCTGCAGCGCCTGGCGCAGGCGGGGAAAAACATCATTATTCGCGTGCCGTTAATCCAGGGATTCAACGCCAGCGAAGCCGACATTACCGCCATCACTGATTTTGCCGCCGACCGCCTGCGGGTCAGCGAAATCCATTTCCTGCCCTACCACACGCTGGGAATGAACAAATACCAGTTACTCAGTCAGCCCTACACCGCACCGGATAAACCGCTGGATGCTCCCGAGCTGCTCGCCTTTGCGCAGGATTATGCGCGGAGCAAGGGGCTAACGGCGATCTTACGAGGATAACCCCTATGACTACCCTGAAACTCAACACCCTCAGCGCCCGTATCCAGGCCCATAAAATGGCGCTGGTGCATATCGTCAAGCCGCCGGTCTGTACCGAACGCGCCCGACACTATACCGAGATGTATCAGCAGCATCTTGATAAGCCGATCCCGGTGCGCCGCGCCCTGGCCCTGGCTCACCACCTGGCCGAGCGCACCATCTGGATCAAGCACGATGAGCTGATCGTCGGCAACCAGGCCAGCGAAGTGCGCGCCGCGCCGATCTTCCCGGAATACACCGTCAGCTGGATCGAGAAAGAGATCGACGATCTCGCCGACCGCCCCGGCGCCGGCTTCGCGGTCAGCGAAGAGAACAAGCGCGTACTGCACGAAGTGTGCCCGTGGTGGCGCGGCCAGACCGTGCAGGACCGCTGCTACGGCATGTTTACCGATGAGCAGAAAGCGCTCCTCGCCACCGGCATTATTAAGGCCGAGGGCAACATGACCTCCGGCGACGCTCACCTGGCGGTCAACTACCCGCTGCTGCTGGAGAAAGGACTGGACGGCATGCGCGCGAAAGTCGCCGAACGCCGGTCGCGCATCAACCTGACGGTGCTGGAAGACCTGCACGGCGAACAGTTCCTGAAAGCGATTGATATTGTGCTGGCGGCGGTCAGCGACCACAGCAAACGCTTTGCCGCGCTGGCGCGCGAGATGGCGACGGCAGAATCCCGTGACGCACGCCGCGATGAGCTGCTGGCGATTGCCGAAAACTGCGACATCATCGCCCATGAGCCGCCGAAGACCTTCTGGCAGGCGCTGCAGCTGTGCTACTTCATTCAGCTGATCCTGCAGATTGAATCCAATGGCCACTCGGTCTCCTTTGGCCGCATGGACCAGTACCTCTATCCGTACTACCGCCGCGACGTTGAGCTGCAGCAATCGTTGGATCGCGAACAGGCCATTGAGCTGCTGCACAGCTGCTGGCTGAAGCTGCTGGAGGTCAACAAGATCCGCTCCGGCTCGCACTCCAAGTCCTCAGCCGGCAGCCCGCTGTATCAGAACGTCACCATCGGCGGCCAGAACCTGGTGGACGGCCAGCCGCAGGACGCGGTCAACCCGCTGTCGTACGCCATTCTGGAATCCTGCGGTCGTCTGCGCTCCACCCAGCCGAACCTCAGCGTGCGCTACCACGCCGGAATGAGCAACGACTTCCTCGACGCCTGCGTTCAGGTGATCCGCTGCGGCTTCGGCATGCCGGCGTTTAATAACGACGAGATCGTGATCCCGGAATTTATCAAGCTGGGTATCGAGCCGCAGGATGCCTACGATTATGCGGCCATCGGCTGCATCGAAACCGCGGTCGGCGGCAAGTGGGGTTATCGCTGCACCGGCATGAGCTTTATCAACTTCGCGCGGGTGATGCTGGCGACGCTGGAAGGCGGCCGCGATGCCACCAGCGGCCAGGTGTTCCTGCCGCAGGAGCACGCCCTGTCGAAAGGCAACTTCGCTAACTTCGACGAGGTGCTGGCCGACTGGGACCGCCAGATCCGCTACTACACCCGTAAGTCGATTGAGATTGAGTATGTGGTCGATACTATGCTGGAAGAGAACGTCCACGATATTCTCTGTTCGGCGCTGGTGGACGACTGCATCGAACGGGCGAAGAGCATTAAGCAGGGCGGCGCTAAGTATGACTGGGTGTCCGGCCTGCAGGTGGGCATCGCCAACCTTGGCAACAGCCTGGCGGCGGTGAAAAAGCTGGTCTTCGATCAGGGCGTTATCGGCCAGCAGGAACTGGCGAAGGCGCTGGCGGAAGATTTTGACGGCCTGACCCACGAGCAGCTGCGCCAGCGGTTGATCAACGGCGCGCCGAAGTACGGTAACGATGATGACAGCGTGGACGCGTTGCTGGCGCGGGCCTACCAGACCTATATCGACGAGCTGAAGCAGTATCACAACCCGCGCTATGGCCGCGGCCCGATCGGCGGCAACTATTACGCCGGCACGTCCTCTATCTCCGCCAACGTTCCGTTCGGCGCGCAGACCATGGCGACGCCGGATGGCCGTAAAGCGCACACTCCGCTGGCGGAAGGGGCCAGCCCGGCCTCCGGAACCGACCATCTGGGGCCGACGGCGGTCATCAGTTCGGTAGGTAAACTGCCCACCGGGGCGATCCTCGGCGGCGTTCTGCTAAACCAGAAGCTGAATCCGTCCACCCTGGAAAACGCGTCCGACAAGCAGAAGCTGATGGTGCTGCTGCGCACCTTCTTCGAGGTGCATAAAGGCTGGCATATCCAGTACAACATTGTCTCGCGCGACACGCTGCTGGAGGCGAAGAAACATCCTGATCAGTACCGCGATTTGGTGGTGCGCGTCGCCGGGTACTCGGCGTTCTTTACCGCTCTGTCGCCGGATACCCAGGACGATATCATCGCCCGTACCGAGCATACGCTGTAGCCCTTCAGGCCCGCTGGCGCGACGCTTAGCGGGCCTCCCCTGTCCTGCTGGCCGGGAAAGGCAATGCCGCCTCCCGGCATTTTTCTGAATGCGTGAACTTTCATTCGAAATAAATTTGTGCTCCCCATCACATTGTAATTAGAATGTTACTGGTCGAAGTTAAGCCAGGAGCATCCCCTTATGACCGTTAAAGTTATCGTCACCGATATGGACGGAACTTTTCTCAATGACGCCAAAACCTACGACCGATCGCGGTTTATGGCGCAATTCGCCCAGCTGCAGCAGCGCGGCATTGAATTCGTTGTCGCCAGCGGCAACCAGTACTATCAGCTGATCTCCTTCTTCCCGGAGATCCGCGAGCAGATCTCGTTCGTCGCCGAAAACGGCGCGCTGGTCTTTGAGCATGGTAAGCAGCTGTTCCACGGCGAACTGACCCGCCACGAATCGCAGGTGGTGATTGGCGAATTACTCAAAGATCCGCAGCTGAACTTCGTCGCCTGCGGCCTGCACAGCGCCTACGTGAGCGATAACGCCCCGGACGCCTTCGTCGACCTGATGTCAAAGCACTACCACCGTCTGCAGCGGGTAAGCGACTATCACGCCATCGACGATACGCTGTTCAAATTCTCTCTGAACCTGGCGGACAGCGAGATCCCGCAGCTGATCGATAAACTGCACGTCTCGCTCGACGGCATTATGAAGCCGGTCACCAGCGGCTTTGGCTTTGTCGATTTGATTATTCCCGGTCTGCATAAAGCCAACGGCATCAGCCGCCTGCTCAAGCGCTGGAACCTGTCGCCGCAGCAGTGCGTGGCCATCGGCGACAGCGGCAACGACGCCGAAATGCTGAAGCTGGTGAAATACGCTTTCGCCATGGGTAACGCCGCCGACAGCATCAAAGCTATCGCCGGATACGCGACCGACGATAATAATCATGACGGCGCGCTGAACGTCATTCAGGCCGTCCTCGATAACCGCGCTCCCTTCAACGCCTGACCGCTCTCCGGGGCTGCGCGCCCCGGCTTGTCCATTTTGTGCGCCGCAGCAAGATTTTAAACTTGCATTAACTCCATTTTAACTTAAATTAACGTTTGTAAGATTTAATACTTTCGAATGAAAGATACAGCGAGGTTATTATGGCTGCTCTCCCGACCCACGAAACACTCCCCGCCGACCACAAAGCGGCGATTCGCCAGATGAAGCAGGCGCTGCGGGCGCAAATCGGCGACGTCCAGGCGGTGTTCGATAAGCTCTCAGCGCGCATCAGCGAGCGCCTGCAGGAAATTGAGACGCTGAAAGCCGCAGGCCAGGAGGTCTGGCCAACCATTCCGTTCCGCGATATCGCCGAGGGAACCGTGAGCGATGCCCAGCGCGCGGCCATTAAGCGCCGGGGCTGCGCGGTGATCAAAGGCCACTTTCCGCGTGAACAGGCGCTGGCCTGGGATACCGCGATGCTGGAATATCTGGATCTGAACCATTTCGACGAGGTCTACAAAGGGCCAGGCGACAGCTTCTTCGGTACGCTTGAGGCTTCGCGGCCGGAAATCTATCCCATCTACTGGTCGCCCTCGCAAATGCAGGCCCGCCAGAGCGATGAAATGGCGGCGGCGCAGTCCTTCCTTAACCGCCTGTGGCGCTTTGAGCAGGACGGCAAGCGCTGGTTCGATCCGGACGTCAGCGTCATTTACCCCGACCGCATTCGCCGCCGTCCGCCGGGAACCACCTCGAAAGGGCTGGGCGCACATACCGATTCCGGTGCGCTGGAGCGCTGGCTGCTCCCCGCCTACCAGCAGGTCTTCGCCAATGTCTTTAACGGTCATGTCGACGCTTACGATCCGTGGGACGCCGCGCACCGTACTGAAGTGGAAGAGTACACTGTCGACAACACCACCAAGTGCTCGGTGTTCCGCACTTTCCAGGGCTGGACCGCGCTGTCGGATATGATCCCGGGTCAGGGACTGTTGCACGTGGTGCCGATCCCCGAGGCGATGGCCTATGTGCTGCTGCGCCCGCTGCTTGACGATGTGCCGGAGGATGAGCTGTGCGGCGTCGCGCCGGGCAGAGTGCTGCAGATCTCTGAGCAGTGGCACCCGCAGCTGATCAAAGCCCTCAGTTCGATCCCGGTGCTGAACGCTGGCGATTCCGTCTGGTGGCACTGCGACGTCATTCACTCGGTGGCGCCGGTGGAAAATCAGCAGGGCTGGGGCAATGTGATGTACATTCCGGCGGCGCCGATGTGCGAGAAGAACCTCGCCTACGCGCAGAAAGTGAAAATCGCTCTGGAAAAAGGGGCCTCGCCGGGTGATTTCCCGCGCGAGGACTATGAGGCCAGCTGGCAGGGGCGCTTCACCCTGGAGGATCTGAACATCCACGGCAAACGGGCGCTGGGTATCCCGGTTTAATCGTCATACAGCCCCTGCGGCTCCACGGCGGTATGGCCTTTGCCCGGCCGGATCCGCCGTACCGAATCGCGCACCACCAGCGTGCCGTGCAGCAGCAGCGAACCGTGCGGCGCCTCCGGACGCAGCAGGCGCTGCTGCAGGAGGTGCACCGCCTCGCTGCCCAGCTCATCCCGCGGCACATGCACCGCGGTCAGCGGCACCTCCTGGATCGCCGCCAGATTAAACCCGTCGATGCTCATCACCGAGACATCCTGCGGCACCCGCAGGCCGCGCTTTTGCAATGCGCTGACCGTGCCGGCGGCCATAAAATCGCCGCCCACCAGGAAAGCGGTGGGCAACGGCCTGCCCTGTAAGCCATCAAGCCAGGCCCCCACCTGCTCTTCGGTCTCTCTGGCGCTAAAGTTGGCGACGCTGATGAGATCCCGGCTGGCGGTAAAGCGCAAATTGCGCGCGCGCCACGCCTCCTGGATCCCCCCCAGCCGCAGCTCCATGGTATAGCGGCGCAGGCACATGACGTTCATCACCACACGATGCCCCATATCAAACAGATAGCGGGCGGCGCACAGGCCAATCAGACGATGATCGGGGGCAATGGACGGCAGCCGCATCCCTTCATCCCGACAGTTGATCAATACGCAGGGTTTGCCCAGGTCCGCCGCCAGGCCATGAATATGCGGATCGTCGATCCCCAGCAGCACCGCGGCCTGGGTCTCCGCTTCGTTCATGCGGGCAAGAAACAGATTGGCGTCGCTGTCGTTCTCGTCCAGCGCGCAGTAGCGCAGGCGCACTTCATGCGCCGCCAGCGCGTTATTGATGCTCTGGATCACCCGGTAGTAGAAGATATCCGACCGCTCATCGAAGGCGCGCTGTGGAGCAAACACCAGCAGATTATTGAGCAACAGACGTCCGGCGGCCAGTCCCTGCATAACCCCCAGCTCGCGGGCGCACTCCAGCACCGCCCGGCGCGCCTTGTCGCTGGTATTCGCCTTCCCGGCCAGGACGCGCGAAACGGTACTGGCCGACAGCCCGGTGCGGGCGGCGATTTCGGCGACGCGCAGCTTTTTATCCATTTTGTGATCCAGCTCCGATTGGAAAATGAAAGAATTTTCATAATCGCCAAAGCACTCCCTGTAAGCAAATGACAGCGCAAAATTTGAGATCCCGGTCATTTCATGAAAAAAATTGCATAAATAGCGCTTTGCCCGACGTTTTTTCTCCCTTAGCCTGAATTGGTCCAACATCTTCCATACTAGTTATACCAATGATGTTGAGATAAAAAAACAGACTATTCAAATAGTTAACAACACTACGTGACCGCTCACGGATTGAGATCGTCACTTTCCCCCTACTAACGTCATGTGGAGTGTGCTATGAGTCAAGGCCTCAACAATGATATCGCGGTCAGCAAAACGCGCCGGGTGGTAAAAAACCTGCGCTGGTGGGTGCTGGTCCTGTTTTTACTTGGCGTCACCGTCAACTACATCACACGCAACTCGCTGGGGATTATCGCCCCGGAACTGAAAGCGACGCTCGGTATCACCACCGAACAATATTCCTGGATCGTCGGCGCGTTTCAGTTGGCTTACACGATTTTCCAACCGCTCTGTGGCTGGCTTATCGACGTCATCGGCCTGAAGCTCGGGTTTATGATCTGCGCCACCCTGTGGGCGCTGGCCTGCATGGCCCACGCCGGGGCCGGCAGCTGGCTGCACCTGGCTATATTGCGCTTCTTTATGGGCGGGGCCGAGGCGGCCGCCACCCCGGCCAACGCCAAGACCATCGGCGAGTGGTTCCCGAAGTCTGAACGGCCAATCGCCGCCGGCTGGGCTGGCGTCGGGTTCTCCATCGGCGCCATGCTCGCTCCGCCGATCATCTACTTCGCCCATGCCTCCTTCGGCTGGCAGGGGGCGTTTATGTTTACCGGCGCGCTGGCCCTGCTGTGGGTGGTGCTGTGGTGGGCCTTCTATCAGAACCCGGAAAAGCACCCCAATCTCAGCAAAAGCGAGCTCGAGTACATCAAGCAGGATAACGAAGCGCCGCCGGTGAAACAGCCCTTCTTTACCGCACTCAAAACCGTCTCGAAGAATAAACGTTTCTACGGGATCGCCATTCCCGCATTTATGGCCGAGCCCGCCTGGGCGGTGCTGAGCTTCTGGGTACCGCTGTACCTGGCCAAAGAGCACGGCATGGATCTCAAGCAGATTGCCATGTTCGCCTGGCTGCCGTTCCTTGCCGCCGACCTCGGCAGCGTGGTCAGCGGCTACCTCACCCGCCTGTACGTTCGCTGGTTCGGCTGTACGCGAGTCAACTCGGTGATCGCCAGCTCGGTGACCGGCGCGTTTCTGATGATCTCCCTGGCCCTCGTCGCTATCACCCGCGATCCCTATATCACCATCGTCCTGATCTCCATTGGCGGCTTCGGGCATCAGATCATCTCCTGCATGCTCAGCGCGCTGGTGGTGGAGTCGTTCGACAAGGGACAAATGGCGACGGTGAACGGTATGCGCGGATCCGCGGCGTGGATCGCCAGCTTCCTGTTCTCGTTATTAATCGGGGTGACCGCCGACAAAATTGGCTTCAACCCGTTGTTCATCGCCATGGGTTTCTTTGACCTGATTGGCGCCGTTTTCCTGGTGGCATTTATTGCTGAACGTCGCGCCAAGCGCGCCTGAGAGTGGATGTAAGATATGAAGACGTTGAAACACTGGAGTTTGCATCAACAGCTGGAGCATCACGTTGAACTGACGGTCGATGGCCAGCACACCCTGTGCCTGTACGTACTGGAAGAGAATTTATTCCGCGTGCTGCTGAAACGCCAGGGCCAGCTGGCGCTGGATCGCACCTGGAGCATCGCTCCGCAGCAGGATGTGCCGTGGGAAGGCCGCGCCCGGGATGACCTCAGCGGTTTTAGTCTCCCGGCCTGGCAGCTGACCCAGGAGGGCGATACGCTGACCATCGCCACCCGCCAGCTGCGCGTCACCGTCCATCAGCCGCTGTGGCTGGAGTGGAGCTATCGCGACGATGCCGGGGAATGGCAGCAGCTTGCCAACGACCGCCCCACCAGCGCCTATCTGGCCAATGCCCACGGCGACGGCGTCGCCCACTATCTGAGCCGCCGCAAAGACGAGCGTTTCTATGGCCTGGGCGAAAAGGCCGGCGACCTGCAGCGCACCGGTAAGCGTTATGAAATGCGCAACCTTGATGCCATGGGCTACAACGCCGCCAGCACCGACCCGCTGTATAAACATATTCCGTTCACCATCACGCAACGCAGCGACGTTAGCTATGGCCTGTTTTACGACAACCTGAGCAGCTGCTGGCTGGATTTGGGTAACGAAATCGACAACTATCATACCGCCTATCGCCGCTGGCAGGCGGAAGCCGGCGATATCGATTACTACCTGTTCACCGGTAAACAGGTGCTGGATGTGACCAAGGCCTTCGTGCGTCTGACCGGTAAAACCCTGTTCGGGCCAAAATGGAGCCTCGGCTACAGCGGCTCGACCATGCACTATACCGACGCGCCGGATGCGCAAAATCAGCTGATGAACTTCATCCGCCTGTGCGATGAGCACGCTATTCCGTGCGATTCGTTCCAGCTCTCTTCCGGCTATACCTCGATTAACGGCAAGCGCTACGTCTTTAACTGGAACCACGACAAGGTGCCGCAGCCGAAAGTGATGAGCCAGTCGTTCCACGACGCCGGGCTGAAGCTGGCCGCCAATATCAAACCCTGCCTGCTGCAGGACCATCCGCGCTATGGCGAGGTGGCGGAGCGCGGTCTCTTCGTTCGCGATTCGCAAACCGACGCTCCGGAGCGCTCCAGCTTCTGGGACGATGAAGGATCGCATCTCGACTTTACCAATCCGCAAACCGTGGCCTGGTGGCAGGAGGGGGTCACCAGCCAGCTGCTGGAGATGGGCATTGATTCGACCTGGAACGATAATAACGAGTATGAGGTGTGGGACGGCGAAGCGCGCTGCTACGGCTTTGGCCGCGAAATCGCCATCAAGCATATTCGCCCGGTGATGCCGCTGCTGATGATGCGCGCCTCGATGGAGGCCCAGCAGCGCTTTGCGCCGCAAAAGCGCCCGTATCTCATCTCCCGCTCCGGCTGCGCCGGGATGCAGCGCTACGTCCAGACCTGGAGCGGCGATAACCGCACCAACTGGGATACGCTGCGCTATAACATCCGCATGGGGCTGGGCATGAGCCTTTCCGGGCTGTTTAACGTCGGCCACGACGTCGGCGGTTTCTCCGGCGATAAACCTGAGCCGGAGCTGTTCGTGCGCTGGGTACAAAACGGCGTGATGCACCCGCGCTTTACTATTCATTCGTGGAATGACGACCAGACGGTCAACGAAGCCTGGATGTATCCGGCCGTCACCCCGGCCATTCGTTCCGCTATTGAGCTGCGCTACCGCCTGCTGCCCTATCTGTACACCCTGCTGTGGCAGGCGCATGCTGACGACGAGCCGATGCTGCGCCCGACCTTCCTCGATCATCAGCACGACGCGCAGACCTTCGCCGAATGCGATGACTTCCTGCTGGGCCGCGATCTGCTGGTGGCCAGCGTGGTCGAGCCTGGCGCCCGCCAGCGTGAGGTGTGGCTGCCGGATAATCAGGCCGGATGGTACGATTTCTACAGCCACCAGTGGTTCACCGGCGGCCAGTGGGTCACCCTCGACGCGCCGCTGGAAACACTGCCGCTGCTGGTGCGCGCCGGGGCCGGACTGCCGCTCAGCGAGCGCATCCGCCATGTTGCTGCGCAACAGGACGATCGCCGCGAACTGCAGCTGTTCCCGCTGAAAGGCGTCGGAACCACTTCGGGTCTGCTGTTTGAGGATGACGGCGAAAGCTGGGGCTATAAACAGGGCGATGCGCTGTGGCTGGAGTGGGAAATGGCGTGCGACAGCAGCACTATCAACCTGAAGGTCAACGCCCGCGGCAATTATCGCCCGGCGTGGAAAGCGCTGAAGCTGTCATTACCGGCGGGAGAAAAACGCAAACTGCTGGTGAATGGCGTCGAAGGAACGGAGTGGAGGCTCTGAGCATATGCCGGGCGGCGGCTTACGCCTCGCCCGGCCTGGATTTAATAATGTTCACGGATGGCGCTACGCTAATCCGGGCTACAAACTGGTGGCCTCAAAATCCCCGGTGGCGCTACCGCTTACCGGGGCTACAGCACTGTGCGGTTTGGTAGCCCGGGTAACGGACAGTTTCAGTAACCATGGGTACAAGATAGAGCACTTAAGCTCACAATGGCACGGACCGTAGGCCGGATAAGGCGCAGCCGCCATCCGGCGCGAAAGTGGCTCTTTACACGCGGTTATTGCCCGGCGGCGCTACGCTTGCGCGGGCCTACAGATCACATGCCAGGCGTAGCCCGGGTAAGGCGTAGCCGCAACCCGGGTAACGAAGCGGGATTACTCGATACCTTTGCTGCGCAGGTAGTCTTCGTAGTTGCCGCTGAAGTCGATCACCCGTTCCGGGGTAATCTCCAGCACGCGGGTGGCCAGCGAGCTGACGAACTCACGGTCGTGGGAGACGAAGATCAGGGTACCCTGATACATCTCCAGCGCCATGTTCAGCGATTCGATGGATTCCATATCCAGGTGGTTGGTCGGTTCATCCATTATCAGGATGTTTGGCTTCTGCATCATCAGCTTACCAAACAGCATGCGGCCCTTCTCACCACCGGACAATACTTTCGCCGGCTTCTTGATGTCATCCTGGCTAAACAGCAGTCGACCAAGGATACTGCGCACCGCCTGCTCGTCGTCGCCTTCCTGTTTCCACTGGCTCATCCACTCGAAGACCGTCAGGTCGTTTTCGAACTCGTACTCATGATCCTGCGCATAGTAGCCGAGTTGCGCGTTTTCAGACCATTTCACGGTGCCGTTGTCCGGCTGCAGTTCACCCACCAGGGTTTTCAGCATCGTGGATTTACCCACGCCGTTGGCGCCCAGAATGGCAATCTTCTCGCCCACTTCCAGCAGCAGGTTGACGTTTTTGAACAGCGGACCGTCTTCAAAGCCTTTGGTGAGGGCTTCCACTTCCAGCGCGTTACGGAACAGTTTCTTATCCTGCTCGAAGCGGATAAACGGGTTCTGACGGCTGGAGGCTTTGACCTCTTCCAGCTTGATTTTGTCAATCTGACGCGCGCGCGAGGTGGCCTGACGCGATTTAGAGGCGTTGGCGCTGAAGCGGCTAACGAAGGACTGCAGGTCGGCAATCTGCGCTTTTTTCTTGGCGTTGTCCGCCAGCAGACGTTCACGCGCCTGGGTGGCCGCCGTCATGTATTCGTCGTAGTTGCCCGGATAGACGCGCAGCTCGCCGTAGTCCAGATCCGCCATGTGGGTGCAAACCATGTTCAGGAAGTGACGGTCGTGCGAGATGATAATCATGGTGCTGTCGCGGTCGTTCAGCGTCTGCTCCAGCCAGCGAATGGTGTCGATGTCCAGGTTGTTGGTCGGTTCATCGAGCAGCAGAATGTCCGGGTTAGAGAACAGCGCCTGCGCCAGCAGGACGCGCAGCTTCCAGCCTGGGGCGACTTCGCTCATCGGGCCGTAATGTTGTTCAACCGGAATGCCCACGCCCAGCAGCAGTTCGCCCGCGCGCGCTTCAGCAGAGTAGCCATCCATTTCGCCATATTTAACTTCCAGGTCGGCCACTTTATAGCCATCTTCTTCGCTCATCTCGGCGAGGGCGTAGATGCGATCGCGCTCCTGCTTCACTTCCCACAGCTCGCCGTGGCCCATGATGACCGTATCCAGCACGGTGAACGCTTCAAAGGCGAACTGATCCTGACGCAGCTTACCGATGCGCTCGTTCGGGTCGAGAGAAACGTTGCCCAGCGTCGGTTCGAGATCGCCGCCGAGGATCTTCATAAAGGTCGATTTACCGCTGCCGTTGGCGCCGATCAGACCATAACGGTTGCCGCCGCCAAATTTAACGGAGATATTTTCGAACAGCGGCTTACTGCCAAACTGCATGGTAACGTTGCTGGATACTAGCACGGGGATATCCTGAAAAAAGAGTATGAGGGGTGTGATACAGCAGACATTATGCCAGTAAATGACGCACTTTTCACGGTCTGCGGTAAATTCCGCCGCGGCGCTTGTGCTAAGGTCTTTGTCAGATGCGCCAGAGACCTGCGCGCAAACCGTTATTCTGTACGTGATGATGAGGAGCCCCATGACCACCAGCCAACCGCGACATCCGGCCTTTTTATCCCTGCAGGGCGGCATTAATTTTCGCGACCTGGGCGGCCAGCGCGCCGCCGACGGACGCCGGGTACGCAGCGGCAAGCTGCTACGCTCCGGTGCGCTAAACCGGCTAACGGCAGAGGATCTCGACCACCTGGATACCCTGCCGCTCAGCCGGGTGCTCGACTACCGCGACCCCGGTGAAGTACAGCGCACGCCGGACAAACTGAGCCCGCTCACCCACTATCTCAACGCGCCGGCCAATCCGCCGATCGGCGAGGTCAACGCGAAGGTCACCGAGCTGAATGCCGCCACCCTTAATGCGCTGAACGGCGAGCAGTTTATGCTGCAACTCTATCGCCAGCTGCCGTTTAACAATCCGGCCTATCGCCAGCTCGCCGCATGGCTGACGACCCCTTTCGACGGCGCCTTGCTGCAACACTGCGCGGTCGGTAAAGATCGCACCGGCGTCGGCTGCGCGTTAACCCTGTTCGCCGTCGGATGCGACAGCGAGACGGTGATGGAGGAGTATCTCCTTACCCATGGCATGCTGACGCAGGTGGAGGCCTGGATGCTGGAGATGCTCGGCAACGACCTGACGGCCCAGGGGCGCCAGAGCCTGGCGGACATCCTGACGGTGAAAGAGTCCTATCTCGCCGCCGCGCTGTCGGCTATTCAGCAGCGCTATGGCAATGTCGACGCCTGGCTGGCGGAAGAGTACCAACTGACCGCCCCGGTCCGCGCGGCGCTGCAGGCCCGGCTGCTGGAAGACTAACCCTCGTCGCCCCGAACGCCAGGGCGCGGCAGCCGAGGCGACAGGGAAAAAAATGTGATTTCGTACACATCTGATTTACCTGTTCAGCGGAATGCACATATAATGCGCTCCCATCTACTGTCTCAATCATTAACAAAGGCCTGTGTGGCGTTGATTTCGCACACGACATTAAAAACTATGAAATTATCTACACTCTTAGCGGCAGCCTTCGCCATCGTAGGCTTTTGCAATACAGCGTCTGCTGTCACCTATCCTTTGCCAACCGATGGCAGCCGTTTGGTTGGTCAGAACCAGGTCATCACCATTCCGGATGATAACAAGCAGCCGCTGGAATACTTCGCGGCGAAATATCAGATGGGGCTTTCCAACATGCTGGAAGCCAACCCGGGGGTGGATACCTATCTGCCGAAGGGCGGTAGCGTCCTGAACATCCCTCAGCAGCTGATCCTGCCGGATACCGTCCATGAAGGGATCATCATCAACAGCGCCGAAATGCGTCTGTACTACTACCCGAAAGGCACTAACACCGTGATTGTTCTGCCGATCGGTATCGGCCAGTTAGGCAAAGACACGCCAATCAACTGGACCACCAAAGTCGAACGTAAGAAGGCTGGCCCGACCTGGACGCCGACCGCCAAGATGCATGCGGAATACGCTGCCGCCGGCAACCCGCTGCCAGCCGTCGTACCGGCCGG
This sequence comes from Klebsiella sp. JB_Kp004, assembly GCF_040065795.1. NCBI lineage: Bacteria > Pseudomonadati > Pseudomonadota > Gammaproteobacteria > Enterobacterales > Enterobacteriaceae > Klebsiella > Klebsiella sp. JB_Kp004. The sequence continues at coordinate 54,911 of NZ_JBEAKW010000037.1, read as the reverse complement.
TCCGGATAACCCGATGGGCCTGTACGCGCTGTATATCGGCCGTCTGTACGCCATCCACGGTACCAACGCTAACTTCGGTATCGGCCTGCGCGTGAGCCATGGCTGCGTACGTCTGCGCAACGATGACATCAAATTCCTGTTTGAGAACGTGCCGGTCGGCACCCGCGTGCAGTTTATCGATGAGCCGGTAAAAGCCACCACCGAGCCGGACGGCAGCCGTTACATCGAGGTTCACAACCCGCTGTCGACCACCGAAGCGCAGTTCCAGGGCGGCGAGATCGTGCCGATCACCCTGACTCAGCCGGTACAGGCGATCACCAGCCAGTCTGATGTCGATCAGAACGTGGTCGAGCAGGCTATCCAGAACCGCTCCGGTATGCCGGTGCGTCTGAACTAAGTTCTGCATGACAAGAAAAACGGCGGGCCTGATGCCCGCCGTTTTTTTATCGGTGTTGTGCCGGGCTGCGGCTGACGCCTTGCCTGGCGACTGAACCTGACAACACCCTGGCCCTGCTAAGCGCTGCGCCAACCGGGGCCCCCGGTCTAGCCGTTATTCACCAGAATAATCCCGCCGTGGTCGTAGCGATAGTGGCAGTGGGCGTACTCCAGCGGCGTGCCGTCTTCCAGATAGATAACCTGCTCCACCTCCAGCACCGGATCGGTGGGCTCGCAGTGAAGATGCTGTTTATCCAGTTCATCCGGCTTCATCGCCCGCACCACGCGGTAAGATCCCATCAGCTTCAGCCCCAGCGTCTCCTGGATATAGCGAAACACCGAGCTTTCCAGATGGCTTTTATTGAGCCCCGGCACCAGCCCCACCGGCATGACCGTCAGATCCAGCGACACCGGTTCCCCGTTGAGCAACCGCAGGCGAACAAAGTCATACACCGGGGCATCAGCGTCGATCAGCAGCGAACTCTGCTCCTTGTCAGTGGGAAAACGCACCTCAAAGCGCACCACTTCGCTTTGTACCTCGCCAAGATGCTCCCAGGTTTTGGTGGCGCCGAAATAGTCGCTGCCGGGCAGCTCCCACTGCGACAGCTGAAGGAAATTTTTCCGCACAAAGGTGCCCTGCCCTTTGCGGGTATAGATCAGCCCTTCGACGATTAACTGGCGCATCGCCTGCTGGATGGTCATCCGGCTGGTGCTGAACTCTGCCGCCAGCGCAAACTGGTCAGGTAACGGCGCGCTGGCAGGATACTGCTGGCTGATGATCCGTTTTTTTATTTCCCGCGCGATTTGCAGATACTTCGCCGTCATTCCCCGGTCCTTATACATTCAGTGAGTGGCTGGCGGGCAGGATCCACAGCCTGACCGCCAGAACACCATTACATCACGTCGCCATTGCTGTGGATCACCTGCTTCAGCCACGCATAGCTCTTCTTCGGCACCCGCCGCAGATCCTTGAGATCATGGTTCTCGCGATTGACGTAGACCACGCCGTAGCGCTTACGCATATCGCCCTGTGAGCTGAGGATGTCGATTAATCCCCAGCCGAGATAGCCGATCACCTGCGCCCCATCCTCAAACATGGCCGCTTTCATGGCGTTGATATGGTCGCGATGGTAGGCGATGCGGTAATCGTCGGCAACCGGATGTTCACCGTCCCACGACTCAATCACCCCGATGCCGTTTTCAATCGGGAAAACCGGCAGGCGCCAGTCGTTATAATAGCGGGTGATGATGGTCCGGAAGCCCAGCGGATCGATCTGCCAGTTCCATTCTGTCGCGTTCAGGAACGGGTTATCCTGATTGCCAAACAGCATATAGTTGTTGACCGCCGTTCCCGGCGGGATCGCGTCGCTGTTCAGCGTCCGGCTGGCGTAATAGCTGAACGCCAGATAATCGACCTTCACCGTCGCCATCAGCGCGAGATCCTCCGGACGATAGATATCATCGAACCCTTCGGTGGCGACAAAATGCATCACTTCCGGGCTGTAGCCCTCCCCGGCGTAAGCCCGCAGCAGGTTCTGGTTTAAAAACTCGTCCAGCTGCTGGGCGCACAGGATATCGCGTGGTTTGCAGGTCGCCGGATAAACCAGGGCGTGGGCCAGCATCCCGCCCATCAGACACTGCGGCTTCGTCTGATGCAGGTGATCGGTCAGATGGACGTGCGCCATCATCACATGATGCTGGATCAGGTACAGCTCGCGCAGGGTCTTCTCCCCCTGCAGGTAGCCGGAAATCAGAAACGCTTCCGGCGAATGGTACAGATTCTGTTCATTAAAGGTGAGCCAGTATTTCACCTTGTCGCCATAGCAGGCGATCATCTTCTGGCCATAGCGAATAAAGGCGTCCATCACCCGGCGGTCGGTAAATCCGTTGTAGCGCTCCGCCAGCGAGAGCGGCATATCGAAGTGGTACAGGCAGATCATCGGCTCGATGCCGCGGGCGATCAGTTCATCAATAAACTGATGGTAGAAGGCGATACCCTCTTCATTGAACTCGCCGTCTCCCTCAGGGCACACCCGGCTCCAGGCGATCTGAAAACGGTAGCAGTTCATGCCCAGATCCTGCATCAGATCGAAATCTTCCCTAAAGCGATGATAGGAGTCGGTCGCCACCTTCCAGTCGGAAGCGAATTCTACCGGTTGCCGGATATCGTACACCGACATCCCCTTGCCGCCCTCGTTCCACGCCCCCTCCGTCTGCATGCTGGAGACGGAATTACCCCATAAGAAATCTGCCGGTAGTCTGTTGTTCATCCTGCGCCTCGATATATGACTAGTCATTTAAATTTCATGACTAGTCATATATCGAAAAGCGAACGGATGCGCAAAGCCAGGGATCGTTTTCTGTGAGCCGGGCAAAAAAAAGATCGCCCCGGGGGGCGATCCTGTCGAACGACGTGGAGGGCGGCGGACTGCGGCGGAAATCAGGCGCAGAGTTTGAAGAGCCAATAGCCGGTGAGGGCCGCCCACAGCAGCATGGGAATGGAGTAGAGGTGGAAACGCCACCAGATCCGCCGATCGCCAGCCATGCGCAGGGCGATGATATTGGCCAGCGAGCCAGGCAGCAGACCAAAGCCCCCCACGTTAACCGCCCAGGCGAGCAGGATCGACGGTGGGACATAGTTGAGCAGCAGAATAGTCGAGGGCACATTGCTGATCACCTGCGACAGGCCGATGGCGGTCAGCCACAGCCCACCGCCGGAGAGCGTCCCGACCCCGCTCAGCACCTGGTGCAGCGCCGGAAGCTGGGTCAGCAGATGGACGTCGATAAACATCACCATAAACACCAGCAGCAGCGACCAGTCAACATGGACGATCACCGCCCGGGCCAGCGCCAGAAAGCCCAGCAGCACCAGCGCCAGTCCCCACAGCGCCTGATCCATCTCCAGCGCCGTCAGGAACACCAGATAGAGCCCCAGACAGCTCCAGACGAGCTTAGGCTGCCACGATGGCGCCATATCGCTGCTCTGGTAGGTAAGCCGCTTTGCCGGGAAACAAAACCAGCACAGCGCCAGCAGGGTCAGCATCATTGCCGCCGCCAGGGGCAGCATCTGGCCGATAAACCCAGGGAAAGAGAGACCGGAGCGTCCCCACAGCAAGATGTTCTGCGGGTTGCCGATCGGCGTCAGCAGCGACCCGGCGTTCACCGCCAGCGCTTCGAAAATAATCAGCCGGTTTACCGGGATGGCGCACCACTTCTTCAGGGTCAGGGTCAGGGGCACCACAATAAACAGCGCGACGTCGTTGGTGAGGAAGGTGGACAGCAGCGCCGCCGCCAGCACCATAAACATAGCCAGCTGACGCTCGGTGACAAAGCGGCGGGCCATTTTACGCCCCAGCACGTCAAAATAGCCGCTCAGTTCAATCCCCTTGGTCAACAGCATCAGGCCGCTGAGGGTGATGATGGTATGCCAGTCAATGGCCGCCGGCCAGCTTGCCGGGACAAACGGCACCATCACGCTGAGCACGCAGGCGATAATCAGCAGCAGATGGAGAAAACGATCGCGCAGCAGCGACTGGACGAAGGGAAGAGTCATGCTTCCTGAGATCCCTGTGTTTGGGTAAATTTCAGGAACATCGCCAGCGTCTCTTCGCTCACGTGATGCTCCATCCCTTCGGCATCACGACGGGCGATCTCCGGACTGACGCCGATCGCCAGCAGGAAGTTCTCCACGATTTGATGGCGCTCGCGGCTCTCCTGGGCCAGCTTCTCACCCTCCGCGGTTAAGAATATGCCGCGCCACGGGATCTGTTCGATAAGGCCGACGCTGGCCAGCCGTTTGAGCATCTTGGCGACGGTGGGCTGCGAGACCCCCAGCCGCGCGGCCATATCCACCTGACGCGCCTCGCCCACCTCGCGGATGAGGTCGGAAATCAGTTCAACATAGTCGTCAATCAGCTCGCGCCGATGCGCTTCCCGCACCTGGCGGAACCCTTCAACGTGCTCTTCAACATTTACTAACTGCGTCACTTTTTTTGTTATTGGCTTACCTGCGCGACGGTTCATTGTGCTTCCTCATTCGTGTGACGCGTCAAGCATCATATAAAAAGATCCACATTGTAATGGATTGCGCCAAGAGCACAAAAATTTAACGTTTTAGCCATAGCTATAAAATATAGCCTGTGCTATATCTGTATATAATGCAAACATCCATCAGGGAGTGATGGAGCGAACAGGCAGGAGGAGAGCAGATGAACGAATTCAAGAGGTGCTTAAACGTGTTCAGCCATTCACCCTTTAAAGTACGCTTAATGCTGCTCGGTATGCTGTGCGAGATGATCAACGGTAAACCGCAGCAGGACAAACCCCATCGCTAAGCCGGCGTCGCGGTACGCCGCTTCATTTTTCCGTCATCATCTGCCGCTAAACTGACCGGTTTATCCCGTTTCCCCAACCTTTTTTCAAGTTTTGTAAGCGTCCTCGCAAAACAATCTGTTATGTCTGGTTGACCTTACCATTTACAAGCCCTATCTTTGCACAGCCCTGCCACATTCGCGGCTCGCAGAGACCCTCTTCACGCACTGTCCAGCAGGTTTTACCCCTTGAAGCCAGGGGATGCGCATGGCCTCTTTTTGATTGTTTACTATGAATGTCACCACCCTGAAAGATACGCTGGTCGCCCGCCGACTGGCACTGAACCCATGGACAGGATTCTACTTTTTACAATCGCTGTTGATTAACCTGGCGCTGGGCTATGAATTTAGCCTGCTCTATACCGTGGCATTTACCTGCGTGTTACATCTTCTGTGGCGTGCCTTTCCGCGCGTGCAGAAAGGAGTGGTCGGCGCTTATTCTCTGCTGGCGGCCCTCTACTACCCGTTTGGCCAGGCTTACGGCGCGCCCAACTTCAATACCTTGCTGGCGCTGCACGCCACCAACGTGGAAGAGTCCACGGAAATCCTCACCATTTTCCCGTGGTACAACTATCTGCTGGCGGTATTTATCTTCGCGCTGGGGATCATCGCGGTCCGCCGCAGGATCGTCGAGCAGACCCGCTGGGGAAAAATGGAGACCCTGGGCCTGCTGTTCAGCATCGGGATCTTTTTTCTCCAGCCGGTGCAAAATCTCGCCTGGGGCGGTGTATTCAAGGTAATCGATACTGGTTACCCGGCCTTCCGTTTTGTCAAAGACGTGGTGGTGAATAATAACGAGGTGCTGGACGAGCAGGCGCGGATGGCGCAGCTGGCCGGCATGAAAGATAGCTGGCACGTGCTGGCGGTGAAGCCGAAGTACCATCTCTATGTGGTGGTGATCGGTGAAAGCGCCCGCCGCGACGCCCTCGGCGCCTTCGGTGGCCACTGGGACAACACGCCGTTTGCCAGCTCGGTGAACGGGTATCTGTTTAACAACTACGTCGCCGCCAGCGGCTCGACGCAAAAATCCCTCGGCCTGACCCTTAACCGGGTGGTCGATGGCAAACCGCAGTTTCAGGATAACTTTGTCACCCTCGCCAACCGCGCCGGTTTCCAGACCTGGTGGTTCTCCAACCAGGGGCAGATCGGCGAGTACGACACCGCTATCGCCAGTATCGCCAAACGGGCGGATGAAGTGCAGTTCCTGAAAAACGGCGATTTCGAAGCCAATAAAAACACCCAGGACGAGCAGTTACTGAAGCTGACCGAGCAGGTGCTCTCCACCCAGCGCACCCAGCCGCAGCTGATTGTTCTGCATCTGATGGGCTCGCACCCGCAGGCCTGCGACCGGACCAAAGGCAAATATACGGTGTTCGTCCAGTCGAAAGAGACCTCCTGCTATCTCTACAGCATGACGCAAACCGATACCCTGCTGGCTAAGCTCTACAGCCAGTTGCAAAATTCCGGCGACACCTTTTCCCTGACCTACTTTTCCGATCATGGTCTGGCGTTCAAGGAGCGAGGCAAAGAGGTGCAGTATCTGGCGCACGACGATAAGTTCCAGCAGAACTTCCAGGTGCCGTTTATGGTGCTCTCCAGCGATGACAAAGCGCATAAAGTCATTAAGGCGCAGCGCTCGGCGAATGATTTCCTCAGCTTCTTCTCGCAATGGACCGGCATCAAGGCGGCGGAAATCGCCCCGCGCTATCGGTTTATCTCTGAGCAGAAGGCCGGCCCGGTGTATATCACCAACTTCCAGCTGCAGAAGGTGGACTATTCACACCTCGGCAGCGATGAGTTCACCATCAACTAAAACGACGCGGTCAGCGCCGGCCAACCGGCCGGGCTGGCGGTCAGCAGGCAAAAAAAATCCGCCCCAGGAGGCGGATTTTTTATATCACCGGAGTGATTAGAAGCGGTAACCCACGCCAGCGATCCAGGTGCCGACGTCAACGTTACGAATACGAGACTGCTCGTAGGAGAAGTCCAGGGCAACGTTTTCGATCGGGTTGAACTGCAGACCAGCACCGTAGGAGAAACCGTAGTCGCTCATATCGGATTTATTAGGGAAGTTGTTGTTCTGGAATTTACCGTAACCAACACCCACTACGCCGTAGATGCTTGCCCAGTCGTTCAGACGGTAAGCCGGACCAGCGGTGATGCCGTAGTACTGACCTTTGTTGTAAGTACCGTTGCTGTTATTATCCTTTTCGGTGTAGGTGAAGGAACCGATAACGCCCAGCGGGTTGTTATCTTGCTCGTAACGGTATTTCAGGTTGAAACCGCCAGCTTTGTTCGCTTTACCCTGCATGTCGCTCTGCGCGTAACCGCCGGTTACGGTAGAAGTTGCAGCAAATGCAGTAGTACCTACGGATGCAGCCAGAACAACGGCCAGTGCTGAAAGACGTGCAATTTTATTCATAACCACCTCAAATGTGTTTCTAATAAGTCCTAAGCCTTAAATATATCAAAAACTTTTGGGAAACTCTTTGGAGTTTACATTGTCTAACATACTTTTTCATGTAACCAAAAGTTTCCATATTTCTATAACAATATGGAAAACAAGAGTTTTTGGCGTTAACTTACAGTTTAACGCTCATTAAGAAATTCGCAAGCATCCAGATTAATCCTAATCACCTGGTGAATTTCTCAGCAACTTTCGCCATTGTACTGTTTTTGCCCCTGTTTTTTTCAACATTAGCTCAACCGCCAGCAGCTAATTCCAGTACACTGGAACTTTTACCCCTTTTGACAAAAATTGACAGGAGAAAGGATGCCCGGTCCATCCCGAAAAGCGGCGGCATGGTTGCCGATAGTGGTGATTTTAATCGCTATGACCTCGATTCAGAGCGGCGCATCGCTCGCCAAATCGCTGTTCCCGGTGGTCGGCGCCCCGGGGGTTACCGCCCTGCGCCTGGCGCTCGGGACGCTGATCCTGGTGGTGGTGTTCAAGCCCTGGCGGCTACGTTTCTCTCCGGCGCAGCGCGTGCCGCTGCTGCTGTACGGCCTGGCGCTCGGGGCGATGAACTATCTGTTTTATTTATCCCTGCAGCGTATTCCGCTCGGCGTGGCGGTGGCCCTCGAGTTTACCGGCCCGCTGGCGGTGGCGCTTTTCGGCTCGCGCCGCCCCCTGGATTTTGTCTGGGTGGCGCTGGCGATCCTCGGGCTGTGGTATCTCCTGCCGCTGGGGCAGAACGTGGCGCAGGTGGATTTAACCGGCGCGCTGTTCGCTCTCGGCGCCGGGGCCTGTTGGGCGGTCTATATTCTGACCGGCCAGCGCGCGGGCGAGGAGCATGGTCCAGCCACGGTGGCGATGGGGTCGCTTATCGCCTCGCTGGTCTTTGTCCCGTTAGGTATGGCGCAAGCCACCGATACGCTGTGGCAATGGTCGCTGCTGCCCCTGGGGTTGGGGATTGCCATTCTCTCCACCGCTCTCCCCTACTCCCTGGAGATGATGGCCCTGACGCGCCTGCCGACGCGCACCTTCGGTACGCTGATGAGCCTCGAGCCGGCGCTAGCCGCCCTGTCCGGTATGATCTTCCTTGGCGAAACCCTGAACCTCTCCCAGACCCTGGCGCTGGGCGCCATTATCATCGCCTCAATGGGCGCCACGCTGACCATGCAGCGGCAGAGCAAAATCAAGCAAGTCGATATCAATTAACATTCTGTTACGGCGGCGGCCCGCGCCAGTTGCGGGTCTGCCAGCCTTCGCTAACCTTCTGATTGGACTTGTTTTTTCAAATAGCCAACCATTTTGCGCTATCGGAGTGATATGGCCTGCCGATGCCTCATACTTTAAAACCCTTGCTATACTTAGTCCCGAAGTTACCTGGGACAACGCTCCACATCATTCAGTTTTGAAGTGTGACGAGCATCAATATCAAGAGGATATGAAACGATGAGTACCGCTAAACTGGTTAAATCAAAAGCATCTAATCTGGTCTATACCCGCAACGATGTCGCTGACAGCGAAAAGAAAGCGACCATTGAGCTGTTGAATCGCCAGGTGATCCAGTTCATTGACCTGTCCCTTATCACCAAGCAGGCACACTGGAATATGCGCGGTGCGAACTTTATCGCCGTGCACGAAATGCTGGACGGTTTCCGTACTGCGCTCACTGAGCATCTGGATACCATGGCGGAGCGCGCCGTGCAGCTGGGCGGCGTCGCCCTGGGCACCACTCAGGTGATCAACAGCAAAACCCCGCTGCAGAGCTACCCACTGGATATCCATCATGTTCAGGATCACCTGAAAGCGCTGGCTGACCGCTACGCGGTAGTGGCTAACGATGTGCGCAAAGCGATCGGCGAAGCTAAAGACGAAGATACTGCAGATATCTTCACCGCCGCTTCCCGCGACCTGGATAAATTCCTGTGGTTTATTGAAGCGAATATCGAGTAAGGCTTTGCCGTCGGCCGCAGCGCGGTCGACGGCGCCTTTGCTTTTTCTACCCAGCCCTTGTTGTTTTCCCCTCCTCCTTTTTCCCTCACCCGCTGGCCTTGCACCATTTCAGGGCGTCAAATTGATGAAAATGCGCACAAAAGTAAAACAATTGTAATAATCACCTCACACAATCGTTACGGCGAGATTGTTTTCCCATCAGGGTTTGCGCTAAAAATGGGCTCGTAATTCAGCGACCTCAGGATGCACCAAAATAACGCCCCGTTATGGTGCACTCTTTGCCTGAAACGATCGATATTGTGCAACGGCTACCGCTTCGTTTGTTGAAAAACAACAGCTTGTAAAAGTGGCACGATTTTTTCATTAGGCTAGTCGTTCTCGCAGGGGATCGTCCCGTGGATATAAAAGGAAATGCTATGAAGTCTGTATTTAAAGTTTCACTGGCTGCACTGACCCTGGCTTTTGCGGTTTCTTCCCATGCCGCCAATAAGACCCTGGTTGTCGCCACCGATACGGCGTTCGTCCCGTTCGAATTTAAGCAAGGCGATAAGTATGTGGGTTTTGACGTTGACCTGTGGGCGGCCATCGCCAAAGAGCTGAAGCTCGACTACACCCTGAAGCCAATGGACTTCAGCGGCATTATCCCGGCGCTGCAAACCAAAAATATCGATCTGGCGCTGGCGGGGATCACCATTACCGACGAGCGTAAAAAAGCCATCGACTTCTCTGACGGCTACTACAAGAGCGGCCTGCTGGTGATGGTCAACGCCAATAATAACGACATCAAAGATGTGAAAGATCTGAACGGCAAAGTGGTCGCGGTGAAGAGCGGCACCGGCTCCGTTGACTACGCGAAAGCCAATATCAAAACCAAAGATCTGCGTCAGTTCCCGAATATCGATAACGCCTACATGGAGCTGGGTACCGGCCGCGCGGATGCCGTCCTGCACGATACGCCGAACATCCTCTACTTCATCAAAACCGCGGGCAACGGCAAATTCAAAGCGGTAGGTGAATCACTGGAAGCGCAAAACTACGGTATCGCCTTCCCGAAAGGCAGCGACGAGCTGCGTGAGAAAGTGAACGGTGCGCTGAAAACGCTGCGCGAGAACGGCACCTACAACGAAATTTATAAAAAATGGTTCGGCACTGAACCAAAATAATAAAAACGTACATCGCCGGGCGCAGTCCCGGCGACTTCACAACGGTCTTCCGGCACAGACGTTGCGGGAGACAGTATTTTGGCGGAGGCTTTCCTCTGCTCTCGACACGGTAACAGGAACGTATTATGCAGTTTGACTGGAGTGCCATCTGGCCCGCCATTCCGATTTTGTTGGAAGGCGCCAAAATGACGCTGTGGATTTCCGTCCTCGGCCTGGCCGGCGGCCTGATCATCGGTCTGGTGGCCGGTTTCGCCCGCTGTTTCGGCGGCTGGATCGCCAACCACATCGCGCTGGTGTTTATTGAAATCATTCGCGGCACCCCGATTGTGGTGCAGGTTATGTTCATCTACTTTGCGCTGCCGATGGCCTTTAGCGACCTGCGCATCGACCCCTTCTCCGCAGCGGTAGTGACCATCATGATTAACTCGGGCGCCTATATCGCGGAAATTACCCGCGGCGCGGTGCTCTCCATTCATAAAGGCTTCCGCGAAGCGGGCCTGGCGCTGGGCCTGTCGCGTCGCGAAACCATTCGCCACGTGATCCTGCCGCTGGCGCTGCGCCGCATGCTGCCGCCGCTGGGCAACCAGTGGATCATCAGCATCAAGGACACCTCGCTGTTCATCGTCATCGGCGTCGCCGAACTGACCCGTCAGGGACAGGAGATCATCGCCGGCAACTTCCGCGCGCTGGAAATCTGGAGCGCCGTTGCCGTGATCTACCTGATCATCACCCTGGTCCTGAGCTTTATTCTGCGTCGTCTTGAAAGAAGGATGAAAATCCTGTGATTGAATTTAAAAACGTCTCCAAGCACTTTGGCCCGACCCAGGTGCTGCACGATATCTCTCTGAAAATCAATCAGGGTGAAGTGGTGGTCATTATCGGCCCGTCCGGCTCCGGTAAATCGACGATGCTGCGCTGCATCAATAAACTGGAAGAGATCACCAGCGGCGATCTGATTGTCGATGGCCTGAAGGTCAACGATCCGAAGGTGGACGAACGTCTGATTCGTCAGGAAGCCGGGATGGTGTTCCAGCAGTTTTACCTGTTCCCGCACCTCACAGCGCTGGAAAACGTGATGTTTGGCCCGCTACGGGTACGCGGCGCCAGCAAGCAGGCGGCGGAGAAGCTGGCGAAAGATCTGCTGGCGAAAGTCGGTCTGGCAGAGCGCGCGCATCACTATCCGTCTGAACTCTCCGGTGGCCAGCAGCAGCGTGTGGCCATCGCCCGCGCGCTGGCGGTGAAGCCGAAGATGATGCTGTTTGATGAGCCCACCTCCGCGCTCGACCCGGAACTGCGTCATGAAGTGCTCAAGGTGATGCAGGATCTGGCGGAAGAGGGCATGACGATGGTGATTGTGACCCACGAAATCGGCTTTGCCGAAAAAGTGGCCTCGCGCCTGATCTTTATCGACAAGGGACGAATTGCCGAAGACGGCAACCCACAGGAGCTGGTGAACAACCCGCCAAGCCCGCGTCTGCGGGAATTCCTGCAGCACGTCGCCTGACCCACAACGGCTCTCTCCGTCGCGGAGAGAGCCGCTTTCCAGATTCCTCTTCCCTCCTCTTCCGCCATCGGCTTCTATACTTACCCGTTTACGTTGCAACGGAGGTGCCCATGCCGTGGATCCTGCTTTTGCTCGCTGCGCTGTTTATTCCCCCGCTTTCCGCCGCCGCCCTGCCCGGCGTGCCGACCGCTAATGCCGATAAAACCAGCGCCAGCGAACCCGATGTAGAACAGAAAAGAGCGGCCTATGCCGCGCTGGCCGACGTGCTGGCCAACGACTCCGCCCGCCAGGAGCTCATTGACCAGCTGCGTAAAGCGGCCGCCACGCCGCCGCCCGACAGCACCCCGACGCTAACGCCGCCGGCGGTGAAAGAAGAGACCACGGTGCTGGAGAACGTCACGCAGATCAGCCGGGAATATGGCGATGCGCTCTCATCGCGCTTCTCCCAGCTGTGGCGCAATATTACCGGCTCGCCGCATAAGCCCTTTAATCCGCAAACCTTTACCAACGCCGCCTGGCATTTTTTACTGCTGGCCGGGCTGGTGTTTGCCTTCTGGTGGCTGGTACGCCTCGCGGCGCTGCCGCTGTATCGTAAAATGGGCGAATGGGGACGGCATAAAAACCGCGATCGCGGAAACTGGCTCCAGCTGCCGTTGACCATCGCCGGGGCGTTTATCATCGATCTGCTGCTGCTGGCGCTGACCCTGTTTGTCGGTCAGCTGTTGAGCGATCGCCTGAATGGCGACAACCCTACTATCGCCTTCCAGCAGAGCCTTTTCCTCAACGCCTTCGCGCTGATCGAATTCTTTAAAGCCATCCTGCGGCTCATTTTCTGCCCGCGCATCCCGGCGCTCAGGCCCTTTAACCTCAGCGACGAGGCCGCCTCCTACTGGAGCCTGCGCCTGAGCGCCCTCAGCAGCCTGATCGGCTACGGCCTGATCGTCGCGGTGCCGATTATCTCCAACCAGGTGAATGTTCAGGTCGGCGCGCTGGCTAACGTCGTCATCATGCTGTGCATTACGCTGTGGGCGCTGTATCTGATTTTCCATAACAAAGCGGTGATTACGCAGGGGCTGATCCATCTGGCTGACCGCTCGCTCTCCTTCTTTAGCCTGTTTATCCGCGCCTTCGCCCTGATCTGGCACTGGCTGGCCTGCGCCTACTTTGTGGTGCTCTTTTTCTTTTCCCTGTTCGACCCAGGCAACAGCCTGAAATTTATGATGGGCGCCACCCTGCGCAGCCTGGCGATTATCGGCGGCGCGGCGCTGGTGTCCGGCATTCTGTCGCGCTGGATAGCCAAAACCATCACCCTCTCCCCTGCCACTCAGCGCAACTATCCTGAGCTGCAAAAGCGGTTGAACGGCTGGATCTCCGCGTCGCTGAAGGCAGCGCGTATTCTCACCGTCTGCGTCGCCATCATGCTGCTCCTGAGCGCCTGGGGGCTGTTTGACTTCCGCGAATGGCTGCACAACGATGCCGGGCAAAAAACGGTGGATGTGCTGATCCGTATCGCCCTTATCCTCTTCTTCTCCGCTATCGGCTGGACGGTGCTGGCCAGCCTGATCGAAAACCGGCTGGCCTCGGATATCCATGGCCGCCCGCTGCCCAGCGCGCGGGCCAGGACGCTGCTGACGCTGTTTCGCAACGCGCTGGCGGTGGTGATCAGCACCATCACGGTGATGATTTTGCTCTCGGAGATTGGGGTCAATATCGCGCCGCTGCTGGCCGGCGCCGGGGCGTTGGGGCTGGCCATCTCGTTTGGCGCGCAAACCCTGGTCAAAGACATTATCACCGGCATTTTTATCCAGTTTGAGAACGGGATGAATACCGGCGATCTGGTCACCATCGGTCCCTTGACCGGCACGGTGGAACGGATGTCGATTCGCTCAGTGGGGGTGCGCCAGGATACCGGCGCTTATCACATTATCCCCTGGTCCTCGATCACCACCTTTGCCAACTTCGTGCGCGGCATTGGCTCGGTGGTGGCCAACTATGACGTCGACCGCCATGAGGATCTGGATAAAGCCAGTCAGGCGCTGAAGGCGGCGGTGGACGATCTGCTGGCCCAGGAGGAGATCCGCGGCCTGATCATTGGCGAACCGTCGTTCGCCGGGCTGGTGGGGCTGAGCAATACCGCCTTTACGCTACGCGTCAGCTTCACCACCCTGCCGCTGAAGCAGTGGACGGTGCGTTTTGCCCTCGACACCCAGGTGAAAAAGCACTTCGACCGCGCCGGGGTTCGCGCCCCGGTACAAACCTGGCAGCAGCTGCCGATGCCGGGCGCCGACAGCCCGGCCGCGGAGTAGTTAGAACGGACGGCGGCGTTTGGCGTCGTCCATAAAGCTCCAGGCAATAAAGCGGCTCTGCTTTTGCCCCTGGGCCATCTCTTTTTTCACCACTTTCACTGCCCCGACCTCGGTCAGCAAGCGGTAGAGCGGCGGCAGATTGTCGCCGCGCGACACCAGCGAGGTAAACCATTTCACCTGGCGGGCGAAGGCCTGACTTTCGCGGATCATCTGCGAGATAAAGGCCACTTCGCCCCCTTCGCACCACAGCTCCTGCTGCTGACCGCCAAAGTTAAGCCCGCTGTCGGCGCCGAGTCCGAGATTGCGGCGCTTGCGCTCACCGCCCGCCCGGGCGCTCTCTGCGGAGTCATGGAACGGCGGATTACACAGCGTGGCGTCATAGGTCTCGTTTTTGTGGATCACGCCGTGGAAGATAGCCTGGCGCTCTTTTTGCCGACGCAGACGGATCTGCCGGGTCAACCCCGGGTTGCCATTGACAATCGCCTGCGCGCTGGCGAAGGCTTCCGGACTGATTTCGCTGCCGGTAAAGCGCCAGCCGTACTCGTGAACGCCGATCAGGGGATAAATGAGGTTGGCGCCGGTGCCAATATCAAGGATCGTGGCTTGCTTCGGCACTTCGCCGCTGTCCCCGGCCAGCAGATCCGCCAGATGATGAATATAATCGGCCCGCCCGGGCACCGGCGGACAGAGAAAACCATCAGGAATGTCCCAGTGTTTGACCGCGTAGAAATGCGCCAGCAGCGCTTTATTCAACGCCTTTACCGCCTGCGGATTGGCAAAATCAATGGTCTGCTCACCCAGCGGATTGAGCGTAATGTATGCCTGCAGGTCAGGATGCGCCTGGCAGAGCGCGGGCAGGTCGTAGCGTTGATGGTGGCGGTTACGCGGGTGTAACCCCGGTTTCTGGGCTTTCATGACAATCTCCTTTGAACAGCCGCGTAAGATACCCGTTGACGGCCGCTCGGTAAATAAGGGAGTCTGGATATCTCCTTTATCCGTGACAGGTGCAGCATGTACTTTTATCAACCTTCGCAGGGCCACGGCCTGCCGCATGACCCGCTCAACGCAATAATCGGGCCTCGCCCGATAGGCTGGATCGCCTCGCAGGACGCCGAGGGCCAGCGTAATCTGGCGCCATACAGCTTTTTTAACTGCTTTAACTATCGCCCGCCGATCATTGGTTTCGCCAGCAGCGGCTGGAAAGACAGCGTGCGAAATATCGTCGAAACGAAGGAGTTCGTCTGGAACCTGGCGACGCGCCCGCTGGCCGCCGCGATGAACGAAACCTCCGCCTCGATCCCGCACCATGAGGATGAATTCGTGCGCGCCGGACTCACCGCCGCCGCCAGCCGCCTGGTCAAGGCCCCCCGGGTGGCGGAGAGCCCGGTGAACTTTGAGTGCCGCCTGTCGCAATGTATTCAGCTCACCACCGCCGACGGCAACCTTGTCGATACATGGCTGGTGCTCGGCGAAGTGGTCGCCGTGCATATCGATGAATCACTGCTGGAGAACGGCATCTATCAAACCGCCCGCGCTCAGCCGATCCTGCGTGCCGGGGGGCCGAGCGCCTATTACAGTATTGATGACAGCCTGCGTTTTGACATGATCCGCCCGGATGCCCGCTAAATAATATCCCTGGCGCGGGGACCGCTACCCTGCGCCGGTTGCGGGCGAAACGCCTTGTTTTTGCATAAAAAATTCCCTACCGCGCGGGCTGGAAAGGCCTACACTTAAGCTATGTCCCATGCTGTTTATGAGGATATGCTGATGAAAATCACCTCGCTGCTGTTCGCCGCTGCGCTTGCCGCTCAGGCCGACGCGGCCTCTTCCCTGCCGCCGCCCCCCGTACTGCCCTATGACGGGCCGCTGCGTCCTGTCGGCACCGTCTCCGCCTCCGGGGCCCGCACCCTTGACGACCTGGTGGCCGCCCTCGCGGATAAGGCCCACCGTCGTGGGGCGATAGCCTGGCGGGTCAATGCCGCCAGCAGCGGTAACCGGCTGTACGGTTCAGCTATAATTTATCAATAACCTTTTTACAGGAGGCAGACAATGGCATCAGGTTGGGCAGGCGACGGCGCCGTACAGGATCAGATCGACAGCACCATTGACGATGCGGTGGCTCGCGCCCGCCGCGAGCTTCCGCACGGCGAAAGCAACAAATTTTGTGATGAATGCGGAGAGCCGATTCCGGAGGCGCGCCGACAGGCGATACCCGGGGTGAGATACTGCGTGAAGTGCCAGCAGGATAAAGATTTACATAACAATACATTTTCAGGATATAATCGTCGCGGTTCTAAGGATAGCCAGCTACGCTGACTTTCCTTTACCGTTCATGACAGCCTTTCGCATTATCTTTTCGCGCACACTTTTTGGCGATAAATGTCGCAATATGTGCCCTTAAGCGTGCCGGTCTCCCTCGCTCCGCCATCAGACAAAAAGAATGAGAAATAATTTATTAATAATCAGTAAATTATTAATCATTCAAAAAATTAGATGAAGACTGTGAATTTCCTTCGATTTTATCTCCCGCAAAAAAGCGTGATACTTATCACATCGACGGAACATCGTCCCCTGAACAGAACAACCTGCGAGAGATTAACTATGAAAAACATCAAATATGCTGCCGCTGCCATCGCTTTGACCGCCCTTTCCTTCGGCGCCTTTGCCGCCGAGCCGGTTACCCCCGCTCAGGCTGAAAGCATGAATAAGATCGGCGTGGTGTCTGCGCAAGGCGCAACCACGTTAGATGGTCTGGAAGCGAAACTGGCTGCTAAAGCCGAAGCCGCTGGCGCAACCGGCTATAGCATCACTTCCGCTAACACCAACAACAAACTGAGCGGTACCGCGGTTATCTATAAATAATCGCAGCTCAACCCTGTAAGCCACTGAATTAACCCTGAAAAGACCTTTAATACCCTTGCCTTGCCCGTCCGAGCCACCGGACGGGCTTTTTTTTATTCTGCCGAGCCAATCACCAGCAGTCGTTGACGCGGCTGAGCCCCTGCTCCAGGGTTGAGACCTCCCCGCAGGCCAGCAGACAGCAGGCAAGCTGGATCTTCAGCGAGTGGGGTACCGGTTCGACGCCGGCGACGCAGCGCTCGATCCAGCGCGCGGTCACTTCGGGATCTTTCGAGGCCGGCAGAATGACTTCCTCCGCCGCGGCCTCGGTCTGACGATCGCACAGCGCCCGCACGCCCTGGTCATCGATCAGGCTGATCTGCGGGCAGCGCTGCGGGTTGGCGTACACTTCGCCTTCGGTACCGTGCATCAGCAGCGCGCGGCCACCGGTCTCGCGAAAGAAGCTCGCCACCCTGGGAACATATTCCGGATGCGATACGCTGGAGAGACGTAACGCCTCCCCTTCGCCAAACGGCGTGGCCAGTTTGGCCAACGTATGGGCGCTGTTGCGCACGCCCATCCGCCAGCGCATCGCCAGCTGTTTCTCCAGCGGCGGGCAGAAGGCCCCCACCGGGATATATACCGGTTCATGCCCCTCCAGCTGCGCCTGAGCCTGGCCGGCATGCCGGGTAGCCGGAATGTCCAGCAGGGTAAAAATGGTCTCGGTCAGCACCCGGGTCGGATCGTGACTGACGCCGTGAACCACGACCGGAAACCCCAGCTTGTGCAGGAGCATCGCCAGCAGCGGCGTCAGGTTCGCCTGCTTGCGCGCGCCGTTGTAGCTGGGGATAACGATCGGCATCGGCTTGCCTGCCGGCGGGGTCAGGCGCAGAGTATGCTGCTGCATCGCGGCGTAAAAGCCTTTCATCTCCGCTTCGCCTTCGCCTTTGATGCGCAGGGCGATTAATATTCCCCCCAGCTCCAGCTCCGGCACCTCGCCGTTCAGCATCCGCGCGTAGAGCGCACGGGCGGTCTCTTCATCCAGGTCGCGGGCATGATTCTTACCGCGGCCCACCTCTTTTATAATTTTGCTGTACTCCATGGCTCCCCCTGTTGCGTCACGCGCCGGCGTCAACGACGTTTGCGGCCTGTCTGTTTTGCTGTCTGTTTTGCTTTACGTTTTACTATAACCTCCGGGACGCCCGGCTGCTCTATGGGAAAAACAGGTAACGCGTTCAGTAGACGCGCGCCGTAGTTTTTGGTCAACAGACGCTTATCGTAAATCACCACCTCTCCCCAGCAGTGATGGCTACGGATCAGACGCCCCACCTGCTGAATAAGATTAAAGGAGGCGCTGGGCAAACTCTGTACCTCGAAGGGATAACGATTGAGGCTTTTCAGCCATTCGCCTTCGGTGATCACTACCGGGCTGTCGATGGGCGGAAAGGCGATTTTATGGATATGCACCTGGCTTAACAGATCGCCTTTTAAATCGAGACCTTCGGCAAA
Organism: Klebsiella sp. JB_Kp004; assembly: GCF_040065795.1. Taxonomy (NCBI): domain Bacteria; kingdom Pseudomonadati; phylum Pseudomonadota; class Gammaproteobacteria; order Enterobacterales; family Enterobacteriaceae; genus Klebsiella; species Klebsiella sp. JB_Kp004. The sequence goes on along the minus strand of NZ_JBEAKW010000037.1, from coordinate 36,384 downwards.
GGACTGCAGGCCCACCAGCACGCTGCGCTCGCCGCTTTCCACCCGTTTGCGATGCAGCTCCACCAGCCGGTAGCGCGGCTGGTCGCCCTGCACCAGCAGCATCAGGCGCAGATCGGTCACATGCTCCAGGAAGCGATTCATCGCTCGCCCGCTGGCGAACAGCACCAGCATCCCGAGATGTTTCTTGCTCTCCACCTGCTGGCGAAAATAGGCCGCCATCTCGGCGATGTGCTGCTCTTCGTTATCCATCAGCGGTTCATAGCGCATTTGAGGAATAATAATTTTCCCCTGCTCTACGTGGTTGAACGGCGAATCCAGCGCCACGAAGCGGTCGCCCGCTTTCTCCTTCAGGCCGCTCATCTCCTGCAGGCGCGAGAAGCTGTTTAGAGAGCGCAGCGTCGCTGACGTCACCACGATATGCGGCACGCTGCGCCACAGCAGTCGTTCAAGCTGATCGCTGACGCGGATGCCGACGCAGTGGAACCAGACGTGGATCTGGCCGTCCCGCACCACCCGCGTCGCCCATTTGGTCACCGGCGCGCCAGAGGACTGCGCCAGCGACGCCAGACGCCACAGCTTGCTTTGGCTTTCAAACATGCCGAGGGCGCGGTTCATCTGCAGCAGTACCCGATGCAGGCGCACCACGTCATGGCTGCCGGTCTTTTCGCTGAGATCGTTAAGGAACAGCTCCGCCAGCCCGCGCAGCGTCTCGGTGAGCTTCGCCAGCCGCTGGCAGATCTCCATCACCTCCTGCGGCAGTTCGCCCATCGGGAAGCGATGCTCCGCGTCCTGACTGGCGGGCATATAGATATTGAGAATATTATTCAACGACGCAATCAGCTCGAACAGCTCTTCGCAATGGCCGGCGAGCCGCTCCGCATTGGCCAGCGGCGGCGTGGTTTTCGGGCGGAACTGCTCCATGCAGGTAGCCACCAGCTTGCAGAACAGATCCAGCTGCAGGCGAAACCAGGGGGCGGTAATCTCGGCGCTCATCTCCAGCGCGTCGCGGGCGACGTCCGGCAGATGATGGCCTTCATCGAGGACCAGCAGCAGGTTTTTCGGCTCCGGCAGCACCGCCTCGCTCTCCATCGCCGCCATCACCAGCGCATGGTTGGCCACCACCACTTCCGCCTCCTGAATTTCCCGCCGCGCCACAAAGAACGGACACTCCCGATAGTAGTGGCAGTTGCGGTTCAGGCAGCTGGCCTTATCGGTGCTCAGCCGGCTCCACAGCCCATCGTCGATGGCTTTGTCGGTATGGTCGCGCAGGCCGTCCCAGCGGTAGCTGTCGAGATCCTGCTTCAGCGTCGCGCACAGCTTCTGCTCGGCCTGGTTGTTCGGGGTGAGATCGTCGTCGAGGAAGGCCAGCAGATCCTGCTGCGTCGGCTCGGTGCTGGCCAGCGCCGTCAGATTGCGCGGGCAGACGTAGCGTCCGCGACCGAAGGCGGCGGTGAAGCGCAGGTCGGGGATGATCTTGCGCAGCAGCGGCAGGTCTTTACTGTAGATTTGATCCTGCAGGGCGACGTTGGCGGTGCTGACCACCAGCGTTTTTTGTTCCTCACGAGCGATGGCAATGCCGGGGATCAGATATGACAGCGTTTTACCCACGCCGGTCGGCGCTTCGATAGCCAGATGCCGGCCCTCATCCCCGGCGAGGGTTTTCGCCACATCAGCGATCATCTGCCGCTGCGGGGGGCGGGGAATAAAGTCCGGGATCTGTTCCTGAAGCGCCTTATACCAGGCGGCGATTTGCGCTTTCAGCGCAGCGGTCAAAGCCATGAGAAAACCTGAATACTGTATAAACAGCCACTATTGTGCCATTTTTGCCCGCCCGGAGGTATTGCTTTCTGCTCAGTGTGGAAGCGTGCTCGACAAATAGTGTAATGGAAAGAAAAAGGCCCGCCGCCGCGTAGCGGACAGACGGGCCTGAGCCGTGCTTAACCGCATTCTCGCGGTCCGGGCATCAGCCTGTTATTCGCCAGCCGGTTTACGCGGGCGACGGCGGCGCGGCGGTTTGCCGTCCTGAGTGCGCGCTTTCGGCGCCTCGCCGTCCTGACGACGCGGGGCGCTGCTCTGGCTGCGCGGCTGTCCGCTGCGCCCCTGGCCCTGGCCGCCGCGTCCCTGACCACGACCGCCGCCGCGCTGCTGGCGACCGTTCTGGATAGGTTCGGCTTTAATGGACGGATCCGGCTCATAGCCGGCAATCGCGATGCGCGGGATCTCTTTCTTCAGCAGGCGCTCGATATCGCGCAGCAGCTTGTGCTCATCCACGCACACCAGCGACAAGGCTTCGCCAGTGGCCGCGGCGCGACCGGTACGGCCGATACGGTGGACATAATCTTCCGGCACGTTCGGCAGCTCGTAGTTCACTACGTGCGGCAGCTCTTCGATATCCAGACCGCGGGCGGCGATATCGGTCGCCACCAGCACGCGAATGCCGCCGGATTTAAAGTCGGCCAGCGCGCGGGTACGCGCCCCCTGGCTCTTGTTGCCATGGATCGCCGCGCTGCGGATGCCGTCTTTGTTGAGCTGCTCCGCGAGGTGGTTGGCGCCATGCTTGGTGCGGGTAAAGACCAGCACCTGCTGCCAGTTGCCTTCGCCGATAAGCTGCGACAGCAGCTCGCGCTTACGTTTTTTGTCAACAAAATGGACGTGCTGGGTGATCTGCTCGGAGGCCGTGTTGCGACGCGCCACTTCCACTTCCAGCGGGTTGTGCAGCAGTTTCTCAGCCAGGCCTTTGATCTCGTCGGAGAAGGTCGCCGAGAACAGCAAGTTCTGCCGACGCGGCGGCAGTTTAGCCAGTACGCGGCGGATGTCATGGATAAAGCCCATATCCAGCATGCGGTCCGCTTCATCCAGTACGAGGATTTCCACTTTATCGAGGCTGACGGCGTTCTGGTGTTCCAGGTCCAGCAGACGGCCCGGGGTGGCGACGAGGATATCGACGCCGCCGCGCAGCTTCATCATCTGCGGGTTGATGCTCACGCCGCCGAACACCACCAGCGAGCGAACATTCAGATATTTGCTGTAATCCCGCACGTTCTCGCCCACCTGCGCCGCCAGCTCGCGGGTCGGGGTCAGGATCAGCGCGCGCACCGGGCGACGACCCTTCGCGTGCGGCTCGTTCTGGATCAGGCGCTGCAGCAGCGGCAGAGTAAAGCCCGCCGTTTTACCGGTGCCGGTCTGGGCGCTGGCCATCAGGTCGCGGCCCTGCAGTACCGCCGGGATCGCCTGCTGCTGGATAGGGGTCGGCTCAACGTAGCCCTGCTCAGCGACAGCGCGCAGGATATCGGGATTCAGGCCAAGGGAATCAAAAGACATAACAACTCCGAACCGCCCCGGCCCGGTGAAGGGCGTAGTTTTCAGGGAGATTATTGCGATAAGAGATGGCAAAAACCACAATGCCATGAAGAGGCGCAGTCTAGCAGATTTTGTGACAGGCCGCATAAAATCTGCAAAAGAATGCCGCCCCTGGCTGGCGGGAGGAAGAAGGCCGCTGAGGGCGCTCAGCGGCCAGGCGGGTCGCCGCAGCGCGGTTAACGCAGACGATACTTAATTTTTTCAACGATCTTCGCGGGGGAGATGCCGTAGCGATCGTGGAGGGTCGGCAGCGCGCCGGCTAACAGGAACGCGTCAGGCAGCCCTACGGTATCCAGCTCGCAGCGAACCCCTTTGCGCATCAGCAGGGCGGCCACCGCCTCTCCTAACCCGCCGACCGCGGTGTGGTTTTCGGCGGTGACCACCAGGCGACCCGGCTTCGACGCCTGTTCAATAATCGCTTGTTCATCCAGCGGTTTGATGGTCGGCACGTGCAGGACCGCCACGCTGATATTATCGTCCCGCAGCCTTTCAACCGCCTCCAGCGCGCGCATGGTCATTAGCCCGGAGGAGATAATCAACACGTCGTTGCCGTCCTCCAGCAGCTTCGCTTTGCCCAGTTCGAACTGATAGTCGTATTTATCCAGCACCAGCGGCACTTTCCCGCGCAGCAGGCGCATATAAACCGGGCCATGGTGATCGGCAATGGCCGGTACCGCCTGCTCAATCTCCAGCGCATCGCAGGGATCGACGATGACCATTCCGGGGATACCACGCATGATCGCCAGATCTTCGGTGGCCTGATGACTGGGGCCATAGCCGGTCGTCAGGCCCGGTAGCGCCGCGCAAATCTTGACGTTCAGATGCTCTTCAGCGATCACCTGATGAATAAAATCATAGGCGCGACGGGTCGCAAAGGCGGCATAGGTGGTGGCGAAGGGAATAAATCCCTCCTTCGCCATGCCTCCCGCCGCCGCCATCAGCAGTTGCTCCGCCATTCCCATCTGGAAAAAGCGATCCGGGAAGGCCTGGGCGAAAATATGCAGGTCAGTATATTTTGACAGGTCCGCTGTCATACCGACGATCGCCGGGCGCTCCGCCGCGAGTTTCGACAGCGCGACGCCGAAGGGCGCAGAGACGGTGACCTGGCCTTCATCGGCAATCGAGGCGATCATCGCCGACGTTTTTAAACGAGGTTTACTCTGGCTCATTACAGCACTCCTTCCGGTTTGTTAGCGTCCAGCACCGCAATCGCTTTTTGCCATTCGTCGGCATCGACGCGAATAAAATGGTTCTTATCGCGGGTTTCGAGGAACGGCACCCCTTTGCCCATCAGCGTGTCGCATAAAATGACCCGCGGCTGGTTGCCGGAATAACTTTTCGCGTTGTCAAAGGCGGCCATCACCGCCGACAGATCGTTACCGTCCACGCGCTGCACGTACCAGCCGAAGGCGGCCCATTTATCCTGCAGCGGCTCAAAGCCGAGGATTTTGCGTGAATCGCCGTCGGCCTGCTGTTTGTTGACGTCGACAAGGTTAATCAGGTTGGTCAGGCCATAGTGAGTCGCCGACATCGCCGCTTCCCAGGTCGAACCTTCATCCAGCTCCCCATCGGACATCGAGTTATAGACCCAGGCCTTGCTCTGTTTCTGCCGCAGTCCGAGCACCATGCCGACGGCGATAGACAGCCCCTGCCCCAGCGAGCCGCCGGACATCTCCATCCCCGGGGTGTAGGTCGCCATGCCGGACATCGGCAGGCGGCTGTCGTCGGAGCCGTAGGTTTCCAGTTCCGCTTCCGGAATAATGCCCGCCTCCAGCAACGCGGCATAATAAGCGATAGCGTAATGGCCATGAGAAAGCAGGAAGCGATCGCGCCCCTCCCACTCAGGATCTTCCGGGCGATAGGTCATGGCGTAACTGAAGGCGGTAGCCAGCACATCGGCATACCCCAGCGCCTGGCCAATATAGCCCTGCCCCTGAACTTCTCCCATTTGCAGGGCATAGCGGCGGATACGCCACGCCGCCGCGGCGACTTTTTGTGATTCGGTGATGTTCATCTCTGTGCCTCGCTTAGTGAATTAACATGCCGCCGTTAACGTCCAGGGTGATCCCGGTGGAGTAGGAAGAGAGGTCGCTGCCGAGGAACAGCGCGGCGCGGGCGATGTCCACCGCGTCGCCGAGGCGGTTCATCGGAATGCCGGCAAGAATATTGGCCGTCATGTCGTCCGTCAGCTTGCCGGCGGTAATGTCGGTCTGAATGAGCCCCGGGGTGATGCAGTTAACGCGAACGTTGTCCGGGCCAAGCTCGCGCGCCATCGCCCGCGCCAGGCCGAGCACGCCGGCTTTTGCCGCGCTGTAGTGCGGACCGCCGAAGATACCGCCGCCGCGCTGGGCGGAAACGGACGAGATGCAGACGATGCTGCCGGATTTTTGCGACCGCATCGTGGGGATCACCGCCTGTGACATCAGCAGCGTGCCGCGCAGGCTGACATCGAGCACCGCGTCATAGTTGGCGCGCTTGATGTCCATTAGCTTCAGCGGCTGGGTGATCCCGGCGTTATTGACCAGCACATCGACCCGGCCGTATTTCGCCAGAATCTGTTCGATGGCCGCCTGCACCTGCACTTCGTCGGCGACGTTCGCCGCCAGGCCGAGATGGCCTTCGCCCAGCGCCGCCGCCGCGGTTTTACTGGCTTCGCCATTGAGATCGATAATGACCACTTTCGCGCCGTTTTCGGCGAATAATTTCGCGGTCGCAAAACCCAAACCGCGTGCGGAGGCCGCGCCAGTAATAATGGCGACTTTATCTTTTAATAACATAGTTTCACTCCATGACATTACGTCATATTAATTAACAGGATCTATTTTCGTTATTGTGGCTCATCGAGGAAAAGAATCACCACCAAACCGATTGCGGCGCAGATACCAAAATAGGTAAAGACAGAATTAAAGCTCCCCGTTTTATCCAGTAAGAAACCGGCCACCATCGGCGCCACAAATCCGCCGAGGTTGCCGCCGCTATTAATAATGGAAGAGGCGATCGGATAGGTTTTGCTGTCCGAAACGGCCATACCGTAGGCGGTAAAAGCCGGCCAGCCGATATTCAAACAGAAACCGACAAAGAATAAACCAATACAGACCGCCAGGGTGCTTGCCGGTATATTCAGCATAATTAACATCATGACTACGGTTGATACCGCTGTGAATATCATGGTTGGTTTACGCCGGCGGCCTAATAATTTATCCGAAATCCATCCGCCGCCAATCGCGCCAATAAAGCCGCCGATGCACGGCATACTGGCCACGAACCCCATACTCATCACATCGAAACCGCGCTCTTTCACTAAATACAGCGGGATCCAGGTTAATAATCCATATAACACGCTGACCATCATAAAATATGCGAGGCAGTCTCCGAGAATATTTTTTGAGGTGAATAATCCCTTCGCCGTATCCACAGGCGGCATTTTTTTCACCCGGATAATTTTATCCAGCCAGGTGAAGCGATCGGCGATTAATATATTTTCACGTACACCGTCATTATGATGGCTGTCCCGCCCGGCATTAATCTCTGCCAGTTCGCTTGGAGATACGAATCCGCTTTCCGCGGGCTTTGACTTCACCAACAGGTACCACGCTATCGCTGCTACGATCCCGGGAATAGCAAAGGAGAAAAAGACCCACCGCCACCCCCAGGTCACCGCAATCCACACCGCCAGCGGCGGTACGATAATCGGGGCAAACATGGTCGCCGCGATGTAAACGCCGGTTGCCGTGGCTTTCTCTTTCGGCGGAAACCAGTTGTTTATCGTCGACGCCAGCCCCACCGGGCAGGGACCTTCGCTTAGTCCCAAGCCCAGCCGCACCAGCTTCAGGCCAAATACGGAGCTCACCGTGCCCATCAGCCAGGTAAAAGCGGAGAAGCCGAAAATAGATAGCGAAACCAGCCCTCGAGTGCCGCGTCTGGCGATGAAAAAGCCGGCCGGGATCTGGCTGACCGCATAGCCGAGGAAAAACATACTGGCAATCGCTCCGGCCTCAAAATTATTGATATGGAATTCATCAATGATAAACGGCAGTACCGCGCCGATATTCGTTCTGTCGGCGTAATTGATGGCATACACCAGGAAAATCATCGTCAAAACTACAAAACGATATTTTGTTTTCCTGGCGTCAGTACAGACCAGCGTATCTATACGTGACATAGGGTTTCCTCATCTTATACCTCATCCACTTCGCCGTAGGTTGCCGCCTGGGTTCGCCGCGTTTCACGCGCCCTGGCGCAACAAGAGAGACATGTCTTTTCGCACAGCGAAACAGGTGGTTAGGTGTTTTATTATTGCGACCCAAGCGCATCGCAGTTTGTGATCAGGCCTGTGAGGGGAATATAACAACCCAAAAATGAAAAGGTATTCAAAAAAGCTCAATTATGATTGAGAAAAATTGAGTTAGTGACTCCCCGCAAATTTTAGCGTTTACTGAGAGGGGCGATTTTAACGAGATAAATTGTTAAGCCCATCACAAATTAAAAGGTTATTTTCGCTTTTCCCTATGCTGTTCATCACGGCTGCGCCACGCTGTTCGCCATTTTCTTTTATTCGCGCCCCGCGCAGGATGCCGCCATGAGTCAACCGCTGCCCAATAAAAATCTGCCGATGCCCTCTTTACGCAATATCCAGGCTTTTATTGAAGTCGCCGCAACCGGCAGCCTCAACCTGGCCGCAGAGAACCTCAACATTACCGCCTCGGCGGTCAGCCACCAGATAGCCAGTCTGGAGCACTTGCTGGGAAAAAAACTGTTCTCCCGCAGCAGCAAAGGCGTGATGTTAACCGCAGTGGGAGAAAAATATCTCAAAGAGGTCTCCGGAGCGCTGAATATGATTGGCCAGGCCACCAGCCAGGTGATCAACGATATTCATCAGGATTATTTACGCATTCACTCAGCGCCGAGCTTCGGCCTGCTGTGGCTGATGCCGCGGCTGGATAAATTCCGTCAGGCATGGCCGGAGCTAAAAATTAGCCTGACCTGCTCTTACGAAAGCATTCAGTTCTCCCGGGATAATATTGATATCGATATTCGCCACGGGCTGTCGCAGTGGCCGACGCTGCTGGTCAGGACCATTAAAAATGAGTGCGTCCTGCCCTACAGCGCCTCCTCTTATTTAGCCCGCCAGGCGGTTCGCGCCCCGGAAGATCTGCTGGCCTGCGATCTGATCCATTCCGACAGCACCTTAATTAACTGGAGCAACTGGCTGTCGTGGCACAAGGTCCGCGGCTGGCACAAAAACTTTATCTTTAATTTCGACCGGTCGTACATGAGCATCGAGGCGGCCCGGATGGGGATGGGGGTGATCCTGGAAAGCAATCTGCTGGCCGGCGGCCACGTGCGTCAGGGGCAGCTGACGCCGGTGTTTGCCGACGAGCGGAGTATGCCGGTCGGCGCGCACCACTTCGTCCTTCCCCACGCCAATGAACAGAAGGAAAAGGTCCAGCGCTTCTTCGCCTGGGTCGCCGGGGAGCTACAGGAAGACGGTTTTCATATTTAGTCCTGGCAGGTGGACAAACCGCCAGTCGGCGCCTAAAGTTAATCAATCGATTGATTAATTTTTTCAGAGCGCGATGACCAGTAAAGGGGAACAGGCAAAAAGCCAGCTTATCGCGGCCGCTATCGCCCAGTTTGGCGAGTACGGCCAGCATGCCACCACCCGCGATATCGCCGCCCAGGCCGGGCAGAATATCGCGGCTATCACCTACTATTTTGGCTCGAAAGACGACCTGTATCTCGCCTGCGGCCAGTGGATCGCCGATTTTATCGGAGACAATTTTCGCCCACACGCCGAAGCGGCGGAGGCCCTGCTCGCCGGAGAGTCGCCGGATCGCCAGGCGATCCGCGCCCTCATCCTCAGCGCCTGCCATAACATGATCCTGCTGCTGACCCAGGATGATACGGTCAACTTGAGCAAATTTATTTCCCGGGAACAGCTGGCGCCCACCGCCGCGTACCATCTGATCCACCAGCAGGTGATCGCCCCCCTGCACCACTATCTCACCCGGCTGATCGCCGCCTGGACGGGTCGCGATGCCGGTGATACGCAAATGATCCTCCATACCCACGCCCTGCTGGGCGAGGTGCTCGCTTTCCGTCTCGGGCGTGAAACCATCCTGCTGCGCACCGGCTGGACGCAGTTTGACGCGCAAAAAACCGAACAGATTTTTGAGGTCATTACCTGTCATATCGATTTCATCCTGCATGGGTTATCGCAAAGGAGTTTGGGCTGATGAAAAAACCCGTCGTTGTCATTCTGCTGATCGTGATTCTTCTCGCCGCGCTGGGCGGCGGCTGGTGGTGGTACCAGAGCAGCCGGCAGCAGCCGCTGACTCTGTATGGCAATGTCGATATCCGCACCGTCAATATGAGTTTCCGCGTCGGCGGCAGACTGGCCTCGCTGACCGTCGACGAAGGCGACAGCATCCGCGCCGGGCAAACCCTCGGCGAGCTTGACCGTGCCCCCTATGAAAACGCCCTGCTGCAGGCGCAGGCCAACGTCTCCACCGCCCAGGCACAGTATGACCTGATGATGGCCGGCTACCGCTCGGAAGAGATTGCCCAGGCCGCGGCGGCAGTGAATCAGGCGCAGGCCGCTTACGACTACGCGCAAAACTTTTATCAGCGCCAGCTGGGTTTACGCGCCAGCAGCGCCATTTCCGCCAACGATCTGGAGAACGCCCGCTCCTCGCGCGACCAGGCGCAGGCAACGCTGAAGTCAGCGCAGGATAAACTGCGTCAATACCGCGCCGGCAATCGTCCGCAGGAGATAGCCCAGGCCAAAGCCAGCCTCGAACAGGCGCAGGCGGCGCTGGCCCAGGCTAAACTGGACCTGCACGATACCGTGCTGACCGCCCCTTCCGACGGCACGCTGATGACCCGCGCCGTCGAGCCCGGCACCATGCTCAACGCCGGCGGCACCGTGCTAACCCTCTCCCTGACCCATCCAGTATGGGTCCGCGCCTACGTTGACGAGAAAAACCTCGGCCAGGCGCAGCCGGGACAAGCAGTGCTGCTCTATACCGACAGCCGGCCGGATAAGCCCTATCACGGCAAAATCGGCTTTGTCTCGCCGAGCGCTGAGTTCACGCCGAAGACTGTCGAGACGCCGGACCTGCGCACCGATCTGGTCTACCGTCTGCGCATCGTGGTAAACGACGCCGACGGCGCGCTGCGCCAGGGGATGCCGGTGACCGTCTCCTTTGACAACGGGAACGGACATGAGTGAGGCCGTCATCGCCTTAAACGGCCTGAGCCGCCGTTTCCCCGGGATGGACAGGCCAGCGGTGGCCCCGCTGACCTGTACGATCCGCGCCGGCTACGTCACGGGACTGGTAGGCCCCGACGGCGCAGGGAAAACCACTCTGATGCGGATGCTCGCCGGGTTGCTCAAGCCTGATGAAGGCAGCGCCAGTGTGATTGGCTTTGACCCGCTGAAAGATGACAGCGCTCTGCACGCGGTGCTCGGCTATATGCCGCAGAAGTTCGGCCTGTATGAAGATCTGACGGTGATGGAAAACCTCACCCTGTACGCCGATCTGCGCAGCGTCACCGGCGAGGCGCGGAAAAAAATTTTCGACCGCCTGCTGGAATTCACCGCCCTTGGCCCGTTCACCGGGCGGCTGGCGGGCAAGCTCTCCGGGGGCATGAAGCAAAAGCTGGGGCTCGCCTGTACCCTGGTGGGTGACCCGAAGGTGCTGCTGCTGGATGAGCCCGGCGTCGGCGTCGACCCGATCTCCCGCCGCGAGCTATGGCAGATGGTGCACGAGCTGGCCGGCGACGGCATGCTGATCCTGTGGAGCACCTCTTATCTCGATGAAGCCGAGCAGTGTCGCGATGTGCTGCTGATGAACGAAGGCAAACTGCTCTATCAAGGGGAGCCGACGGCCCTGACGCAAACCATGGCCGGGCGCAGCTTTCTGGTCTCCAGCCCGCAGGAGAACAACCGCCGCCTGCTGCAGCGGGCGCTGAAGCTGCCGCAGGTTAGCGACGGCGTGATTCAGGGCAAATCGGTGCGTCTGATCCTGAAAAAGGAGGCGCGCATCGATGAGGTTCAGCAACATGACGATATGCCGTCGCTGCAGGTGACCGACACCGCGCCGCGCTTTGAAGACGCCTTTATCGACCTGCTCGGCGGCGCCGGGACCGCCGAATCGCCGCTGGGTGCGATTATCCATCGCGTTGACGGCAGCAAAGACGAAACGGTGATTGAGGCGCAGTCGCTGACTAAAAAATTTGGCGATTTCGCCGCCACCGACCACGTCGATTTCCAGGTCAAGCGCGGCGAGATCTTCGGCCTGCTCGGCCCCAACGGCGCTGGGAAATCCACCACCTTCAAAATGATGTGCGGCCTGCTGGTGCCCACCTCCGGCAAAGCACTGGTGCTGGGGATGGATCTCAAGGTCAGCTCCGGCAAAGCGCGTCAGCATCTGGGCTATATGGCGCAAAAATTTTCGCTGTACGGCAACCTCAGCGTCGAGCAGAACCTGCGCTTTTTCTCCGGGGTCTACGGCCTGCGCGGCCGGGCGCAAAATGACAAAATTGCCCGCATGAGCGCTGCCTTCGGTCTGAACAGCATCGCCCGCCACGCCGCCGACGAGCTGCCGCTCGGCTATAAGCAGCGGCTGGCGCTGGCCTGCTCCTTGATGCATGAACCCGACATTCTTTTTCTCGACGAACCCACCTCCGGGGTCGATCCCCTCACCCGTCGCGAGTTCTGGCTGCATATCAATAGCATGGTGGATAAAGGGGTGACGGTGATGGTCACCACTCACTTTATGGATGAAGCGGAGTATTGCGACCGCATTGGGCTGGTCTATCACGGCAAGCTTATCGCCAGCGGCACCCCGGACGCGCTGAAGGCTCAGGCGGCGGATGACAACCAGACGGACCCGACCATGGAGCAGGCGTTTATTACCCTGATTAACCGTTGGGATAAGGAGAATGGCCATGAGCAGTAATCTCCTCTCCTGGCGGCGGGTCCGCGCCCTGTGCGTCAAAGAGACCCGGCAGATCGTCCGCGATCCCAGCAGCTGGCTGATTGCGGTGGTGATCCCTCTGCTGCTGCTGTTTATCTTCGGCTACGGCATTAACCTCGACTCCAGCAAGCTGCGGGTGGGGGTTCTGCTGGAGCAGCAGAGCGAAGAGGCGCTGGACTTCGTCCATACCATGACCGGCTCGCCCTATATCGACGCCACCATCAGTGACAATCGCCAGCGGCTAATTGAGCTGATGCAGGCCGGTCGCATCCGCGCGATGGTGGTCATTCCGGTGGACTTCGACCGCCAGATGGCCCGCCCCGGCGCCACTGCGCCGCTCCAGCTCATCACCGACGGCAGCGAGCCCAATACCGCTAACTTCGCCCAGGGCTACGTGGAGGGTATCTGGCAGATCTGGCAGCAGCAGCGGGCGGAAGACCGCGGCGAGACCTTTGAACCGCTGATCGACGTGCAGATGCGCTACTGGTTTAACCCGGCGGCCATCAGCCAGCACTTTATTATCCCCGGAGCGATCACCATTATCATGACCGTGGTCGGCGCCATATTGACCTCGCTGGTGGTGGCCCGCGAATGGGAGCGCGGCACCATGGAGGCGCTGCTGTCGACAGAGATCACCCGCGCTGAACTGCTGCTGTGCAAGCTCATCCCCTACTACTTCCTCGGCATGCTGGCGATGCTGCTGTGTATGCTGGTGTCGGTGTTTATTCTCGGCGTGCCCTATCGCGGTTCGCTGCCGATCCTGTTTGTCATCACCAGTCTGTTTTTGCTCAGCACCCTGGGGATGGGACTGCTGATCTCGACGATCACCCGCAACCAGTTTAACGCCGCGCAGGTGGCGCTGAACGCCGCCTTTTTACCGTCGATAATGCTGTCCGGGTTTATTTTCCAGATAGACAGCATGCCGGCGGTGATCCGCGCGGTGACCTATGTGATCCCGGCGCGCTATTTCGTCAACACCCTGCAAAGCCTGTTTCTGGCGGGCAATATTCCGGTGGTGCTGCTGGTGAATGTGCTGTTTTTGATTGCTTCGGCGGTGATGTTTATCGGCCTGACGTGGCTGAAAACCAAACGGCGTCTGGATTAGGTTTTGCCCGGTGGCGCTGCGCTGACCGGGCCTAGGGTTTAACCAACATCGATTATACGGTTCGCCGAACCCGTAGGCCGGGCAAACGCAGTGCCGCCCGGCGTTGTTGAATGGGCCAAAGGAGCTATTATGTTTCACCGTTTATGGACATTGATCCGCAAAGAGCTGCAGTCGCTGCTGCGCGAACCGCAGACGCGGGCGATTTTAATCATGCCGGTGCTGATTCAGGTGCTGCTGTTTCCCTTTGCCGCGACGCTGGAGGTGACCAACGCCACCATCGCCATCTATAACGAGGACAGCGGTCGCCACGCGGTGGAACTCACTCAGCGCTTTGCCCGCGCCAAAGCCTTTACCCACGTCCTGCTGCTGAAAAGCCCGCAGGCGATCCAGCCGACCATCGATGAACAAAAAGCCCTGCTGGTGGTGCGCTTCCCGGCGGATTTCTCACGCAACCTCGACAACTATCAAACCGCCCCGCTGCAGCTCCTGCTCGACGGACGCAACTCCAACAGTGCGCAAATCGCCGCCAACTATCTGCAGCAGGTCGTGAAAAATTACCAGCAGGAACTGCTGGAGGACAAAGCGAAGCCGAACAATAGCGAACTGGTGGTGCGCAACTGGTATAACCCGAATCTCGACTACAAGTGGTTCGTGGTGCCGTCGCTCATCGCCATGATCACCACCATCGGGGTGATGATCGTCACCTCGCTGTCGGTGGCCCGCGAGCGCGAGCAGGGCACCCTCGATCAGCTGCTGGTCTCGCCTCTCGCCACCTGGCAAATCTTTGTCGGTAAAGCGGTGCCGGCGCTGATCGTCGCCACCCTGCAGGCGACTATCGTGCTGGCGATTGGTATCTGGGCCTATCAGATCCCGTTTGCCGGCTCGCTGCTGCTGTTCTATTTCACCATGGTGATTTACGGTCTATCGCTGGTGGGCTTTGGCTTATTAATCTCATCGCTGTGCGCCACGCAGCAGCAGGCGTTTATCGGCGTGTTCGTCTTTATGATGCCGGCGATTCTTCTCTCCGGCTACGTTTCACCGGTGGAAAACATGCCGCAGTGGCTGCAGGATCTGACGTGGATAAACCCGATCCGCCACTTTACCGATATCACCAAGCAAATTTATCTGAAGGATGCGAGTCTGGAGATTGTGTGGGGAAGTTTGTGGCCGCTACTGGTCATAGCGGCCACCACCGGCTCAGCGGCGTATGCGATGTTCCGAAGAAAGATTGCGTAATTTTTTATCTTTCGCCAGCAGCGAGACCACCGCCGGGCCTGCCAGTATCACCAGCCCGGCGAGGGCCAGCAGCAGGTTGTTGTGCAGCACGCGCGACAGCAGCCACAGCGCTATCATGGCGGCGCCGAAGTACCAGGTGGTGGTGAGCTCCTCAAGGAAGTCTCCCACATCGCGCCAGCGCGCCTCGTGATGACGCTGCAGAAACAGCATCGCCAGCAGCGTGACGCTGTAGAGGACGCACAGCCCTAATCCGACGCGCACCAGCGCGCCGCTCATCCATCCCATCACCAGCACTGCCACGACCAGTAGATGCAACATAATCTGCCAGCAACTAAGACCTGTTGCGACGCGTACACGTTGTTGCCACTTCATGGCTTCTCTCCTGAAGGATTTTTCTCTGCTACTCAGAGTACCGCACTTTACGGAAAATTCCGTAACACCGCATCTTTTTGTGACGTCTACTACACTATTTTATTCAGGAAAGTGACATTTACTGGAGAATTATGGCTGAGCCAACGTCGGGATTTTCGTTGAACGTGCTGACAATTAACACCCATAAAGGCTTTACGGCGTTTAATCGGCGTTTTATTTTGCCCGAGCTGCGTGAAGCCGTTCGCAGCGTCAGCGCTGACATAGTTTGCCTGCAGGAAGTGATGGGCGCTCACGAAGTTCACCCGCTGCATATCGAAAACTGGCCAGATACGACCCATTACGAATTTCTCGCCGACACCATGTGGAGCGACTACGCCTATGGGCGCAACGCGGTCTATCCGGAAGGTCACCATGGCAATGCCGTGCTGTCGCGCTTCCCGATTGAATACTATGAGAATCGCGATATCTCGGTCGGCAACGGGGAGAAACGCGGCCTGCTGTACTGCCGCATCGTGCCGCCTCAGAGCGGCGTCACGATTCACGTCATTTGCGTTCATCTCGGACTGCGTGCCGACCAGCGGCAGGCGCAGCTGGGGATGCTGACGGAATGGGTCAACACCCTGCCCGCCGGCGAGCCGGTGGTGGTGGCCGGGGATTTTAACGACTGGCGTCAGCAGGCTAACCAGCCGTTAAAAGCCCAGGCGGGGCTGGAAGAGATTTTTACCCGCGCCCGCGGACGCCCGGCGCGCACCTTTCCGGTTAGTTTTCCGCTGCTGCGCCTCGATCGCATTTACGTCAAGAACGCCCACGCCAGCCGCCCGAAGGCGCTGGCCCTCAAACAGTGGCGGCATCTGTCCGATCATGCACCCCTTAGCGTGGAGATTCATTTGTGAAATGTCGTTGGCAGGAAGGCAACCGCATTACGCTACTGGAGAACGGCGACCAGTACTATCCGGCGCTGTTTGCGGCCATCGGTCGCGCCAGCCGGCGGGTGATCCTCGAATCCTTTATCTGGTTTGAAGATGAGGTCGGCCGGCGGCTGCACGCGGTTCTGCTGAAGGCCGCCCGCCGCGGCATCCAGGTGGAAGTGCTGCTTGACGGCTACGGCTCGCCGGATCTTAGCGATGAGTTTGTCGGTGAACTGACCGCCGCCGGGGTGATTTTCCGCTATTACGACCCGCGCCCTAAGCTGATGGGAATGCGCACTAACCTGTTCCGTCGCATGCACCGTAAAATCGTGGTGATCGACGACACCACCGCCTTTGTCGGCGGCATCAACTACTCCGCAGAACATATGAGCGACTATGGCCCGGAGGCGAAGCAGGATTACACGGTGCAGGTCGAGGGGCCGGTGGTGCTCGATATTCTGCAGTTCGAACTGGAGAATCTGCCCAACAGCGAAACCGCCCGCCGCTGGTGGCGCCGTCGTCGCCATCAGCCGGAGATCAACCAGACCCCCGGCGAGGCGCAGGCGCTGTTCGTCTGGCGCGATAATCAGGATCACCGCGACGATATCGAACGCCACTACCTGAAGATGCTGACCAGCGCCCGCCGGGAGGTGATAATCGCGAACGCCTATTTTTTCCCCGGCTATCGTCTGCTGCATGCGATGCGCAATGCCGCGCGGCGCGGGGTGCGGGTGAAGCTGATCGTCCAGGGCGAACCGGATATTCCAATTGTGAAATTTGGCGCCCACCTGCTCTATCACTACCTCGTCAAAGGCGGCGTGCAGATCTACGAATATCGCCGCCGTCCGCTGCATGGCAAAGTCGCCCTGGCGGACGACCACTGGGCCACCGTCGGGTCGAGCAACCTGGACCCGCTCAGCCTGTCGCTGAATCTGGAAGCCAATCTGATCATCCACGACAGGGTGTTTAACCAGACGCTGCGCGATAACCTTAACGGGCTTATCGCCCGGGATTGCCAGCGGATCGATAAAGCAATGCTGCCGAAACGCAACTGGTGGCGGCTGGGGGTGAGCGTGATGGCCTTCCACTTTCTGCGCCACTTTCCGGCGTGGGTCGGCTGGCTGCCGGCCCATACTCCGCGGCTGGCCAGGGTTAGCCCGCCGGTGCAACCGGAAATTGAAACGCAGGATCGCGTCGAGTCACCTACCAGGGATAATCCACTATGAGCAAATCGCACCCGCGCTGGCGGATGGCAAAAAGAGTGCTGACCGTGCTCTTTTTTATCGCCGTGATCGTCCTGCTGGTGATTTACGCGCAGAAGGTCGACTGGCAGGAAGTGTGGAAGGTGATCCGCGGCTACGATCGGCTGGCCTTGTTCAGCGCCATTGCGCTGGTCATCGTCAGCTATCTGATCTACGGCTGCTACGATCTGCTTGGCCGCGCCTGGTGCGGACACAAGCTGGCGAAACGCCAGGTAATGCTGGTGTCGTTTATCTGCTATGCCTTCAACCTGACCCTCAGCACCTGGGTCGGCGGCATCGGCATGCGCTACCGACTGTACTCCCGGCTGGGGCTGAACAATAGCACCATCACCCGTATTTTTTCCTTAAGCATCACCACCAACTGGCTGGGCTATATCCTGCTCGGTGGGGTGATCTTTACGGCGGATCTGGTGAAGCTGCCGTCGCACTGGTACATCAGCCAGACCACCCTGCGGATTATCGGCGGAGCGATGCTATTTCTCACGCTGTGCTATCTCTTCGGCTGCGCGTTCGCCAAACGCCGTCACCTGACGATCAAAGGCCAGCGGCTGGTGCTGCCCTCCTGGCGATTCGCGCTGCTGCAGATGGGGGTCTCGGCGGCGAACTGGATGGCGATGGGGGCGATCATCTGGCTGCTGTTGGGCAGCGAGATTAACTATTTCCTGGTATTGGGAGTACTGCTGGTGAGCAGTATCGCCGGGGTGATTATCCACATCCCGGCCGGGATTGGCGTGCTGGAGGCGGTGTTTATCGCCATGCTCTCCGGGGAAGAGATTTCGAAGGGGGCGATCATCGCCGCCCTCCTCGCCTGGCGCGCGCTCTATTATTTCCTGCCGCTGCTGCTGGCGACGGTGGCCTATCTGCTGCTGGAGAGTCGGGCGAAAAAGCTGCGGCAAAAGAACCAGCGCAAGCTGGCCCGCGAGTGAAATCGCCCGGCGGCGCTGCGCTTGCGCGGGCCTACGAGGTGTGAGCCTGTGAGAGGGTCCTCCAGGCCGGGTAAGGCACAGCCGTCATCCGGCAACTTCACGGGTACTGCGCCTGGCGTCTCGCCCGGCGGCGCTGCGCTTGCATGGGCCTGAACATGCGGGCTGCCCCGGCCTTCCGGGAACGTCTCAGCGATTTTGAGGCCGTCAGCACCGGCAGTTTCAGTCGCACAAGTGGGTAAATCAACGACAGGTCGCACGAACCCTGTAGGCCGGGTCAGGCGCAGCCGCCACCCGGCAAAAAAACGGCGCAAGAGGGTTGCCTGGAAGGTAATCAATGCTTGCCCGGCGGCGTTACGCTTGCCGGGCGTTCTGAGATGCAACCCCTTGATATAAAGAGGTTAGCGGCGATTGCCCATAATACGCAGCAGCATCAGGAACAGGTTGATGAAATCCAGATACAGCGTTAAGGCGCCGAGGATCGAGTATTTACGCAGCGTGGCGCTGTCGCGGATATCAATCTGCTCGCCGATATTTTTCAGCTTCTGGGTGTCGTAGGCGGTCAAGCCGACAAACAGCACCACCCCAATGTAGGTCACGGCCCACATCAGCGCCTCGCTCTTCAGCCACAGGTTTACCAGCGACGCCAGCACGATGCCAATCAGCCCCATAAACAGCATGCTGCCGAAGCCGCTCAGGTCGCGTTTAGTGGTGTAGCCGTAAAGGCTCATCGCCCCGAACATCCCGCCAGTGACCACAAAGGTGCTGGCGATAGAGGAGTAGGTATAGGCGATAAAAATGCTCGACAGCGTCAGCCCGGTGAGCGCCGAATAGAGCATAAACAGGGTGGTCGCCATCCCGGCGCTCAGCCGCTGTACCATCCCCGACAGCACAAACACCAGC
Organism: Klebsiella sp. JB_Kp004; assembly: GCF_040065795.1. Taxonomy (NCBI): domain Bacteria; kingdom Pseudomonadati; phylum Pseudomonadota; class Gammaproteobacteria; order Enterobacterales; family Enterobacteriaceae; genus Klebsiella; species Klebsiella sp. JB_Kp004. Next base: position 17,334 of record NZ_JBEAKW010000037.1, on the reverse strand, counting down.
GCCAGCTGGGCGATGATCAGCCCGAAGAAGGTGATTTTGCTCGAAAAGACGAACATCATCACCGCCGGGGTGTTAGCCGCAAACCACGCGATAAACGCCGTCAGCAGCAGGCCAACCGTCATCCAGCCGTACACCTGCGCCATATAAGTCTGCAGGCCGCTGCGGCCCTGCACTATTGAATCGGAACGCGGATATCTGTCCATGACTCTCTCCTGATTAACAAAGTTTCACTCTGTAAGCGTATCACACTACCAGCGCTCTGCCGCCTGGCGATCGCTGTCGCGGGCGTCGACCCAGCGCTCGCCCTCCGGCGTCGCCTCGCGTTTCCAGAACGGCGCGCGGGTTTTCAGGTAGTCCATCATAAACTCGCCGGCGGCGAAGGCGCTGCCGCGGTGGGCGCTGGTGACGCCGACAAACACAATCTCTTCCCCCGGCCACATTTCGCCGATGCGATGGATAATGGTCACCCGGCCCAGCGGCCAGCGCTCGCGCGCCTGGTCGACGATCTCCGCCAGCGATTTCTCGGTCATCCCCGGATAGTGCTCGAGGGTCAGCGCTTTCACGCTGTCGCCGAGGTTGTGATTGCGCACTTTGCCGGTGAAGGTGACCACCGCGCCGTCTTCATCGCGTTCGGCCAGCCAGGGATACTCCTCGCCGACGCTAAAGCGCGCTGGGCTAACGACGATACGAGTTTGCGTCATGTCAGCCTCCGGTAACCGGCGGGAAGAACGCCACTTCATCCCCGCTGGCGACAGGATGGTCAAAGGCGGTCAGCGTCTGGTTAACCGCCGCCAGCAGTTTGCCCTCCTCCAGGGCCAGCGCCCAGCGATCGCCGCGAGCGGCAAGCTGCTGACGCACAGCCTCAACGGTGGCCAGGTCGCTGGCGTCGAGAGTCAGCGAATCAGTACCCACCAGCTCGCGCACCTGGGCAAAAAACAGAACCTTAATCATGGCGTTCGTCCACCTTAAAATCGCCGGACTTGCCGCCGCTTTTCGCCAGCAGACGCACCGGGCCAATCACCATATCCTTCTGCACCGCTTTGCACATATCGTAAATGGTCAGCGCGGCAACCGAGGCGGCGGTAAGGGCTTCCATCTCGACGCCGGTTTTGCCGGTCAGGCGGCAGAGCGATTCGATGCGCACCCGGTTATGTTCCGGCTGCGCCTGCAGATTGACTTCCACTTTGCTGAGCATCAGCGGATGGCACAGCGGGATCAGCTCCCAGGTGCGCTTGGCCGCCTGGATCCCGGCGATACGCGCAGTGGCGAAAACGTCGCCTTTATGGTGGCTGCCGTCGATAATCATCGCCAGGGTCGTCGCCTGCATCTCGACATAAGCCTCAGCGCGCGCTTCGCGCACCGTTTCCGCTTTGCCGGAGACATCCACCATATGGGCTTCGCCCGCGGCGTTAATATGGGTCAGTTGTGACATAAATTATTTCTTCAGGTGAGGAATAAAATTACAAGGACGGGTGCGGGCATCCAGCTGCGGGGCAATAATGTTGTCCCACGCGGTGCGGCAGGCTTTCGTCGAGCCCGGCATGGCGAAGATCAGCGTGTGGTTGGCGACGCCGGCCACCGCCCGGGACTGCAGCGTCGAGGTACCGATCTCTTCGAACGACAGCATGCGGAACACTTCGCCAAAACCTTCCACCTCACGGTCAAACAGCGGCAGCAGCGCTTCCGGCGCCTGGTCCCCTTCGGTGAACCCGGTCCCGCCGGTGATCAACACCACCTGCACCTCATCGCTGGCGATCCACACCGATACCTGGGCGCGGATGGCGTAGCGGTTCTCTTTGACTATCGCCTTATCGACGACATGGTGCCCCGCCTCCTGCGCCGCCTCACGCAGCCAGTGGCCGGAAGTGTCGTCCTCTTCGCCGCGACGACTGGAAACGGTAAGAATAGCAATACGGGTCGGAATAAACTCAGCGCTAGCCTGGCTCATCTGAATGCTCCTTTCGAATACGATTATCCGCCAATATAGGACAGGTTCTGCGTAATGCCGGTGTTGCCCTGATGCAGGAAATGGGTCTGCTTTTTGTGGGTTAAGGCTTCGGCGATCCGCGCTTCCAGCGCCGCCTGCTGCCGATCATCGGCCATCAGGTCGCGCAGGTCGACGCCGCCTTCGCCAAACAGGCACAGGTGCAGTTTGCCGACGGAGGAGACGCGCAGACGGTTGCAGGTGGCGCAGAAGTCTTTTTCGTACGGCATGATGAGGCCGATCTCGCCGGCGTAGTCCGGATGACAAAAGACCTGCGCCGGACCATCGCTGCGCTGGCGGATCTGGTGGATCCAGCCGCGGCGCAGCAGCTCGTCGCGCAGCACCATGCCGGAGAGATGGTGACGGCGGAACAGGTCGCTGCCCTCGCCGGTTTCCATCAGCTCAATAAACCGCAGCTGAATTCGACGCGGCTGGATCCATGCGAGGAAGGTATCAAGCTGGTGATGGTTAACATCGCGCATCAGCACGGTATTCACCTTCACCTTGTCAAAGCCCGCGGCGAAAGCGGCGTCAATCCCGTCCATCACCTGGTGGAATTTGTCCTGACCCGTGATGGCATGGAACTGGCGGGCGTCGAGGCTATCGACGCTGACGTTGATCGCCGTCAGCCCGGCATCGCGCCAGCGTTCGACATCGCGCGCCAGGCGGTAACCGTTGGTGGTGACGGCAATCTGACGGATCGCCGGGTTTTCACGCACGGCGGCGATGATCTCGGTGAAGTCACGGCGCAGGGAGGGTTCCCCACCGGTGAGGCGAACTTTTTCAGTGCCCAGCGCGGAGAAAGCGCGCGTAACCCGGCGCACTTCGTCTACGCTGAGAAAGCCGTTGTTATTGACGGCGCCGGGCTTGTAACCATCCGGCAGGCAGTAGGTGCAACGGAAATTGCACACATCGGTAATCGACAGACGCAGGTAATAAAACTTACGCGCGAATGCATCGGTAAGCTGTGAGGCCATATACACCTTTCCAAATACGGGAGACGCGGTCATTTCTTCCCACGCCCTGGCGACAACCGGCGGCGTCGCGGCCAAACCGCCATATCTTTTGACACAGGCGAAGAGGCTAGAGTGTTAACAGGTTATGCCGATAGTAGCGCGTTCCAGGCGGTTTCGCCATTTGCGATTTCGCTATATATTCTTGTATATATCGCTACCTTCGTGCATTTTCGTTACAGAATAGCCATAAATCATCTTTTTGCCTTGATATCGGTCAGTTTGTCGGGCTCCTCCCATCGTCTTTTAGGGGTAGATCGGGTAGTGTGTGGCCGTTTATGTGAAATAAGGAATTTCTATGCGCAATCGTACATTCGCTGACCTGGATCGGGTGGTGGCGCTCGGCGGCGGGCATGGTCTGGGTCGGGTGATGTCCTCCCTCTCCTCGCTGGGCTCACGGCTGACCGGCATTGTGACCACCACCGACAACGGGGGATCCACCGGGCGGATCCGCCGCTCGGAAGGCGGCATTGCCTGGGGCGATATGCGCAACTGCATCAATCAGTTAATCGCCGAGCCGAGCGTGGCGTCGGCGATGTTTGAGTACCGTTTTAGCGGCAATGGCGAGCTTTCCGGCCATAACCTGGGAAATCTGATGTTAAAGGCGCTGGATCACCTCAGCGTGCGGCCGTTAGAAGCGATCAATTTGATCAGAAACCTGCTCAAAGTGGACGCTTTTCTTATTCCGATGTCGGAACAACCGGTGGATTTGATGGCGCTCGATCATGAAGGCCATGAAGTATACGGTGAAGTGAATATCGATCAGCTGGATAGCGTGCCGCAGGAGCTGATGCTCACCCCGCCGGTACCGGCCACCCGCGAGGCGGTAGAGGCCATCGCCGAAGCCGATCTGATCCTCATCGGCCCGGGCAGTTTCTATACCAGCCTGCTGCCGATCCTGCTGCTTGACGAGATGGCCCAGGCGCTGCGCCGCACTCCGGCGCCGATGGTGTTTATTGATAACCTCGGCAAAGAGCACAGCCCGGCCGCGAGGCTGTCGCTGGCGGAGCGCATCGCGATTATGGAGCGCTACGTGGGCAAGCGGGTGGTGGATGCAGTCATCGCCGGCCCAAAAGCCGATATCAGCGGCATCGACGACCGGCTGGTGATCCAGACGCCGCTGGAAGCCAGCGACGTGCCCTATCGCCATGACCGGGCGCTGCTTCGCGGGGCGCTGGAGAAAGCGCTCCAGCTGCCGGGCTGATCCTGCGCGCCGAAGGCTCGGCTTTCGGCGCACCTTAAAATCTTAAGGTTGTCTTAAAACAGAGCTGGCACTATACCCTTATCTCTTCCTGTGGGTATGTACTATGTCGTTATTGCCTCTGCGTCGGCCGATCGTCAGCCGCACGACTTATCTGATTATTTTCGCGGTCTATATCGGGCTTTTTCTTAACCTCGCCTTCTACCGCCAGGCGTATACGCTGCTGCCGGTGAACAACCTGCACACCGCGCTGGTGTTTCTGAGTATGCCGCTGGTGGCATTCAGCGTGATGAATATCCTCACCACCCTCGCCTCGTTCCTCAAGCTTGACCGGCTGGTGATTAGCCTTTTTATTCTGCTCAGCGCATCGGCGCAGTACTTCATCTGGAGCTTCGGCGTGGTGATCGACCGCAGCATGATCACCAACATCCTCGACACCACCCCAGCGGAGAGCTTTGCCCTGCTCTCCGGCGAAATGATCGTTGTCCTTGGACTCTCCGGGGTGCTGGCGGTGCTGGTCGCCTGGTGGGTTAAAATTCGTAAACCGGCCACGCTATGGCGCGGCGTGGCCTGGCGCCTGGTGAATATGGTGGCCTCCGCGCTGCTGATCGTCCTGATTGCCGTCCTCTTTTATAAAGACTATGCCTCGCTGTTTCGCAACAACAAGGAGCTGGTGAAATCCCTGAGCCCCTCCAACAGCATTGTGGCGGTGAACTCCTGGTATGCGCACCATCGCATGGACAACCTGCCGCTGGTGAAGATTGGCGAAGATGCCAAACAGAAACCGGTGATGCATAACGGTCCCCGTAAGAACCTGACGATTGTGGTGCTGGGCGAAACTTCCCGGGCGGACAACTTCTCGCTGAGCGGATATCCGCGCGACACCAACCCGCTGATGCAACAGGACGGGGTGATCTACTTCCCGCACACCACCTCCTGCGGAACCGCCACGGCGGTCTCGGTGCCGTGCATGTTCTCCAATATGCCGCGCGCGCACTATGACGAAGAGCTGGCCCACCATCAGGAAGGGGTGCTGGATATTCTGCAGCGCGCCGGCATTCAGGTGCTGTGGAACGACAACGATGGCGGCTGCAAGGGGGCCTGCGATCGGGTACCGCACCAGAACGTGACCGATCTGAAGCTAACCGGGCAGTGCATCGACGGCGAGTGCTACGATGACGTGCTGTTCCATCATCTCGACAGCTATATCGATAACCTGCAACAGGATGGCATTATTGTGCTGCATACCATCGGCAGCCATGGGCCGACGTACTACAATCGCTATCCGGCTGAATTCAAAAAATTCACCCCAACCTGCGACACCAATGAGATCCAGGGCTGTACCCGGGAGCAGTTGACCAACACGTATGACAACACCATCCTGTACGTCGACCACGTGGTGGATAAAGCGATAAAACTCCTGCAGGCGAAACAGGACAAATTCACTACCAGCCTGGTGTATCTTTCCGACCACGGCGAGTCGTTAGGGGAAGATGGGGTCTATTTGCATGGTCTGCCGTACTCTATCGCGCCGGATACGCAGAAACACGTGCCGATGGTGATGTGGCTCTCTGCCGACTACCAGCAACGCTACGGCATTTCCGCGCAGTGTCTGCAGCAGCGAGCGAAAAAAGAGAATTACTCGCAGGATAATCTGTTCTCCACCCTGCTCGGCCTGCTCGGCGTCAGCACCCACGAGTACCAGGCGGCAGATGATATTTTAACGCCATGTAGAGAGGCTGGTTGATGAAAATCTTAGTCATTGAAGACGATGCGCTGCTGTTGCAGGGGTTAATCCTGGCGATGCAAAGTGAAGGATACGTGTGCGACGGCGTCTCCACAGCGCACGAAGCGGCGCTGTCGCTGGCCAGCAATCACTATAGCCTGATCGTGCTCGATCTTGGCCTGCCGGACGAAGACGGCCTGCATTTTCTCGCCCGCATGCGACGGGAGAAAATGACCCAGCCGGTGCTGATCCTCACCGCCCGCGATACCCTTGAGGATCGCATTAGCGGTCTCGACACCGGCGCGGATGACTATCTGGTGAAACCCTTTGCCCTGGAAGAGCTGAACGCGCGCATTCGCGCCCTGCTCCGTCGGCATAATAATCAGGGCGATAACGAAATCAGCGTCGGCGACCTGCGCCTCAACGTCACCCGTCGCCAGGTGTGGCTCGGTGAGACGGCGCTGGATCTGACGCCGAAGGAGTATGCCCTGCTATCGCGACTAATGATGAAAGCCGGCAGCCCGGTACATCGCGAGATCCTCTACAACGATATCTACAGCTGGGACAATGAGCCAGCGACCAATACCCTGGAAGTGCATATCCACAACCTGCGCGATAAGATTGGCAAATCGCGGATCCGCACCGTCAGGGGCTTCGGCTATATGCTGGCTAACCACAACGAGACGGAATAGACCATGGCTCTGTTTGCAACCGAAAACTGGACCATGCGCCACCGGCTGCTGTTGACCATCGGCGCCATTCTGGTGGTCTGTCAGCTGATCAGCGTCTTCTGGCTATGGCATGAGAGCAAAGAGCAGATCCAGTTGCTGGTGGCCAGCGCCATCGAAGGGCACAACAATCAGAAGCATGTGGAGCATGAGGTAAGGGAAGCGGTCGCCAGCCTGCTGGTGCCGAGCCTGTTGATCGTGGGTCTGGCGCTGTACATCAGCATGCTGGCGGTACGCAAAATCACCCGCCCGCTTTCACGTCTGCAAAGCGAGCTGGAGAGTCGCACGCCGGACAACCTCACCCCCATCGTGCTCAGCGAATCGGTACCCGAAGTGACGGCGGTGACCACCGCCCTGAATCAGCTGGTTTCCCGCCTCAATCTGACCCTTGACCGCGAACGGCTGTTTACCGCCGACGTGGCGCACGAGTTGCGCACCCCGCTGGCCGGGCTGCGGCTGCACCTTGAGCTGCTGGCGAAAGTGCATGGCATGGGCGTCGACCCGCTGATCCAGCGCCTCGACCAGATGACCACCAGCATTTCGCAGCTGCTGCAGCTGGCGCGCGTCGGTCAGTCCTTTTCCGCCGGCAGCTATCAGCAGGTGCTGCTGCTGGATGACGTGGTCAAACCGCTGCAGGATGAGCTGGAGACCATGCTGGCCGAGCGCCAGCAACGGCTGCTGCTGACGGATGTCGAAAGCGAGGCCGTCGTCTCTGGCGACGCGACGCTCATCCGCGTCATTCTGCGCAATCTGGTGGAGAATGCCCATCGCTACAGCCCGCAAGGGTCGACGATCCGCGTGTCGGTGAAAGCGGGTCTGATGCCGGTGATGGCAGTGGAAGATGAAGGACCGGGAATTGATGAGGCGAAAAGCGGCGAACTCAGTAAGGCCTTTGTACGCATGGACAGTCGCTACGGCGGCATAGGGCTCGGACTGAGCATCGTCACGCGCATCGCTCAGCTGCATGACGCCCAGTTCTTTTTGCATAACCGCCAGCCGGGGCCAGGGGTCCGCGCGTGGGTGTTATTCCCGCGGCGCGCGGGTCAGAACGTCAGCACCCACTGATGGAAGAAGGCAACAATAATGACCAGGGCGGTGGCGACCGCCAGATATTCACGGAAGTTGATTTTTTGCATGGGCACTATCCTCATCAGGTTGAGGATAGTGTCGCCTGGCGAGATTAAGCAAACATTAAGAAGGCCGCTTTGCGGCCTTTTTTCTTCTCCGCCGTGGGTTATCTGGCTGCGGAACGGTCAGCGCAGCGCCGTACCTTCACTGCCCCCTCGCCTATCCCCGTTCGGCGGTATGCGCCAACACTCAGGAGGCGGCGATAAACAGTTCGCGCAGCTGATGCAGCTGGTCGCGAATTTGCGCCGCCTCTTCGAACTCGAGGTTCTGCGCGTGCTGCATCATCTGCCCTTCCAGCTCGTGGATTTTCTGCTGCAGCGCTTTTGGCGTCATATCCACGCCGCTGAGCCCGGCAGGCTCGACGGCCTTCGCTTTACCGCGCCCTTTGGCTTTGGTTTTCGCCAGGCTCTGGCCCAGCTGCAGGATATCCACCACTTTCTTGTTCAGCCCCTGCGGCACGATGCCATGCTCTTCGTTGTAGCGCTGCTGTTTCTCCCGTCGCCGCTCCGTCTCGCCGATGGCTTTCGCCATCGAGGGAGTGATCTTATCGCCGTACAGAATAGCCTTGCCGTTGACGTTGCGCGCCGCGCGGCCGATGGTCTGGATCAGCGAGCGTTCGGAGCGCAGGAAGCCCTCTTTGTCCGCATCGAGGATCGCCACCAGCGACACCTCCGGCATATCCAGCCCCTCACGCAGCAGGTTGATCCCCACCAGCACGTCAAACTCGCCAAGACGCAGGTCGCGAATAATCTCCATACGTTCGACGGTGTCGATATCCGAGTGCAGATAGCGCACCCGCTCGCCGTGCTCCTCAAGGTACTCGGTTAAGTCTTCCGCCATCCGCTTGGTGAGGGTGGTGACCAGCACGCGCTCGTTGATGGCCGTGCGCAGGCGGATCTCCGACAGCAGGTCGTCGACCTGGGTGGCCACCGGCCGCACTTCGATGATCGGGTCCAGCAGACCGGTCGGACGCACCACCTGATCCACCACCTCGCCGCCGGATTTATCCAGCTCGTAGGCGCCGGGGGTCGCCGACACGTAGATGGTTTGCGGCGCCAGCGCTTCGAATTCTTCAAACTTCATCGGCCGGTTATCCAGCGCCGACGGCAGGCGGAAGCCGTACTCCACCAGCGTCTCTTTGCGCGCCCGGTCGCCGCGGTACATGCCGCCGATCTGCGGCACCGTGACGTGGGATTCGTCGATCACCAGCAGGCCGTCTGCCGGCAGGTAGTCGAACAGGGTGGGCGGCGGCTCGCCTGGCCCGCGCCCGGAGAGGAAGCGCGAGTAGTTTTCAATGCCCGAGCAGTAGCCCAGCTCGTTCATCATTTCGAGGTCGAACTGGGTGCGCTGGGTTAAGCGCTGCTCTTCCAGCAGCTTGTTGTTGGCCAGCAGCACCTTGCGCCGCTCCGCCAGCTCCAGCTTAATCTCTTCCATCGCCTGGACGATGCGTTCCCGCGGCGTCACGTAGTGCGTCTTGGGATAAATGGTGTAGCGCGGCACCGTCGATTCCACATGGCCGGTAAGCGGGTCGAACAGCGACAGGCGCTCAACTTCTTCGTCAAACAGCTCAATGCGCAGGGCGATATCGTCGGATTCCGCCGGGAAGACGTCGATCACCTCGCCGCGCACGCGGAAGGTGCCGCGCTGGAAGGCCTGATCGTTGCGGGTATACTGCAGCTCGGCCAGGCGGCGCAGGATCGCCCGCTGGTCAATCAGCATCCCCACCGTCAGATGCAACATCATTTTCAGATACAGGTCCGGGTCGCCGAGGCCGTAGATAGCCGAGACCGAGGCCACCACCACCACATCGCGCCGCTCAAGCAGCGCTTTAGTGGCCGACAGGCGCATCTGCTCGATATGTTCGTTTACCGAGGCGTCCTTCTCAATGAAGGTATCTGAGCTGGGGACGTAAGCTTCCGGCTGGTAGTAATCGTAGTAGGAGACGAAATACTCGACGGCATTCTCGGGGAAAAATTCTTTCATCTCGCCGTAGAGCTGGGCCGCCAGGGTTTTGTTTGGCGCCAGCACCATCGTCGGCCGCTGCAGATCGGCAATCACGTTGGCGATGGTAAAGGTTTTACCGGAGCCGGTGACCCCCAGCAGCGTTTGATGCGCGAGCCCATCCTCCAGCCCCTCTTCCAGGCGGCGGATGGCTTCCGGTTGGTCTCCGGAGGGGCGAAACGCGGAATGCAGAACAAACGATTTACTCATCAATCAGAACCTGAAAAAGATTTAGCGGCCGGTGTTTAATTCTACCCCTCGGGCCGTTTTTTGCCAACAAAATATACTGGATATTTAAACAGTACGTGATTATGATAGCGCCACGATTTGGCCTTTTTTGCCGGCAACCGGGATATAAAACGCGCGCCGGGCGGAATAATCCTCCGGCCGTCAGGGTTATCCCCAGAAATTTTTACCTTTTAACATTTGTCAAGCGGACGGGTGAAAGTTTTATGGCAGAAGATGACGCTTTTCTTACACCCATTGATTTTATCTAACAAGCTGATATTTAATGCTTTTAAAGAAAAGATGCCTTTCGCGCCAATTCAGCCGCAAGCCGCGTACGCTCTAGCTTACCGCAGGTTTTCTAACTCTAATACACAAGGTTATCCACAGGAATAGTGGATAACTGTCTGCAGCCCAAGACCGCCGCCGCCCGGCGCAAATCGTCTGGCGGCCTAAATCGCGCGGCGAAAAATTTTTATCGAACTATTTTTGATAACTATCCGCTTAAAGCCGCTCGATTTTTGCTGCTTTTTGCACCACCCTTTAGCGTCGGGCACCGGAAAAGTGCAGCCCCGGCGCTGGCTGTGCCTGATGGTATCGGCGTTTAGCGTTTTTTTCCGAGCGTTCTTTTTCCTGGCAAGAGTTTTGCAGCATCTTTCTGTCGCCCTGACGCCAGGATAAGGAGAAAACGTCCATGTTGAATTTACAGGCAGTAAATCACTTTTACGGCAACCAGCATTCGCTGTGGAATGTCGATCTTGAACTACGCCCGGGGGAGTGCATTGGCGTACTGGGACGCGAGGGCATGGGAAAAACCACCCTGGTTAACTGCATTGCCGGGCATCTGCCGGTGGCCAGCGGCCGGATGACCTGGCATGACATTGGCGCCCCGCCGCAGGATCTCACCCCCCTGTCGGCCCAGTCGCGCAGTGCCATCGGTATCGGCTATGTGCCGCAGGATAAACGCATCTTCTCCCAGCTCAGCGTGGAAGAGAATCTACATATTGCCCTCGCGGCCGGGAAACCCGGGGCTAACGCCAGCGGCGGCGAAATCTATGAACATTTTCCCGAACTCTATGCCCTACGGCAGCGCAAAGGCGCCTCGCTGAGCGACGACGATCAGTACCAGCTGGCGCTGGCCAGGGCGCTGATTGTCCAGCCGCGGCTGCTGATCCTTGATGAACCCTCGCGCGGCAGAGGGCCGCGCTGTCTGCAAAAGCTGGCGGATCTGCTGCTGCGGTTGAATCGCGATATCGGCCTGACGGTGCTGCTCGCCGAGCAGCACCTGCCCTTTATCCGCCGGGTGGCGGATCGTTTCTGTGTTTTGCACCGGGGCCGTAACGTCGCCGAAGGCGATATTATGGCGCTGGATGAACCGCTGCTGGCGCAGTGGATGACGCCGGATCCAGCGCCCTGAGGTCCAGATACTGGCCGAGATCGTCGCGCTGCGCGATATCGGCAAGCCACGGTATTTCACCGAGGAACGGCGCGGCCAGCCGGTTTTTCAGGGTCGCCAGATACTCGGCGTGGCGCTTGCCCGGCGGCAGCACGTCATTGGCGATCCACCCCGCGAGCGGCAGCCCCGCCTGGCGTACCGCCTGGGCGGTAAGCATCGCGTGGTTGATGCAGCCGAGCTTGACGCCCACCACCAGAATCACCGGCAGCTGCTCCACCTGCGCCCAGTCGGCGAAGGTCAGGGTTTCCGAAAGCGGCGTAAACCAGCCGCCGGCCCCTTCCACCAGCACCCAGTCGGCGAGGCGTTCTAACTCGCGCAGCCCGCTGGAGAGCCTCGCCGCGGCGATCGGCCGTCCTTCGTCGGCGCTGATGATATGCGGTGAGGTCGGCTCGGCGAAGGTATACGGGTTAACCTGCTCATAGCGCAGCGCGACCCGACTATGACGCTGCAGCGCCAGCGCGTCTTCATTACGCAGCCCGGCGGCGGTAAGCTCGCTGCCGGAAGCCACCGGCTTGTAGCCGGCGGTGTGAAAACCCAGCTGATTCGCCGCCTGCAGCAGGGCGCTGCTGGCGATGGTTTTCCCGACTTCAGTATCGGTCCCGGTGACAAAAAAACGTTTAGTCACGCTCAATGACTCCTGTAAAAAGAGAATACGTCAGCGGGCAGACGCCCTGCCGCTGCGGCCAGGCCAGCTGTAGCTCGCGCAGTTTGCCGCGGCTAAGCGGGGCCGATGCCCGCCCCTGGTGCAAATGGGTGGCGCCGATGCCCTTCAGCGATCGCATGGCGCTCAGCGCATCGACGAACGGCAGGCTAATCTGATGCACCTCGCCGGACGCCCGCAGGCCGCTCAGCGCCTCGCGCACCGCCGCTTCGCTGAGAAAACGGTTGGCATGCGGCCGGTCGTCGATGGCCTGCCACGCCTGATTGAGCTCCGGCAGCGAGTCGGCCAGCAGCGTGCTAAACGCCACGCTGCCGCCGGGACGTACCACCCGGTACAGCTCGCCAAGGGCTGCGCGCAGATCGTCGCACCACTGCACCGCCAGATTGCTCCACGCCAGATCGACGCAGGCGTCGGGCAGCGGCAGCGCCTCAATGTCGCCCAGCAGGTAATGCTGGGCGGCGTCGTTACGCTGCGCCTGGGCCAGCATCCCGGGGGAGAGATCCAGCGCGGTCACCACGCTGCCCGCCTCACGCCAGCGGCGGCTCATGCTGCCTGGGCCGCAGCCGGCATCCAGCACCCGGGGAAAATCGCGACGCGCCAGCTGGCGCAGCAGCAGTTCCGCGCTGCGCCGCTGCAGTTCATCATGTTGCGAATAGCCGCTGGCCGCCCGGCCAAACGCCGCGGCGACCGCCTGCTTATTCACCGTGGCCATGCAGCACCTCCAGTAAACGGTTAATGTCCTCAGCCTGATGGGCGGCGGTCAGGGTCAGGCGCAGACGAGCGCTGCCGACCGGCACCGTCGGTGGACGGATCGCCGTTGCCCAGCAGCCCGCGTCGCGCAGACGGCTGGCCAGGCTCAGCGCCCGCCCGTTATCGCCGACGATCAGCGGCTGGATCGCGCTGACGGAGTCGGTCAAACCCAGCGACGTCTCGCCCATCCCCGCGCGGAACTGACGGATACGGGCGGCCAGGGTGTCGCGACGGCGCTGGCCTTCATCGCTGCGTATCACCTGCAGCGCGGCGCTCAGCGCCACCGCCTGGGCGGGCGGCATCGCGGTGCTGTAGATCAGATGGCGGGCAAACTGCAGCAGATAATCGGCCAGCGCGTCATCGCACAGCACCGCCGCGCCGCTGACGCCGAACGCCTTGCCGAAGGTAACCACCAGCAGCTCAGGGCGCACCGCCTGCGCGGCGCAGCTCCCGCGTCCTTCGTCGCCGACCACGCCGACGCCGTGGGCATCATCCACCAGCAATAGCGCCCCGGCGGCCTGCGCCGCGGCGTAAATGGCCGCCAGCGGCGCGCTGTCGCCGTCCATGCTGAAAATGCCTTCGGTGACCGCCAACTGTTCGCCCGCCAGCGGCTTAGCCAGCAGTTGAGCGAGCTGTTGCGGATCGTTGTGGCCGAAACGGCGTAGCTGCGCCGGGCTCAGACTGGCCGCCTCCAGCAGGGAGGCGTGGCTCAGGCGGTCGGCCACAATCCGATCCTCTTTATCCGCCAGGGCGGCGATCAGCGCCTGATTGGCGGCAAAGCCGGAGATAAACAGCAATGCGCGCGGGTAGCCCAGCCAGTCGGCAAGTTCCTCTTCCAGCGCGCGGTGGGCCTCGCTATAGCCGCTTACGTGTCCCGAGCCCCCGGAACCGACGCCATAACGTTCCGCCCCCTGCTGCCAGGCGGCGATAATCGCCGGATGCTGGCTCAGGCCGAGATAGTCATTACTGGAGAAGTTAAGCCAGCGCTCCCCTTCCCGCTCCAGCCAGCGCCCGGCGCCGTGCGTCACCGGCAGGCGGCGGCGAAGGGCATCCGCCGCCCGTCGCTCGTCCAGCGCCCGATCGATTCGCTGCTGCCAGGTCATAGCGCCGCCGCGTTGTAATATTCCTCAGTGTCCGGGGTGAGTAAGGCCTGCTCCAGACGCTGCTGCTGCTCATTGTCGCCTTCCAGCACCGCCGTCTGTTGCGGGTTGATCCCCAGCTTGCGGAACAGCTGCAGATCGTTGTCCTCTTCCGGGTTCGGCGTGGTCAACAGCTTGCAGCCGTAGAAAATGGAGTTCGCCCCGGCCATAAAGCACATCGCCTGGGTCTGCTCGTTCATCTGCTCGCGGCCGGCGGAGAGACGCACGTAAGAGGTGGGCATCATGATGCGCGCGATGGCGATAGTGCGAATAAAATCGAAAGCGTCGACGTCGTCGTTATCCGCCAGCGGCGTACCTTTGACTTTTACCAGCATGTTGATGGGCACGCTTTCCGGCGGCGTGGGCAGGTTGGCCAACTGCAGCAGCAGGCCGGCGCGGTCTTTCACGGTCTCCCCCAGCCCGACGATACCGCCGGAGCAGACTTTGATCCCGGCGTCACGCACTTTGTCCAGGGTATCCAGGCGCTCCTGGTAGGTGCGGGTGGTGATGATGTTGCCGTAAAATTCCGGCGAGGTATCAAGGTTGTGGTTGTAGTAATCGAGGCCCGCCTCGGCCAGGCGCTGCGCCTGGCTGTCGGTCAGAGTGCCGAGCGTCATGCACGACTCCAGCCCCAGAGCCTTCACCCCTTTCACCATCTGCTCCAGATAGGGCATATCGCGATCGTGGGGGTTTTTCCACGCCGCTCCCATGCAAAAACGCGTGGAGCCGGCGTTTTTTGCCTGACGGGCGGACTCCAGAACCTGCTCGACCTCCATCAGGCGCTCGGTTTCGAGACCCGTTTTATAGCGCGCGCTCTGCGGACAATATTTACAATCTTCCGGGCAGGCGCCGGTCTTGATCGACAGCAGGGTGCTGACCTGCACCTGGCGCGGATCAAAGTGTTGACGATGGATTTGCTGCGCTTCGAATAGCAGGTCGATCAGCGGTTTATTAAATAATTCCGTAACTTGCGACATTGTCCAGCGGGGGTGGTGAGCCATTTTCCTCTCCAAAGGTCGTACACTACCTGTTTCACACAGCCTCTTTGTTGGCTGCACTCGCACACCCCTGTCAGATAGTGAACTATGCTGCTGGGGATGTTCTCGCTTGCCGCCTCGATGCTGCGCGAAATATTTTGTGTACGTTTCATTGTAAGTCAGTTCAGTGTAGACTTGTAAACCTAAATGTTTTCAAAATGGTTTACAAGTCGCTTATGACCCTGGACGATCTCGCCTTCGATCGGCGCCATATCTGGCACCCCTACACCTCTATGACTTCCCCCCTGCCGGTCTACCCGGTGGTTTCCGCCCACGGTTGCGAGCTGTCCCTCGCCGGCGGCGAACAGCTGATTGACGGTATGTCCTCCTGGTGGGCGGCGATCCACGGCTACAATCACCCGCGTCTTAATGCGGCGATGAAAGCGCAAATCGACCAGATGTCGCACGTGATGTTCGGCGGGATCACTCACCCCTCGGCGGTGGCGCTGTGTCGTCAGCTGGTGGCAATGACCCCGCAATCGCTGGAGTGCGTTTTCCTCGCCGACTCCGGTTCGGTAGCGGTTGAGGTGGCGATGAAAATGGCCCTGCAGTACTGGCAGGCGAAAGGCCAACCGCGTCGTCGTTTCATGACCTTCCGCAACGGCTATCACGGCGATACCTTCGGCGCGATGTCAGTCTGCGATCCGCAGAACTCGATGCACAGCCTGTGGCAGGGCTATCTGCCGGATAACCTGTTCGCCCCCGCGCCGCAGAGCCGCTTTGACGGCGAGTGGGATGAAATGGATATGGTGCCCTTTGCCCGCCTGATGGCCGCGCACCGTCACGACATCGCCGCGGTGATCCTCGAACCGATCGTCCAGGGCGCGGGCGGGATGCGGATGTACCATCCGGAGTGGCTGAAGCGGGTGCGTAAAATGTGCGACCGGGAAGGAATACTGCTGATCGCCGATGAGATTGCCACCGGCTTTGGCCGCACCGGCAAGCTGTTCGCCTGCGAGCACGCCGGTATCGCCGCCGATATTCTGTGTCTGGGCAAGGCGCTGACCGGCGGCACCATGACCCTCTCCGCCGCGCTGACCACCCGCGAGGTGGCGGAAACCATCAGCAACGGTGAAGCCGGCTGCTTTATGCACGGCCCAACCTTTATGGGCAACCCGCTGGCCTGCGCGGTGGCCAGCGAAAGCCTGCGCCTGCTGGAGAGCGGCGAATGGCAGCGGCAGGTGGCGGCGATTGAAGCCCAGCTGCAGACCGAGCTGGCTCCGGCGCGGGGATCCGCCCTGGTCGCCGACGTCCGCGTGCTGGGCGCTATTGGCGTGGTTGAAACCTGTCGCCCGGTCAATATGGCTGCCCTGCAGCGCTTTTTCGTCGAGCAGGGGGTGTGGATCCGACCGTTTGGCCACCTGATCTACCTGATGCCGCCGTATATCATCACGCCTGAACAGCTGTCCCGCCTGACCCGCGCCGTTAACCTGGCGGTGCAGGACGAAACATTTTTTAGCGAATAAATAGCGGAATTGCGTCGTGGTGCAGGCTACACTTCCTGGTTAATCAGCGCATTATCAATGAGGATGAAGCATGAAACTGATCAGTCACGATCTCCAGGACGGCGGTAAGCTGCCTAATCGTCACGTCTTCAACGGCATGGGCTACGATGGCGACAATATTTCGCCGCATCTGATGTGGGATGATGTGCCCGCAGGAACCAAAAGCTTTGTGGTGACCTGCTACGATCCGGATGCACCGACCGGCTCCGGCTGGTGGCACTGGGTGGTGGCTAACCTGCCTGCGGATACGCGTGTCCTGCCGCAGGGGGCCGGTTCCGGTCAGGCGGAGCTGCCGGAAGAGGCCGTTCAGACCCGTACCGATTTTGGCAAGGCGGGATACGGCGGCGCGGCGCCGCCGAAGGGCGAGACCCACCGCTATATCTTTACCGTCCACGCCCTGGACGTTGAGAAAATTGAGGTGGATGCCGAGGCCAGCGGCGCAATGGTCGGCTTTAACGTCCATTTCCATTCCCTCGCCAGCGCCTCCATCACCGCCCTGTTCAGTTAATCTTCCCCCGGATAGCGGCTTGCGCCTTATCCGGGCTACCTGCTGCGCCACGTGTTTTTCAGGTGGCGCTACACTCACCTTTACCAGATAACACTTATATATCAAATAAATACACGTAGCTGTAGGTCTGGAAAGCGCCGCGCCTCCGGGCAAGCACTGCGGGCACGGAGCCGATTTTGTGCCGGGTGGCGGCTACGCCTTACCCGGCCTACAGTTCCCTCTCACAGGCTCATACCTCGTAGGCCCGGTAAGCGCAGCGCCACCGGGCGATG
>NZ_JBEAKW010000036.1:0-80782 GCF_040065795.1 Klebsiella sp. JB_Kp004 | reverse complement strand
GCACGGTACCTGTAATTTCGCCGGGTGGCGGCTGTCGCCTTACCCGGCCTACAGGGCCCTCTTACAGGCTCAGACCCCGTAGGCCCGCGCAAGCGCAGCGCCGCCGGGCAAGATATCAGGCACGGTATCTGTAATTTCGCCGGGCGGCGGCTGTCGTCTTACCCGGCCTACAGGGCCCTCTCACAGGCTCATCCCCAGTAGGCCCGCGCAAGCGCAGCGCCGCCGGGCAAGATATCAGCACGGTATCCTTGATTTCGCCGGGCGGCGGCTGTCGCCTTACCCGGCCTGCAGGGCCCTCTTACAGGCTCATAACCCGTAGGCCCGCGCAAGCGTAGCGCCGCCGGGCATGAGAAAATTTACTTCCCGGCTTCCGGATGGGTATCGAACGCCGCCATCACCGCCGCCAGCGCCGCTTCGCTGAAGCCATGTTTAGGATCGTCCACGCCGAGGCCGAAGCGGGTCTGCAGCCCTTCGTACAGCGCGGAGACATCGGCAAAATCGACCTTCTCCACCACGTGGTTATTCTCCCAGTGGGTAAAGTGGAAATTGGTGAGGGTCATTTTGCCGCCGTCAGGCAGATGACGGCACATCAGCAGGTGGTGACGGAAGTGGGACTGCGGCCAGTGCGCCGACCAGAAGTTACCCATCACATAATCAGACGCATACTGGCGGCCTAAATCGAAATGGTACATCGACTGCCAGTGTTCGTGATGGTTGAACTGCAGCGTCCACTCATCCCCTTCATGCACCAGACGATAGCTGCCGTGCGGCGTCTGCTGCGGGATATCGGCCAGCAGCTTGATCGGCGCGGTCAGCGTCTGGCCGCCGAAGCCAACGTCGGCTACCCAGCGCTCGCCCGCCACTTCCACCAGCAATAAACGGTGAGTGCGCGGCGGCATCTGCGGCGGATTGGCCAGCACCACCCGGCCAAGCAGGCTGCGAACGTTAAAGCCTATTTCGCGCAGCGCGCGCTCCAGCAGGCCATTTTGTTCAAAACAATACCCCCCGCGGCGGCCGGCGATCAGCTTCTCTTCCAGCGCCAGGTCGTCAAGATGGATCTCGCGCGGCAGCAGGACGTCGAGGTTTTCAAAGGGGATGGCGCTGTTATGCTGCAGATGCAGTTGGCGCAAGGTATCAATGGAAACATCAGGCTCGCCCGTCCAGCCCAGACGGGAAAAATAGGCGCGTAAAAAGGGACTCATCAGGGTCTCCAGCTGTAGGTGTCCGACATTTATAGCCTATTTTTCCGCGCCGACCCTCTTTTTTGTGCGCTTGCCGTTAACCGCGCGTGCTGCGCTGCATCAGCGCCAGCGCCGTCAGCATCAGGACCAGACCGGTCAACAGCGTCAGGCTGGCCATCGCCATGCCCTGACCAACGGATCCCTGTTCAAACTGGCGCCAGATAAACACCGCCACGGTCTGCGTGCCGGCGGGGGACAGCAGCAGCGAGGTCACCAGCTCCCTGGACGCCACCGCGAACACCATCAGCATCGCCGCCAGCAGCGCCGGAAAGACCAGCGGCAGGACAATCAACCGCAGCGCCCGCAGCGGCGACGCGCCGTGCACCCGAGCGGCGGGCTCAAGGTTCGGGCCCAGCTGGCGCAGCGCGCTGCCGACATAGCGCACCGGCCAGGGCAGCAGCAGGCAGCAATAGGAGAGCAGCAGCATCCACAGCGTGTTGTAGGGCGAACGCGGCCAGAAGGGCTGATTCCACAGCAGGATCAATCCCACCCCCACCACCACGCCGGGCAGCGCCGCCGGCATCAGCGACAGCGCATCCACCACCCCGCGCCCTTTGATCTTCTGCACCATTACCAGCCAGGCGGCCAGCAGCCCCAGCACGCCGACGATCAGCGCCGAACCTAACGCCAGCGACAGGCTGACGCCGAGGGCCGACAGGGCGTCGCCCTGCTGGTCGAACAGCGCCGCGAAGTGACGCAGCGTGACATTCTCCAGGCTCACCCCGCCCGAGAGGGTGCCCATCAGGCTGGTGAGCATCATCGAGACGGCGGGGACCCCGACCGCCAGGCCGCCGACGGCCGCCATCACCAGCAGCGCGGGCAGCGTCATCCAGCCCAGCGACGTTCCGCCGTTTTCTCCCGGTTTACCGGTGACGCTGGTGACCTCCTTCTCCCCCACCAGCCGCGTTTGCAGCCACCAGGCGAACAACGCCACCGCCATCAGCAGCAGCGACAGCAGCGCAGCGCCGGTGAGATCCACCGGCCAGTCGGCCAGCTTTTTCTCAATGCCCACCGTCAGCATCACTACTCCCGCCCGACTGCCCAGCGCCGCCGGGACGCCAAACTCCTCGATGGCGAGAGTAAAGGCCAGCAGCATCCCCGCCGCCAGCGCCGGGGAGAGCATCGGCAGCGTCACGTGCCAGAAGGCGCGCCAGGCGCTGGCGCCATGGACCCGGGCGACCATCGCCAGCCGTTGCCCGCTCGCCAGCAGGCTGCGGGAGACGGCAAAGTAAACCACCGGAAAAATGTTAAAGGTCATCACCAGCACGATCCCGCTGCGGCTGAACAGCAGATCGTTTAGCTGCCAGCCGGTCAGCTGCTGCAGATAGCCCTGGCTTTGCAGAGCCAGCATCCACGAGAGCGCCGAAATATAGGGCGGCGTCAGAAAGGGGATCAAAAACAGCAGGTCCCACAGCCGGGGCAGCGGCAACGAAAACATACCGCGCAGAATACCGAGCGGCAGGCCGATCATCACGCTGGCCAGCGCCACGCCGCCGGCAATCCACAGCGTACCGCCGAGCATCGACGGCAGCTGGGGGTCGGCCAGCAGCGGCGAGACGCCGCCAAAGGCGTCATGGAGCGAACCGGCGCTAAAATGGGGAAAAATCGCCTGCAGCAGAATAAACAACAGCGGTAACGCGACCAGCAGCGTCAGGGCGGCAAGCGTCACGCCGGAAAGGAATTTTTGTTTCACAGCGGTTCCTGAAACGAAGCGTTCTCCGGCGGCCAGCGCCGGAGAACCGTGTCAATTAGTGGGCATACAGCTGACTGAAGCGGCTGAGGACGGCGCTACGCTCGCTACTCCCCTCGCCGCTGGTGGGCAAGACCTTCAGCGCGTCCAGCAGCGGGCGTTTGGCGGCCACATCGCGGCGAGCGGGCATCAGCCAGGCGTCGGCGACCCGCGCCTGACCTTCCGGCGACAGCACGTAATCGATAAAGGCTTTGGCCTCGTCGGCATGCTGGCTGGTTTTGAGGATCATCATCGGGCGCGGGGCGATCACCGTCCCGCTGGCCGGGAAAATCACCTTCAGCGACTCGCCCTGCTGAATATTGCCGTAGGAGACATAATCCACCGCGCCGAACACCGCCGCTTTCGCCCCCTGCATCACCGGCGTCACCGCCTGGGCGTTGGGGCCGCTGACCACCATGCCGTTCTTTTTCAGATCGTCAAACAGCTGCCAGGCCTGGTCGCCCATGCTGTTTTGCAGGCCAATCAACAGATCCAGCGACGCGCCGGAGAGCGACGGGTCGGGCGTGGTCACCTTGTCTTTAAACGCCGGCTGGGTGAGGTCGCGCCACTCTTTCGGCTCCGGAGTGCCGCTTTTGCTGTTCCAGACGATGCCAAGCGCCGAGACCCCCTGGGCGATATAGTCCGCCGATTTCAGATTAGCCGGTACCTTGTCGGCGTTGGCGCTGTGAAAAGGCAGCAACCAGCCCCGGTTGTGCAGATCCTCCGCGGTATCCCATGAAGCGGAGATCAGCACATCCGCCTGCGGGTTAGCCTGCTCGGCCTCCAGACGGGCCATCACTTTGCCGGTGGTGGCCTGGAAAACGGTCACCTTCACCCCGGTCTGTTGTTCAAAACCACTGGCCAGGCTTTTCGCCAGCGAGCCGGGGCCGGCGGTGTAAACGGTCAGCGCATGGGCGCTGGAGAGCATCATGGCGGAGAGAGCCATCGCGAGTACCACTCCTTTCTTAACGGTCATAACGGTGTTCATGCAACTTCCCCTGAGGTTGGCGTAACGGCGCGGACAGCGGCCACGCGGCCCGCGGATAAATGGACGATCCGGTCGGCTAACAGGTCGGCTTCACGGCGGTCGTGGGTGACATACACGGCGGTGGTGCCGAGCTGTCGCAGCAGGCGGCTCATTTCGCCACACAGCGATTCGCGCAGTTCGCTGTCCAGGTTGGAGAGCGGCTCATCAAACAGCAGCACCCGCGGCGCGGCGACGATCGCCCGCGCCAGCGCCACCCGCTGCTGCTGGCCGCCGGAAAGGCCTGAAGGTTTACGTTCCGCAAAGCCGTCAAGGCCCACCCGCGCCAGCGCCTCGCTCACCCGGAGGTCGCGTTCGGCGCGGGCAACGCCGCGCATGCGCAGCGGAAAGGCGACGTTCTGCGCCACGCTCATATGCGGCCAGAGGGCGTAATCCTGGAAAACCATGCCGATATCGCGCTGTTCCGGGGGCAATCCCCATCCTGCGCGGGCGACCAGCCGATCGCCAAAGCGGATTTCACCGCTGGCCGGCACGCTCAGCCCGGCCAGCAGGCGCAGCAAGGTGCTTTTGCCGCAGCCGGACGGGCCCAGCAGCGCCACAATGCTGCCGGGTTCGATATGCAGCGAGAAGCCATCGAGAATGGGGGTCTCTGCGAAGGCGAATGAGACCGCCTGCAGAGTGATAGGGGTCAGCGCGCGCATTGTCGCCCTCCCTTGCGGGAAAGCAACCCCTGCCCGGCGGTCGACATCCGACGGGGCGCGCTCACCTGGGATAACATCAGGGGAGCCAACATATTGTGATCCTCTTTGGGACTTTGTGCTGGCGACTATAGTCAGACGAGATGACGTATTGATTACATTTTCATTGCGGCTTAACGTGTTACCTGCCAACCGACCCATTACTCAAGGAACGCCTATGAGCCGCTTTCGCCACGTGGAACTGCAGTATGCCAGCCGCCTGCTCAACCACGGCCCGACCATTTTGATCACCAGCTATGACGCTGCGTCCGACCGGCGCAACGTCATGGCCGCCGCCTGGTCGATGCCGGTGGAATTCGCCCCGCCGCGGGTGGCTATCGTGGTGGATAAAAGCACCTGGACACGGGAAATCATCGAGCGCAACGGCACCTTCGGCATCGTGGTTCCCGGCGTGGCCGCCGCCAGCTGGACCTACGCGGTCGGCAGCGTCAGCGGCCGCGATGAAGACAAATTCAATGCTTACGGAATTCCGGTGGTGAGCGGCCCGGAACTGGGACTACCGCTGATCGAGGAGAAGTGTCTGGCATGGATGGAGTGCCGCCTGCTGCCGGCGACGGCGGCCCAGGAGCAGTACGATACGCTGTTTGGCGAAGTGGTTTCCGCCGCCGCCGATGAGCGCGCGTTTGTCACCGGACGCTGGCAGTTCGATGGCGATAAGATCAATACCCTGCATCATCTGGGGACCGGCAATTTTGTCGCCAGCGGCCGGCACGTGCGGGCCAATACTCCGGAAGAATAAATATTCAACTGCTGCGCACTTTCTCCCCGGGGCGGCGCGCCGCGCCTGCCCGGGCTACCGGGCCGCAGATCGCTGGAGACGCGTGGCCCGGACAGATGCGCAGCATCGCCTCCGGGGAGAGAACTAGCGCTGCAAACGCCGCCGGTCTTCGCTGGGCGTCAGGCCAAAAACTTTTTTATATAAAGTGGTAAAGTGATTACTGTTGGCAAAGCCGCATAGATAGGCCACTTCGGTAATCGTCATATCGGTCTCGCGTAATTTTACGCGCGCCGAAACTAATCGCAGACGCTTTAAATAATTATCCGGCGTCAATCCCGTCGCCTCTTTAATATGGCGAAAAGCGGTCCGCGTGGTCAGATGGAATTTTTCCGCCAGTTGCTGCCAGTTATGCTCTTCAAAGCAGTGCTCCTGTAACCAGGTCAGCAATTTATGCAGCTTATATTTGGTGGTGCTATATTCCGCTTCGGTTTCGGCATGCAGAATCGTCGTCACCAGCTGGAAAAACGCGGCTTCGCGCAGAGCAATATTTTGCCCCTGCCGCAGCTCGGCAGAGAATATCTTATCCACCAGTTCCTTGCAGATATGGCGGGTGTCCGGCGCCAGCCAACCGTAGCAGGACGCATTCTGCGCAGAGAAAGTCTGTAATAAAGTATCGAGAGGCTGTAAATAATGAAACCCTACCAACGGATTAATCAGCACATTAATTAACTTAAGCGTCCCCAGCTCATCATAATAATGAACGTCGCCAGGCTGAACGTAAAAAACGTCGCCCTGTTGAATATATAGTGGTCTGCCATTAATAACGTGTAAACCGTGCCCTTCCTCAACGATCACCAGCTCAGCAAATTCATGACTATGTTCATGGCTATTATCTTCCGGATCGCTGGCGTACATGCCCAGCTTATCCTGCGGATGGGTGAAATAATACTCAACGGTCAACATCATCATCTGTAAAGTCCAAAACGGCATACGGCGCAGAGGCAAGATAATGCATTTTCCCGACCGCCACGAGCAAGATTTTTGGAATTGTGATCGGCAACCCGCCCATCTCATTATCAGTGCCAATCTGGCAAATGCATTGGCATTGCCAGAGTGGTTGCCCCCGGGGCCGGCATCTTATGCTGCGGACAAATAAATACAGAGGACGCAGTATGTCACAGGCAATTCAGCATAATTCTCAGGTCTCGATGACCCGCCACCCGGATTTTCTACGCACCGCCGAGACGCTCCGGCCCGCGCTATGTCGCCAGGCGTACCCGCCGATCGCCGTGGTGGAAGCCCACGCCGACGCCACGGCGCTGTTTGGCTGGCGCGCTGAGCCGGTAAGTTCCCTGGCCGCGTTTTATCAGCGCGAGCTGAGCAGCGGCGATAGCGTCATTATTGATTTTGGCAGCCACTTTGTTGGCTACCTGCATTTTCTCTGTCAGAGCGTCGGGAGCCCGCCGGACGCTCCGGCCCATCTGCAGTTCACCTTCGGCGAAACGCTGAGCGAGGTGTGTGAACCGTTCAGCGATTACCAGGGCTGGCTAAGCAGCAGTTGGCTGCAGCAGCAGGATCTGTGGCTTGATGTCCTGCCGGCCAACGTTGATCTGCCGCGCCGCTACTGCTTCCGCTATCTGAAGGTGGAGGTCAAAGCCGTGTCGCGCAAGTTTCGTCTGCAGTTCAACCAGATTCAGGTGAATGCCGTTACCTCCGCCAGAGGCGCATGCCCGGCAGCGACAACCGCCGACCCGCAGCTCAAGGCCATCGACAGCGTTGCCGTTCTGACCCTGCAAAACTGCATGCAGGAGGTGTTTGAGGATGGCCCCAAACGCGACCGCCGCCTGTGGCTCGGCGATTTACGTTTGCAGGCGCTGGTGAACGATGTGACCTTCGCCCGTCACGATTTAGTACGCCGCTGCCTGTACCTTTTCGCCGGGCATACTCGTGAGGACGGTATGGTATCGGCCAACGTGTTCGTGCAGCCGGATGTCATTGCTGACGATACTTTTCTTTTTGATTATTCTCTGTTTTTTGTTGACGTTCTCTACAACTATCTGCAAAGCGCGGAGGATATTGCAACAGCCCGCGAGCTGTGGCCCACGGCCCGTCGTCAGATTGAACTGGCGCTGAAACGCTGCGACGCCTCCGGGGTTGTGCGCGATAGCGACGACTGGTGGGTGTTTATCGACTGGCAGGCATCGCTGAATAAACAGGCTGCAGCGCAGGGCGTGCTGATTTACTGCCTGCAGCGCGCCGTCTGGCTGGCGGAGCGTTTCGAACCTGAGCTGGCCGTCAGCTATCACCAGCGTTTACAGCAGCTTAAAGCTGCGGCCCTCGATGTCTTATGGGACGAGCAGCAAGGCTTCTACATCAGCGGCGAGCAGCGGCAGGTCTCATGGGCATCGCAAATCTGGCTGGTACTGGCGGAAGTCGGTACTCCTCAGCAGCGCCGGGAGATCATGCATAATCTGGAGCAAAATCCCCCCGCGATCGCCATGAACACGCCATACCTGCGTCACCACTATATTGCCGCCCTTCTGCAGTGCGGGCTGCGCGACGACGCTATTGCGCAGATCAAAGCCTACTGGGGAGCAATGGTCGACTACGGCGCCGATACCTTCTGGGAAATCTTCGACCCGGCGCATCCTGATTTTTCCCCTTATGGCAGCAAACTGATAAACAGTTATTGCCATGCGTGGAGCTGCACCCCGGCCTGGTTTATTCGCCAGTACGGACTTTAACAACAACGATAAGCGAGTGTACTTTTATGGCAGAAACAACCTTTACCCTTTGGCGGCAGCGCCTTGGCTATGGCATCGCCGACCTCTCCTGCAACCTTGTGTGGCAGATGATCTCTCTTTATCTGATGTTCTTTTACACCGACGTGATGGGCCTGCCCGCTTATTACGTTGGCCTGATGTTCCTCGTGACGCGCCTGGTGGACGGCGTTGCCGACGTGCTTATGGGGCTGGTTATCGACAATACCGCCACCCGCTGGGGGCGCTGCCGTCCGTATCTGCTGACTGGCGCGATCCCCTTCGGACTGCTGTGTATTCTGGCCTTTTACGTGCCTGATTTTGGCACCACCGGTAAGCTGATCTACGCTTTTGTCACCTATCTGTGTCTGTCGTTTCTCTATACCCTCGTTAATATTCCATTCTGCGCCATGCTGCCGTTTCTGACGAACGACTCGCGGGAGCGCACGACGCTGTCGGCGGTACGTATTCTGCTCGGCTCGCTCGGCGCGACTATTGTCGCGGTCGCCACGCTGCCGCTGGTTGGCGCGCTGGGGAAAGGCAATCAGGAGCACGGCTTCTTCTATACGGCGGTGGTTTTCGGCGTTATTGCCACCTTTTTTCTGCTGGTGAGCTTCCGGAACGTTAAGGAAAATATCAGCATTACTCAGGAGCGCATGACCTTAAAACGCGCCTGGGTCAGCCTGCGCGCCAACCAACCATGGTTCGTTTTCGCCATCAATATTTTCCTGATGTGGGGCGCGTTTTTCTTCCAGACCGGGGCGCTGGTCTACTTCTTCCATTATTACGTCGGTAATAACGATCTCACGGCGATCGTCGCCGGGATCTCCACCTTCGTTCCTCTGCTGGGTACCCTCACCGTTCCGCTGCTCGCCAGCCGGATGAAAAAGCGCCACGTCTATCTGGTCGCCAGCGCGATCAACCTGGTCGGCATGGTCATGATGATGGCGGCAGGCGTTAACAGCTGGGGTCTGGTTGCCGGAGCGGTCGTACTCTCGCTTGGCGCCGGACAGCGCACGGCAATTTACTTCTCTATGCAAGCCGATCCGGTGGATTACGGAGTATGGAAAACCGGCATCAATACCGCCGGCATTTTAACCTCCATCAACGGCTTTCTTGGCAAGGTGGCGATGGCGGGCGCGGGAGCCATTACCGGGGTCCTGCTCTCATCCGGCGGTTATATCGCTAATCAGACGCAAAGTGACGGCGCGATGCTGGCGATAAAAGCCTGCTACCTCTATATCCCGGCGCTGCTGATTGTCGCCTCAATGCTGTGGATGGGTCGCTTCTACCGACTCGACGACCAGTACGAGCAGATCCGCGCCGACCTTGACGCTGGACGCCGTGCGCCGTCGAACCCATCGCCCGTTGCTGGAGAAAACCACGCCCTGTAAGGCGCAGCACCCCCTACATACCTCTGAAAAAAATAAGGATTGATATGCGTATCTCTTTGATTAGCGCAGCGGTTTGCTGCGCCCTTTTTTCGGCTTACGACGCGAGTGCGGCCCCGCTCACCGTCGAACAACGGCTGGCGCAGCTGGAGGCCCGGCTTAATCATGCGGAGCAGGAGGCCGGAGAGGCCAAACGTCGGGCGCAGCAGGCGGAGCTGCGCACCAGCGCCGCGGAACAACGCGCGGCGGCAGCGGAAAAGCAGGTGCAGACCCTCAGTCAGCGCACCGCAGCGACCGAGCAAAAGCAGCAGGCTGCCGACAAACAGCTGGCGAAAAGCAGCCTCAGCGATGGCTTCGAGTTCAACGCCTACGCGCGCTCCGGGATGCTGGTTGACAGTCATGGTAAAGGCGCGCGCGGCGGGCCGGGAATCTCCCCGGCCAGTTCGCTCAACGGCGATGCCCACGTTGGCCGTCTCGGCAACGAGAAAGATAACTACGTGGAGCTCAGCTTCGGCAAAAAAATGACCTTCAGCGACGGGTCATGGGCGCACTTTAAAACCATGCTTGCCGACGGGGCAACCAACCCGGATCCATGGGTACAGGATAACGACAGCCACCACCTGAACGTGCGTCAGCTGTACGTCGAGATGGGCAATTTCGCCGATTTTTCCGGGCCGTTCAGGAGCGCGTCCATCTGGGCGGGCAAGCGTTTCGACCGCGATAATTTCGATATCCACTTTACCGATAGCGATATTATGTTCCTCGGCGGTACCGGCGGCGGGATCAATGACGTGAAGTGGGGGGATACGCTGCGCGGCGATTACTCGGTCTATGCGCGTAACTTCGGCGATCTGGGTAGCGATAACTACCAGGATAACGATATACAGAACCTGATGTTCACCGCCAACCACTTCTGGAACAACTGGCAGCTGATGACCACGGCGATGACCGCCCAGGGCAATGATGATCTGAAAGATAATACCTCGACCACCGGCAGTTACGCTCTGCGCAGCGATAATACGGCGAAAAACGGCTACTACGCGATGCTGGCATATCACGACAAACAGCAATTCTATGGCCTCGCGCCGGGCGTATCTGAGAGCGCCCTGCAGTACGGCGGCGGGCTGGGCGCCGAGGCGCGCCAGCCCGGCAGTGATGGCGATCTTACCGAGAACGCAAAGTCCCTGCGTTTTGCGTCCTACGGCATTTTGCCGTTGGGGAAAAACTGGCAGCTTGCACCATCGGTTATCGCCCAGCATAGCGAAGATCGCTACCGCGATGGCGACCGCTACGATTGGGCAACCTTTAACCTGCGGGTTTCCCAGGGTATCACCCGCAACTTCGCCCTGCTATACGAGGCGTCCTGGCAATATATGAACCTGAATCCCAACGGCCGAACCTATCGCTATAATGACAACGTGTATCAATACCAGGCGGTGAGCGGCGATTTTTACAAGCTGACCTTCGCCCCGACGTTCAAAGTGGGCGATGTGTTTGATATCAAAGCGAGGCCGGAGATCCGTTTCTTTGTCACGTGGATGAACTGGGATAAAGACCTGGATCGCTATGCGATCAACGATGATTTCGGCAGTAAAGGCTTTACCGCCGGAGGAAACTGGAACTTTGGCGTGCAGACGGAGATTTGGTTTTAATAAAGCAGCCCGTCCGGGGCAAACGCCTGGACGGGTTGATTTAAATACACGCTGTTACTTAACGCCAACGGCCGCTGCAAAGTCCTGCTGTTTTAAACCTGTGGCTTCACGTATCGCTTTCACGTCAATTTCGCTGAAGGTATGAACGTGCTGCTCCTTCGGCATTTGTTGACCTTTCTCGATCCTGACCATTTCTTCTGCACTCGCCAGCAGATCGGCAAACAATTCATCTTTCCTATACACCTCAGTTGGCTCTCTGGCGCTTAGGATAGATGAACATGATGTTTCTCTCAGTGCGTAGCCGGAGAAGCCCCTGCCGGAGGCGGCGCAAAGCACCTTGTCCGTTGGACAGATGCGCAGCATCGCCTCCGGGGCGCCGGGTTACATGCTATAACCCGGCTTCTTAATCAACTGCGCCATCTGCGGGGCGATCTCACTGTCCCACACCGCCTGCCACGCGTCCGGCTCAACCTGAGTGAGCGCGACGCTGACCGCGCCCTCTTTACTGTTCAGATGGCGGATCAGCACCTCGGTAATGTCGGCGGCCAGCGCGGTTTTTTGTTCGTCAGTCAGTTCACGGGGAAAGCATTTAATATCAACATGCGGCATAGCAAAGACTCCTTGTGGTGAAGGCCATAACGCTACCACAGAATGGCGGTTGCGGTTGGCATCGCGTGCGTTAAATCAGCTTGTTACGTCGCAGCGCCGCGGCCAGCTCCGGTCGCTGATAGATCGCCAGGGCGACGGCGGCAAATTTGGGCGTATGGGCGTTAAACCACGCCTGCCTGGGCCCCCAGCTATACATCGCCGCGATATAGCAGTCCAGGAGGGTAACCGACGCGCCCAGCGCCCAGGGCCCGGCGACCAGCTGCTGTTCGAACCAGAGATAGAGGTTGTTCCGGTACTGGCGACAATTTTCCACCAGCTGCTCCGCCGCGGCGGGCGCCCAGCGTTCCGGGTAGTCGGCATAGGTAAAGGTGGGATAGACATTCGCCACCAGCCAGATCAGCAGACGCTGAAACTGCTGACGCTGCGGCGTCCCCGGCGCGGGGGCCAGATCGGGGCGCTGGTCGAGGATCATCAGCGCGATGGCGGCGGTTTCGGTCATGATGCTGCCGTCGGCCAGCCTGAGGGTGGGCACCTGGCACAGCGGGTTAATCTGCCGCAGGCGCTCGCGCGCCGGGCCGGGCTGGTCAAAGCCCTCGACGTCAACCACCTCGTAGGGAATATCGGCCAGGGAGAGCATCAGCTCGCTAATCGTCGAGCCCCATCCCGGCACGCCATATACGGTAATCATGGTCTGCCTCCAGGGTAAAGCCTAAGTGTAGGCAGAAAATTGCCGCTCACCCACCCGGCATACCCTGGCCCTGGCGGTTAGTAGGTGATTCCCGGCGGGTTGACCACCGACTGCGCCACCGCTTCGCCCTGCTCTCCCCAGCGCGCCAGCACCTGTTGATATTCACCGCGGGCGATCGCCCCGTCGAGGGCGGCCTGCAGGGCAAAGACCAGTCCGTTGCCTTTTTTAGTGGTCGTCGCCACCCACGCTTTTTTCGGCCCCAGGCCTACCACCCGGGTCTGGCCGTTAAGGGCCGCTTTATAGGCGGCCACCGACTGCGGGCCGAAAAAAATATCCGCCCGCCCGGACTGGATATAGAGGTTGCCGGAGGCATCATCGGTCAGGTAGACCGGCTGGGCCGGCGCCCGCCCGGCGGCCCGGTTGTCCTCATTCCAGCCCAGCAGGATCCGCTCCTGATTGGTGCCGGACCCAACGATCACTTTGCGCCCGGCAAGGTCCGCAGGTCCATGCACCGCGGCGATGTCGCTGGTGGATTTCACCGAGAAGGCCAGAGAGTCCACCCGATAGGTGGCGAAATCGAACTTCTCTTTGCGCTTCTCGGTTACCGCGATATTGATCAGCGCCACGTCATAGCGGCCGGCGGCGATGCCCAGCGGCCAGTCCTCCCATGCGGTGGGCACCAGCCTGAGCTTCAGGCCAAGGTTCCCGGCCAGCAGGCGGGCTATATCCGGGTCGCTGCCGATCCGCGTGCGGTTGTCGCTGGCCAGCAGCGCCAGCGGCGGCGAATTGAGCGCCGAGATCGCCACCGTCAGCGTCCCCGGCTCCACAAAGCGGTAGCCCGGCGGAATTTTCGCTATCGCCTGCGGGTCCCGGGTGACCGGCAATGGCTGCTCATTGGCGCGCAGATCCAGCGCCGCGTGAGCGTCCAGCGCCAGGGCGCTGAATACAAGGGTCGCTATCGCTCTGTTCATGACGGCAGCACCCTGGATAAAAACTGCCGGGTACGCGGATGCTGCGGATGGTTGAGCACCTCGTCGCTGCTGCCCTGCTCGACGATCCTGCCGTCGACCATAAACACCACCTGGTCGGCCACCTCACGGGCAAAGCCAATCTCGTGGGTGACCACCACCAGGGTGGTACCGGAGCGCGCCAGCTTCTTGATGACATCCAGTACCTCGCCCACCAGCTCCGGATCCAGCGCCGAGGTGGGCTCATCAAACAGGATCACCCGCGGGTCCAGCGCCAGCGCCCGGGCTATGGCGATACGCTGCTGCTGGCCGCCGGAGAGATGCCGCGACCAGGCGTCGGCTTTATTGCGCAGGCCGACGACGTCCAGCAGCTCCCAGGCTCGGGCAATGGCCTCTTTGCGCGTGACCTGCCTGTGGGCGATCGGCGCTTCTATCAGGTTCTCCAGCACCGTCAGGTGCGGAAACAGGTTAAAATTCTGGAACACGTAGCCGACGTTGATCCGCTGGCGGAGGATCTCCTTCTCTTTCATCTCATACAGCTTGTCGCCTTTGCGGCGATAGCCGATATAGTCGCCATCAATCTGAATAAACCCCTCATCGACGCGCTCGAGGTGATTAATGGTGCGCAGCAGCGTCGACTTGCCCGAACCGGAAGGGCCGAGGATCACCGTCACCGTGCCCGGAGGTATCTCCAGCGACACATCGTCCAGCGCCTTGTGGCGGCCATAGTATTTGCTGACCCCGGTGATAGAGATATGGCCATTACGAGAGCTGGGCATGGACGGCCTCCTGGGGCTGTGGTTGACGTGCGGGTTGATTCAGACGGCTGCCGCGGGTGCTGTTCACCGCCGAGCGGCGCTCACTGCGCGCCAGGCCACGTTCCACCAGGTACTGAATGGCGGAGAGGACGCTGGTGATCGCCAGATACCAGGCGGCGCCGACCATCAACAGCGGGATCACCTCCTGGGTACGGTTGTAGATCATCTGGATGGTGTAGAACAGCTCCGGCATCGCCAGGACGTACACCATCGCCGTTCCTTTCGCCAGACTGATGATCTCATTGAAGCCGGATGGCAGGATGGTGCGCAGCGCCTGCGGCAGAATAATGCGCAACGTGCGTCGCCAGGCGGGTAGCCCCAGCGCGGCGGCGGCTTCATACTGCCCGTGGTCAACGCCGAGGAAGCCGCCGCGAATAATCTCCGCGGTATAGGCGCTCTGCACCAGGGTCAGGCCTACCACCGCCGTGGAGAATTGCCCCAGCACGTTTATCGTCTGGTAGCTGGCCCAGGTGACGCCGGTAAACGGGATCCCCAGCGACAGGGTGTCGTAGAGATAGGAGAAGTTGTAGAGAATGATCAGCACGACAATCAGCGGCAGCGAGCGAAACAGCCAGATATAGCCCCAGGCGAGGCTGCTGAGCAGCCACGATGAGGACAAGCGGGCCAGCGCCAGCAGGCCGCCGAAGATCACGCTCAGCACCGTGCCGAGCAGGGTCAGAAGCAGGGTTTGCCCCAGCCCTTCGAGGATCACCGGGTCGAAGAACCAGCGGGCGAAGACGCCCCACTCCCAGCGCGGGTTAAAGGCCACCGACTGGATCACCACCGTCAGCACCAGCAGGGCCACCAGGGCTCCCACCACCCGCAGCGGATAGCGCGCCGGCACCACTTTGATCGTTTCAGATGTATGCATCATGCCTCCTCAGGCGCTGTGGCTGAAGGCGCTCACCGCCAGCGCTTTAGTGAACCGCAGCCGGCCATCGTAGGGCGGCTGACTGTACTCTTCGGGGTCTCGCGCGAGGTCGAACTGCGCCTCATACCCCTGGCTGAGATAGAGCTTGACCGCCTCCGGCTGACGAAAGCCGGTGGTCAGGTAGATATGGCTGTACCCGGCCAGCACCGCCCGCCGCTCCAGCTCCTGAACCACCTTCGCCGCCAGCCCCTGCTGGCGCAGACGGCGATGCGTCCAGATACGTTTGATCTCTGCGGTGTGGCGATCCTTCGGCTTATAAGCGCCGGTGGCGATAATTTCGCCCTCACGCTCAAGGACGATAAACAGCCCCTGCGGCGGCAAATACCACTCGCTCAACTCCACTTCCGCATCGCGGGAAAAATAGTCACCGTAGCGGGCGGCGTATTCGGCAAACAGCCCGCTAATAATCGGCTGCAGCTCCGGTGCGTCCGGAGAAATATCGCGGAATGCTTCGCTCATCGCGCCTCCTGTCAGTCGCCCAGTCCGGGTGGGTTGATTTCTGATTGCGGAATGCTTTCCACCCCTTCGCCCCAGCGGTTAAGCACTTTGGCGTAGTCCCCGCTGGCGATAGCGCCGTTCAGCGCCGCCTGGACGGCATTCACCAGCCCGCTGTCTTTTTTCAGCGTCACCGCGATATGCGCCGCTTTCGGCCAGCCGCCGTCAACGCTGCCCACCAGTTTGGTTTTGCCGGTCAGCGCCGCCTTCCACGCGCCAATCACATTGGGGCCGAAAAAGGCATCGGCTCGCCCGGTCTGCAGGGCCAGCGTCTGGGCGGCGTCATCCTTGGTGTAGACCGGGGTAAACGGCTTCAGCCCTTTTTTGACGTTCTCCGCGTTCCACGCCAGCAGGATCGCCTCCTGGTTGGTACCGGAGCCGACGATAATCTTCAGCCCGGCGATGTCTTCCGCCTTGTCAATCTTGCTCAGCGGACTGCTGCTTTTGACGTAGAAGCCCAGCGAGTCTTTGCGGTAGGTGGCGAAATCGAACTTCTCTTTCCGCGCTTTGGTGACCGTAATATTGCTGATCGCGGCATCATATTTGCCGGAGGTAACCCCCAGCGGCCAGTCTTCCCAGGAGGTGGGAACCACGTTCACCTCCAGCCCGAGACTCTCCGCCACCAGCCGGGCGATATCCGCCTCGCTGCCGAGCAGGGTTTTGTTGTCATCGGCGAAGACCGTCAGCGGCGGTGAGTTCAGGGCCGCCACCGCGACGGTAAATTTCCCCGGCGCCGCCAGATGCAGATCTTTCGGCAACAGGGCAATGGCCTGCGGGTTTTTCGCTGTGTGAATGGGCGTTTCGTTGGCCTCAAGGCTTACCCCGGTGCCATTGATCTTGACGTCCTGTGCCCACGACGAGGCGCTAAATGCCAACGCGACGGCCAGCAAGAGTGTTGTTTTCTGCATAGCATGATTCTCTTTTCTTATTTTTGGAATTGATTAGCGGGTAGCGCCAGGCCCAGACTTTCCCGCAGGGTGGTGCCCGGATAGTCGCGACGGAACAGGCCGCGCGCCTGTAACAGAGGCACCACCTCATCCACAAAGCGCGGGAAGGTTTCCGGCGTGCCGCCCTGAATAATGAAGCCGTCCGCCGCGCGCTGTTCGAACCACAGTTGCAGCCCGTCGGCGACATCGCTGGCGGTGCCGGTAAAGCGCGGACGCGGGCTCGCTGCCTCCAGGGCCACCTGGCGCAGGGTTAATCCGCGCTCGCGGGCGTGACGTTTAATCTCGTCGGTGGTACTGCGGAAGCTGTTTTGCCCGAGGTCGCCAATATCCGGGAACGGTTCATCAAGCGGATATTGCGAAAAATCATGGTGTTCGAAATACCGCCCCAGATAGTTCAGCGCATCCTCGATGGAGACCAGCGCCGCGGTGGTCTGGTACTGGCGCTCCGCGTCTTCGGCGTCATCGCCGACAATGACGCTGACGCCCTGGAAAATATGCAGCTGATCCGGGGTGCGCTGCCAGGCCGCCAGCTGGCTTTTCACGTCCTGATAAAATGCCTGCGCCTCGGCCAGCGATTCCTGATGGGTAAAAATGGCATCGGCGTGGCGTGCGGCTAATTTTTTGCCGTCGTCCGACGCGCCAGCCTGGAAAATAATCGGTCGTCCCTGCGGCGTGCGGGCAATATTCAGCGGTCCGGCCACTTTAAAGAAATCGCCGTGATGATCGAGCGTATGCAGCTTATTTTTGTCAAAGAACTGACCGGTCGCTTTATTACGCACAAAGGCATCTTCTTCCCACGAATCCCACAAGCCTTTCACCACCTGCAGATATTCATCGGCAATGCGATAGCGCAGCGCATGATCCGGATGCTGGGCCCGGGAGAAGTTTTTCGCCGACCCTTCCAGCGGCGAAGTGACCACGTTCCAGCCCGCCCGCCCCTGGCTTAAATGGTCGAGGCTGGCGAACTGGCGGGCGGTGGTAAACGGCTCGCTGTACGAAGTGGATAAGGTCCCCACCAGTCCCAGACGCCGGGTGACCGCGGCCAGCGCGGAAAGTACCGTTAAAGGTTCGAAGCGATTTAAAAAATGGGGAATCGATTTTTCATTAATATATAAACCGTCGGCGACAAAAATAAAATCCAGTTTTCCCGCTTCCGCTTTTAACGCCGTCTCTGTAACAAAATCAAAATTAATACTGGCGTCCGCTTGCGCTGCCGGATGACGCCAGGCGGACATATTTCCCGATGCGCCATGTAATATCGTCCCCAGACGCAATTGTCGATTTTCAGACATAGCTACCCCTTCCCCTGTCATCCATTAAATGTGTTGTAATGCCTGCTCCGCCAGACGGGCGAAATAGTGCGCTGCGGGCGCCATCAACCGTTCGTCCGGATTAAATGCCGGATGGTGCAGACCATATTCGCTGGCGCTGCCGATGCTGACGAACGCCCCGGGAATATGCTGAAGATAGACCGCAAAATCTTCACCACCGAGATGCAGATCGGCGTGGTGGGTGCGGTACCCGGCCTGGGCCGCTACCTCGCTGGCGAAGTCGGCCCAGCGGGCGTCATTGACCAGCGCCGTCGGGCCGGCATACCAGAAGACGTCAATCTGTGCGCCAAAGGCGCTGGCGAAACCGGCCGCGATCTCGCTGACCCGGGCCTTGACCCGCTGCTGCACTTCACTGCTGTGGGTGCGCAGCGTCCCTTCCAGCTCGACGCTCTCCGGCAGCACGTTCCAGGTATTGCCTCCCTGGATCCGCGTCACGCTGAGCACCACCGAGTCGAGGGTGTTCACTTCCCGGCTGGCCACGCTCTGCAGCACCGTCACCAGCTGGCTGGCCAGCAGGATCGCATCCTTGCCTTCGTGGGGGCGGGCGGCATGCGCGCCCTTCCCGGTCACTTTGAAGACGAAGCGGTCGACGTTGGCGTAGAACGCGCCGCCGCGGGTGGCAAATTCACCCACCGGCAGGCCGGGCTCATTGTGCATGCCAAAGATCGCCGACACCTCCTCCAGCGCCCCGGCGCGGATCAGGGTTTTCGCCCCGCCGAAATTTTCTTCCGCCGGCTGGAACAGGATCCGCACCCGCCCCGGGAGTTCCGCTTCCCGATCCTTCAGCAGCAGCGCCGCTCCCAGCATTACGCTGGTGTGAATATCGTGCCCGCAGGCATGCATCACCCCTTGATTCTGCGAGCGGTAAGGCAGACCGGTCGCCTCCTCGATGGGCAACGCGTCGATGTCCGCCCGCAGGGCAATCACCTTGTCGCCGCTGCCGACTTCGGCCACCAGCCCGGTTTTCAGATCGTAGGGCAGCAGGGTCACCCCACCGCTTTGCAGCCAGTCGCGGATCCGCGCAGTGGTGGCCACCTCCTGCAGGGAGAGCTCCGGGTTCTGGTGCAGCTCGCGCCGCCAGCTAATCAGTTGTTGTTCAAAGGACATTCAGCACCGCCTTGCCGTAGTGAGCCTGCGCCAGCAGGCGCAGGGAGCGCAGGCGCGCAGGCCCGTCGCTAATGGGGGTATCAATGATGAGTTCATCCAGCTGATCTTCCGCCTGCAGCGCGTCCAGCCGGGCTTTCACCTCTTCGGGGGTACCCGATATCAGCGAAGATTCGCGGCGGGCGATACGGGTGGGACGGCTACCGGCCTGGCGGGCAAAGGCAACGGCCTGCGCCTCACTGCCGACGGTCACCCGCTGGCCGTTCTCCAGCTCAACGCCCCACGCCTCCACCTGCTGCGCCAGCGCGGCGGCGGTAGCGGGATCGTCGGCGACCACCACCTGCACGGCGACAATCGCCTCGCGCGGACTCAGCTCGCGCCAGCGGTTGAGCACCGTGCGGCGCAGCGCGCTGTCGCCATTGAGATGGGCGGCAAAGACAAAGTTCCAGTCAAGGCGGGCCGCCAGTTCAGCACTATCCAGGCTGGCGCCGAGCAGAAAACCGTCTGCCCGGCGCGGCGGGATCGGCGTGGCGCGCAGGCTCTCTTCCCCTCCGGGCTCAGTCAGCGACAGCCAGTTATCCAGCTGCGCCAGCTGGTCGGCAAAGGCGCCTTTCTCTTCCTGATGCAGGCCCTGCTGCAGCGCGCGGGTGGAGAGCGGCAGGCCGCCAGGCGCCTTGCCGACCCCGAGATCGATGCGGCCCGGCGCGAGGGCGGCCAGCAGGTTGAAGTTTTCCGCGACCTTATAGGGGCTATAGTGCTGGAGCATGACGCCGCCGGACCCGAGGCGGATCCGCCGGGTGTGGCCCAGCAGCCAGGCGATAACCAGCTCCGGCGAGGGGCTCGCCAGCTGATCGGTATTGTGGTGTTCGGCGACCCAGAAGCGGTGATAGCCCCAGGCTTCGGCGTGTTGCGCCAGCGTTAATGTACGCGCCAGCGCCTGCGCGGCGGTTTCCCCGGCGGCAAGCGGACTTTTATCCAGGATACTGATTCGATAAGACATTTCGCAGGCTCATATGAAAGTACGTGCCTGCATTATTAAAATCTCTGCTAACTATTGAGAAACAATTAATTCACATGTGTACTGCTGAAAATTAGATATGCCCGCCTGACCGCTGCGCTTCCAGCTCGCGGAGCAGCGCCTCGGCCTGCCGCGGACTGCGCAGCCGGACGAAGCGAATATGACGATATTGAGGATCCTGCATATCGGCCAGATAGCGTCGGCGATTCTGCCGCCAGGTTTTCAGCGTCCAGAGGATGATGGATTCCCGGCTGCAGAACGAACGGCGGAAACTCTCGCGGTTGCCGGTGCCCGGCCACAGCTCCTGACGGCGCCACGCCCGGCTCGCGGCCCGCCACACCGCCTGGCGCAGCGTGCGCCAGAGGCCATAATCCAGCCAGATCACCAGATCCACCTCGCGCCATTTGACCCCGCGGCTGCGATTGTAGTTGCCATCCAATACCCAGCCCGGGGTGGCCGTCGCGGCGGCAATGGCGGCGAAAAACGCCTCATCCGGCGCGCCCTGCCAGTTCGGCCGCCAGTACAGGCGATCCAGTTCGATGCACGGCAGCCCCAGCCTGTGCGCCAGGCGACGAGCCAGGGTGGATTTGCCTGAGCCGCTGGTGCCGACCACATTGATGTTCATCTCTGTTTCTCCCTGGTAGCCATTTCCGTTGTTTGCCGCCTTTGCCGGGATGGGAAAAGGCAGTATGTACAGCCGCTTACGCCAGCAAGCGAAAGGCAAAAAATTTCCGGCTGATCGCCCCACCTGTCATCCCGCGCCAGTGGAGATAGCGCCGCCGCCGACAAAGCAGTCGTTATCCAGCGTCAGGCTGGCGATCTTATGCACCGGGCCTCGCATACAGACCTGAAAATCCGCGCCGAAGGTGATGCGCAGCTGGCCGCCTGGCATGTTGACCTCCACCCGATCGTCCACCTTCCCTAACCGGCGCATGGCGCTGGCCGCCGCGCAGCTGCTGCTCCCGGAGGCCATCGTAAACCCGGCGCCCCGCTCCCAGATACCAATCTTCAGCGTATGGCGATCGACAACTTCCACGAACTGCACATTGCAGCGTTTGGGGAACAAGGGATGATGTTCAATTTGCGGTCCTAAGCGATGAACCTGTTCCAGATCGAGCTTATCCACGAGGACAACGCAGTGGGGATTGCCCATAGAGACCAGCACGACGGACAGGGTTTCATCCGCCAGCGGCAAGGGATAATTCACCGCCTCGGGCAAATTCACCAGGGCGGGTAACGCCGCCGGATTGAAATTCGCCCGCCCCATGTCGACGCTAATCTGATGAAAATCGCTCTCCACGGTGCAATAGACATCTCCGCCCGCCGTGTGCACTAAAAAGGGCTCATGCCCGACACGACCGATATCAAACAGATAGCGCGCATAGATCCGTAGCCCATTACCGCTTTTCTCCGCCTCGGAGCCGTCCGGATTGATAATACGCAGCGTGGGGTGGGTTCGATCGCCGCTGTCGATCAGGAGACCATCAGAACCGACGCCATAGTGGCGATGGCACAGAATTCGAATATGCTCGTTGCTCAGCTGGTCGGCAACGGCGCGATGGCATACCAGGTAATCATTACCCAGTCCGTGATATTTATGAAAGAGTAAGGGTGTCATAGTGTGGGGTCGCCTGGCGCTACGGGTATGGTTTTGCATCTTACAATACCTGCCCCGGCAGAATGAATTAAACAATAAGGGTTAACCGCTCTGTTCATTCTGCTCCCCTGCAGGCATCACGCTTCCTCCGCCTGCGCGGCGCCGTGACCAACGCTGAAGCCATTTATGCTGGAATAACCGGATATTAACATCAAAATCACTGATGATAATGGCTAAAAAATGGTCGTGGATGACCGGTTAAACACCCGGCTGCGACCCGGCGAGCAGGTGGCCATCGCCCGTGGCCAACGGATGCAAAAGCAGCGAACTGCGCCTCCGCCGTCCCCTGACAACCTCGCGCTTACCCCAGTCGACGCCAGCATACCAGCGCTTTCATTCTGTTGCGGGAAACTCTGCGACGCTGATCTCATTGATAAATCTGTCAAATGCTATCGGTAAATGTTTTAGGTGCGTAACTATTAGGTTACGTGTAGGATTCAGCGCCATGTCTGAGCTTATCTCCTACGTCAGAATGATGAGAAAGCCAGCATAATGTGCCAGCCGTCCTCCACGCCGGCTGCAAACATGGGCATTGACAGGAAACTGATACATCAATGAATACGAAACACGACACTGCAGCGGAGCACCATGCTGCAAAACGCCACTGGCTTAACTCACATGAAGCGGGTTATCACAAAGCGATGGGCAACCGTCAGGTACAGATGATCGCCATCGGCGGCGCCATCGGTACCGGTTTGTTCCTCGGCGCCGGGGCACGTTTACAAATGGCAGGGCCAGCGCTCGCACTGGTCTATCTGGTCTGCGGCATCTTCTCTTTCTTTATTCTTCGCGCCCTCGGCGAACTGGTTCTCCACCGCCCCTCGAGCGGCAGCTTCGTCTCCTATGCCAGGGAATTCCTCGGCGAAAAGGCCGCCTACGTGGCCGGCTGGATGTACTTCGTTAACTGGGCAATGACCGGGATCGTCGATATCACCGCCGTGGCGCTGTATATGCACTACTGGGGCGCGTTTGGCGATGTGCCGCAGTGGGTCTTCGCCCTCGGCGCGCTGGCCATCGTCGGCACCATGAACATGATCGGCGTGAAGTGGTTCGCCGAGATGGAGTTCTGGTTCGCGCTGGTCAAAGTGCTGGCGATCGTCGCGTTTCTCGTGGTCGGC
The DNA here is from genome assembly GCF_040065795.1 of Klebsiella sp. JB_Kp004. NCBI lineage: Bacteria > Pseudomonadati > Pseudomonadota > Gammaproteobacteria > Enterobacterales > Enterobacteriaceae > Klebsiella > Klebsiella sp. JB_Kp004. The sequence goes on along the minus strand of NZ_JBEAKW010000036.1, from coordinate 57,865 downwards.
ACCATTTTCCTCGGCTCCGGTAAGCCGCTGGACGGTAATGCCACCGGCTTCCACCTGATCACCGATAACGGCGGCTTCTTCCCGCACGGCCTTCTGCCGGCGCTGGTGCTGGTGCAGGGCGTGGTCTTCGCCTTCGCCTCCATTGAGCTGGTGGGCACCGCGGCCGGTGAGTGTAAGGATCCGGAGACGATGGTGCCGAAGGCCATCAACAGCGTGATCTGGCGTATCGGCCTGTTCTACGTCGGATCGGTGGTGCTGCTGGTGCTGCTGCTGCCGTGGAACGCCTACCAGGCGGGACAGAGCCCGTTCGTCACCTTCTTCTCCAAACTGGGCGTACCGTATATCGGCAGCGTGATGAACATCGTAGTGTTAACCGCCGCCCTCTCCAGCCTCAACTCCGGCCTCTACAGCACCGGGCGTATTCTGCGCTCCATGTCGATGGGGGGCTCCGCGCCGAAGTTCATGTCGAAGATGAGCCGTCACCACGTCCCTTACGCCGGGATCCTGGCAACGCTGGCGGTGTACGTGGTCGGGGTGTTCCTCAACTATCTGGTGCCGTCGCAGGTGTTTGAGATCGTCCTCAACATCGCTTCGCTGGGGATCATTGCGTCCTGGGGCTTCATCGTGGTGTGTCAGATGCGTCTGCGCAAAGCGATTAAGGAAGGAAAAGCGGCTCAGGTGAGCTTCAGAATGCCTGGAGCGCCGTTCACCTCCTGGCTGACGCTGCTGTTCCTGTTCAGTGTGCTGGTGCTGATGGCCTTCGATTATCCGAACGGCACCTATACCATTGGCTCCATCCCGTTGCTGGCGGTGCTGCTGGTGGCGGGCTGGTTTGGCGTGCGTAAGCGCGTGCATGCGATTCACAGCACAGCGCCGACGCTCAAGCAGTAAATGGCAGGACTCCCGGTTTGTCCATCGCGGGCAAACCGGGAGGTCAGGACTTAGTTATCCTCAACCAGCTGCGACACGTCGCTGCTGTTAATTTCCCGCTTATTACCAGACTCATCGATATAGCTGGTCATCCCCGTTTCTTTATCCAGCTGCGGCTTGCCGTGGGTGACGATCGTCTGACCGCTTTTGGTGGTCATAACGTAGTTGGACGAACAGCCGGCCAGCAGCGCCAGCATCGCGCCGGCGCAAATCACCATGAATGGTTTTTTCATTTTATCTCCACTGATTACCACTGCCCGCGCGAGGCGGGAAAGCGATAAGTGTATAACCTTCAGGTTTATCAGGCCAATACGCGTTTGTAACAGAGGGTGAGATGCCGGGCGCAACCACCGGTGACGATGGTCGTCGCGCCCGGGACCTTACAGGGCGATGCGGATCACATCGTCCGGCGCCGTGGCCTCTTTCTCACGGCTGGATGCTTGTTTCACGCTGACGTACAGCGTTTTGCCGTCCTCAGAGAGCGCCAGGCTGTTGGGATGGGTCGGCGTTTTAAAGGTCTTCACCACCTTATAGCTCTTGCCGTCGATAACGCTCACTTCCCCCGCCTTACGATGCGTCACATAGGCTTCGTTGCGGGTGGGGTTAAACAGCACCGCCAGCGATTCCGGCGCGGTGATTTTCTCCAGCACTTTGCCGTCGCGGGTATCGACCACCAGCACTTCCGGCTGCTTGCTGTCGGTAATAAAGGCGCGGTGGCCGGCGGTATCGAGGCTCAGGTTAAGGTAGAAATGCGCCTTGCCGTCATCCAGCAATTTTTTGCGCGACACAATGGTGTTGCTCTCGCTGTCGATGGTCAGCAGTTCGCCGTCGGCATTGGTGGTATAAAGGCGTTTCGCCTGCGGATCGATCGCCAGGCCGGTGGCCATCGCCCCGGTGCCGGTAATCGTCGTTTTCAGCTTCAGGGTAGCGCCATCCACCACCCAAATCACGCTCTCTTTGCCCAGACCGGTAATGTAGATAGTGTTGGTCTGCTCATTGACCGCCAGCTCGCGCGGCTGCAGCGGGCGCACGGTTTCACTGCGCTGACGCTCGTCCAGCACCAGTCGCCCCTTCACAGCGCCGGTTTTGGCGTCAATGGCGGTGACGGTGCTGTCGACGGTATTACCAAACCACAGCGTACCGGTGGCATGGTTGATAGCGGCGCCAAACGGCTTCAGATCGTTGTGAATAATCTGCGTCACGTCGAGGGTGGTGGGGTCAAGACGATAAACAATCCCCCCTTTGTCCAGCGAACGACTTTGCGAAGTGGCGACCCACAGCGCGTTCTCCTGCTGGCTGTAGGCCATTTCGTAGGCCCCTTTCCCGACGGCCTTGCGCAGCATCTCTTCCGCGGCGTGGGCGCTAAAGCTGCCTGCCAGCAGCAGAGAAGTGAATAACAGTGAATGGCGCAGACGCGGCGCGGCAAACTGACGTAATGACATGACGACTCCCTTTGATGAACCTGTATGTGCTGACCCGACATCGCTTCCGGCGGCAAAGTCATGGCTCTGCCTTATTTTGAATGCGAATAGTAATCATTAATCATCTCAAAGTGGAGCGCTAATTGTTGTTGCCCGGTAAATTCGTCAGCCTGAAGCACTATCCGTTAACCAACGGCAGTTAATAATTTTCAAATATTTTACAAACGGGGTAACATATATACATATGTTCCATTTGGTTCGTCTCCCGAGTACTATCGATGAAAATCCTATCCGTGCGACACGCGGCCCTGCCGGCCCTGCTGCTGCCGCTCATCGCCGCCGCCCAGGCCGCCGATGAACAAACCATGGTGGTGACCGCTGCGCCAACCACTGTTTCTGAACTGGATACCCCCGCCGCCGTCAGCGTGGTCAATGGCGATGAGATGCGCCAGGCCGCGCCGCGCGTCAACCTCTCTGAATCGCTGGGCGCCGTGCCGGGCCTGCAGGTGCAGAACCGACAAAACTATGCCCAGGATCTGCAGTTGTCGATTCGCGGCTTTGGCTCCCGCTCTACCTACGGCGTGCGCGGGCTGCGCATCTATGTGGACGGCATCCCGGCGACCATGCCCGACGGCCAGGGGCAGACCTCCAATATCGATATCGGTAGCGTCGACACCCTCGAGGTGCTGCGCGGCCCCTTCTCTGCCCTCTACGGTAACTCGTCCGGCGGGGTGATCAATGTCACCAGCCAGACCGGCACCCAGCCGCCCACCGTGGAAGCCAGCAGTTACTATGGCAGCTTCGGCACCTGGCACTACGGGATGAAAGCCACCGGCGCCGTTGGCGACGGCAGCCACGCAGGGGATGTGGATTACACGGTGTCGACTAACCGCTTCACCACCCATGGCTATCGCGATCACAGCGGCGCGCGCAAAAATCTGGCCAACGCCCGGCTGGGGGTGCGCATCAACGACGTCAGTAAGCTGACGCTGCTGCTGAACAGCGTTGATATCAAAGCCAATGACGCCGGCGGCTTAACCGCCGATGAATGGCGCGATAACCCGCGCCAGTCGCCTCGCGGCGACCAGTATAATACCCGCAAGGATACCCGGCAGACCCAGGCTGGCCTGCGCTACGAGCGCCAGCTGAGCGCCCAGGACGATCTCAGCGTCATGATGTACGCCGGGGAACGCGAAACCACCCAGTACCAGTCGATCCCGCGCGCGCCGCAGCTGAAGCCGAGCCATGCCGGCGGGGTGATCGACCTCACCCGCCACTACCAGGGGATCGATACCCGGCTGACCCATCGCGGCGAGCTGCTGGTGCCGGTCACCCTGACCGCCGGTCTTGACTACGAGAACATGAGCGAGCGCCGCAAGGGCTATGAAAACTTTGTGATGGTCAACGGCGCGCCGCAGTATGGCGAACAGGGCGCGCTACGCCGTAACGAACGTAACCTGATGTGGAACGTCGACCCTTACCTGCAAACCCAGTGGCAGCTCACCGACAAACTTTCGCTCGATGCCGGGGTGCGCTACAGCTCGGTATGGTTCGACTCGAATGATTACTACATCACCCCAGGCAATGGCGACGACAGCGGCGATGCCAGCTATCACAAATGGCTGCCCGCAGGCTCGCTGAAGTATGCCCTGACCGACGCCTGGAACGTTTACCTCTCCGCTGGCCGCGGCTTCGAGACGCCGACCATTAACGAGCTGTCATACCGCGCCGATAACCAGAGCGGTCTCAACTTCGGCCTGAAGCCCTCCACCAACGACACGGTGGAGATCGGCAGCAAGACGCGGATCGGCAATGGGTTGCTCACCGCCGCCCTGTTCCAGACCGATACCGATAATGAGATCGTGGTCGACAGCAGCAGCGGCGGACGCACCAGCTATAAAAACGCCGGCAAGACCCGTCGTCAGGGGATGGAGCTGGGACTGGATCAGCAGTTTGGCGAGAGCTGGCGCCTGAAGGCGGCCTGGACCTGGCTTGACGCGACCTATCGCACCAACGTCTGCGGCGACGCCAGCTGCAACGGCAACCGTATTCCGGGGATCGCGCGCAATATGGGTTATGCCTCCTTCGGCTATCAGCCGGAGCAGGGCTGGTACGCCGGGAGCGATATTCGCTACATGAGCGACATCATGGCGAATGACGAAAACACCGCCAAAGCCCCTTCCTGGACGGTGGTCGGCCTGACGACCGGCTATAAGTGGAGCTATGGCAGGATGGATATGGATCTGTTCGGCCGGGTCGACAACCTGTTCGACCGCGAATACGTCGGGTCCGTCATCGTTAACGAGTCCAACGGACGCTACTACGAGCCCGCGCCGGGACGCAACTACGGTATCGGGCTGAACCTCGCCTGGCGCTTCGAGTAACGCCCGGCTTCGCCCGCGGACCGGCGGGCGAAGGCGTTACCCTCAGGCGCTGGCGCCCGGGGCGCTGATTACAGCAGGTTTCTCAGGGACAATTCGAAAATGATCTTTTCCGCCTGGCAGGAGAAGGCGATGGACAGATCGAGTTTCACCTCGTCGCCGGCGGCGGCGAGCGTGTAGTCAACCTGCGGTGGTTCACTGGCCGGCGCCGCCGCGGCGGCACGCTCGCGAACGGCGGCTACGGTTGACTCCGCTTCCTCGCGGCTCGGGAATAATTTCTCAGCCCGGTAGACGCAGTCCTCGTTATCAATAATTGTCCCGACATCAATGGCGCAGCCTTTGGTGCTGCATTTATCTACTACATCTTTCATCGTCATAACCTCTTGAGTTTTCTTAAGGATAAGAATCCGCTCGCCGAAAAGCAAACCATTAATATCCGTAAGGATTAGCGATTTTTATTCTATCGCGCCGCGCCGGACGCTAGCTTGCGCCACCGCAAGGCGAGGCATGATGATGCAGGACCGCCGCGACTCACCGCGCGATTACCCCTGCAACCGTGCTAGCCATCACACTATTCTGCACACTTTCTCGTCTGCCTCGCGCCTCAGCGTTAGTCTGGTCACAGAACAACGCCAACAAGGAGCTGCTATGGCACTGCCGATAATGATTGATTGCGATCCGGGACATGATGACGCGATCGCCCTGGTCCTCGCCCTCGCCTCGCCGGAGCTGGAAGTGAAAGCCGTCACTGCCTCCGCAGGCAACCAGACCCCGGAGAAGACCCTGCGCAACGTGCTGCGTATGCTGACCCTGCTGAACCGCGCGGATATTCCGGTCGCCGGCGGTGCGTGGAAGCCGTTAATGCGCGATCTGATCATTGCCGATAACGTGCACGGGGAAAGCGGACTGGATGGCCCGAACCTGCCGGAGCCGGCCTTTACGCCGCAAAACTGCACCGCCGTCGAGCTGATGGCCAGGGTGCTGCGCGAAAGTCAGGAGCCGGTGACGCTGGTGGCCACCGGGCCGCAGACGAACGTAGCGTTGCTGCTCGCCAGCCATCCGGAGCTGCACGCGAAGATCGCCCGCATCGTGATCATGGGGGGCGCCATGGGGCTGGGCAACTGGCAGCCGGCGGCGGAGTTTAATATCTACGTCGATCCGCAGGCGGCGGAGATGGTCTTTCAGTCGGGGATCCAGGTGGTGATGGCGGGCCTGGATGTCACCCACCGGGCGCAGATCCTTCCTGCGGATATTGAGCGATTCCGCCAGATTGGCAATCCGGTATCGACCATCGTCGCCGAACTGCTCGACTTCTTTATGGCCTACCATAAGGACGAAAAGTGGGGCTTCGACGGCGCGCCGCTGCACGACCCCTGCACCATCGCCTGGCTCCTCAAGCCGGAGCTCTTTACCACTATCGAGCGCTGGGTCGGCGTGGAAACGGAAGGCAAATATACCCAGGGGATGACGGTGGTCGATTACTACCATCTGACCGGCAATCCGCCCAATACCACCCTGATGCTGGATGTGGACCGCGAAGCCTTTGTCGATCTGCTCGCCCAGCGGTTAGCCTTTTACGCCTGATATTCATGCAGCGCCTCTCTTCCCGGCCGGGAGAGAGGCGCGTTCAGGCTATACCCGGCGTATTAGTCGTCCGCCGACACGCGGATCACCACCTTACCAAAGTTTTCACCTTTCAACAGGCCGATCAGCGCCTGCGGCGCCTGCTCCAGACCGTCGATCAGCTGTTCGCGATATTTAATTTTACCCTCCTGCACCCAGCGCCCCATCTGCTGCTGGAATTCCGCGATCCGATGCCCATAATCCTGGCCGATAATAAAGCCCTGCATCCGAATGCGTTTCTTGAGGATGGTCGCCATCAGCAGCGGCAGACGGTCAGGCCCGTCCGGCAGACCGGTGGCGTTATAGCCGCTCACCAGCCCGCAGACCGGAACCCGCGCCGCGGTGTTGAGCAGCGGCAGTACCGCGTCAAAAACCTTGCCGCCGACGTTTTCGTAGTAAACGTCAATGCCCTGCGGGCAGGCCTGGGCCAGCTGTTCGGCAAAGTCCGCCGCGCGATGGTCAAGGCAGACATCAAAGCCTAAGGTGTCAACCGCATAGCGACATTTCTCCGCGCCGCCGGCGACGCCGACGGTACGGCAGCCCTTAATTTTGCCGATCTGTCCGACCGTAGCGCCCACCGGCCCGGTGGCCGCAGCGACCACCAGCGTGTCACCCGGCTTCGGCTGGCCAATGTCCAGTAATCCCATGTAGGCGGTGAAGCCCGGCATCCCCAGCACCCCCAGCGACCAGGACGGGTGCTGCGGGTTGTCCCCCAGCTTCACCAGCCCGCTGCCGTCGGAAAGCTCATAATCCTGCCAGCCGCTGTAGCCCAGCACCCAGTCGCCGGGTTGAAAATCATCATGCTGCGAGGTCACGACGCGACTCACGGTCCCGCCCACCATCACCGCGCCGATGGCCACCGGCGGTGAATAGGACGGCGCGTCGCTCATCCGCCCGCGCATATAGGGATCCAGCGATAAATAAACGGTACGCAGCAGAACCTGACCCGGCCCCGGGGTGGGCACCTCGCGCTCTTCCAGGCGGAAATGCTCTGCCGTCGGTTCACCATGGGGACGGGAAGCCAGTACCCAGCGGCGATGGCGTTGCGGTTGTTCTGACATAGCAAACTCCTCTTGTTAGCAGACAGTACTGAGGCTAGCTGCTTTATGCGCAATGCGCTTTATCATTACGAGCCGGATGGCGATTGATTAAGGCGCACCACCAGATAGACGCAGGTCTCTGCGGATTCATTGATAAAGCGGCAGTCGTTCGGTGGGCCGAGCTCCAGACAGTCCCCGGTCTGCATCTCGTGGCGGGTATTCCCTTCCAGGAACACCAGCTCGCCCCGCTGCAGCCAGATCAGCTGGCGGGCCAGCGCATAGGACGAAGCCGGCATCGGCACATCGCTGCCGGGCGGCAGCTCGATCTGTACCAGGTCAATGGGCAGATCGCTGCGCGGCGAAACGTGGCGGCGGAGATAGTGGCTTTGCGGGTCGTGCCATACCGGCTGGCTGGCAAAACGCAGCAGCTTACCTTCCTGCATTTCCGCCCTGGCGATCAGGGTCGACATACTGATGCCGAAGGCGCCGGAAAGGCGGCCCAGCATCGACGCCGTCGGGCTGCTTTCGCCGCGCTCGATTTTATGGATCATCGCCCGCGAGGCACCCGCCCGTTCGGCCAGGTCGTTCAGCGACCAGCCACGGGATTCGCGCTCGATGCGGATGCGCGCGCTGATACGCTGATTGAGGTTGTCTTCTATAGTATTCATAACGTAACACTATAGTGTGCGCGCAGGCATTACACAACCGCCCGTCGGGCCGCGTAACCCCTGGCCCATCAGGAAAAAATTTGCTGAAAACGGATGACAGCGTGGCGTTCATTATTGTAATAATATCGTACTACTATAGTGTACGAAAAACTGAGGTTTGCTATGTCCATCCGCCCTGCCATTAAAGACGATTGCGCGGCGATCGCCGAGATCTATAACCACGCCGTCGTGCATACCGCCGCTATCTGGAATGACAAAACCGTGGATACCGACAACCGCATCGCATGGTTTGAAGCCCGCCAGCTGGCAGGCTTTCCGGTGCTGGTGAGCGAGGAAAACGGCGTCATCACCGGTTATTCCTCCTTTGGCGACTGGCGCGCGTTTGACGGCTTTCGCCACACCGTGGAGCATTCGGTGTACGTTCACCCCGAGCACCAGGGGAAAGGCCTGGGCCGCAAACTTCTGGTCGCCTTGATCGCCGAAGCGCGTCGGCTGAATAAACATGTGATGGTCGCCGGGATCGAGTCGCAGAACCACGCCTCGCTGCACCTGCATGAAACGCTGGGCTTTATCACCACCGGGCAGATGCCGCAGGTGGGAACCAAATTTGGTCGCTGGCTGGATCTGACCTTTATGCAGCTACAGCTTGATGCGCGCCAGGACCCGGACGGCCAGGCATGAATGGGTCGCTTACCCTCGCCTTTCTGGTGGCCGCCGGCGTAGGCCTGGTGGTGCAGAACACCCTGATGGTGCGCATCACCCAGTCGGTGTCGACGATCCTCATCGCCATGCTGCTCAATTCGCTGGTCGGTATCGTTATTTTCGTGACCTTGTTGCTGCTGCGCCAGGGTGTCGCCGGCTTTCATGAGCTGGCCCTGAACGTGAAGTGGTGGACGCTGATCCCCGGCATGCTGGGATCCTTTTTCGTCTTCGCCAGCATCAGCGGCTATCAGACCGTGGGCGCAGCCACCACCATCGCGGTACTGGTGGCCAGCCAGCTGGTCGGCGGGTTGATCATGGATTTAATTCGCGCCCACGGCGTACCGCTGCGGGCGCTGATCGGGCCATTATGCGGCGCGGTGATGCTGGTGGTGGGCGCCTGGCTGGTGGCCAGACGCCAGTTCTGAGCGCCTGTTCAGAGGATCGCGCCGCCTTTGGTCAACTGCTCGCGGCGCGCGTCCTGCTCTTCCTGATGCTGTCGCCCATGGTGAGCGATGGCGGTGCGCAGGCGCTGCTGCTGAGTATAGCGTTCCTCACGACCGAGCTGCGCGTCATCGCTCAGGGCGATCAGCAGCTCATTCATATGCGCGATAACGCCCTCGGCAAGGATGTCATCGACTTTAACGATGACCTCATCCAGATGTGCCATTCTGTTCTCCTTTCACTTAATTCAGCTTCGCTTTGGAAAAATCGCTCCCCATCATGCTCACAGTGTAGCCGCTGACGTTGCTGCGGGTGGCATAGAAGGTCTTGCCGGTCGCCAGGGTGATCCACGGCGCCTGCTGGTAGAAGATCTCTTGCGCCTGTTCGTAGAGTTTGGCGCGCGCCTGCGGATCGCTCACCTGCAGGGCTTTCTTCACCAGCGCGTCATACGACTTATCGCACCAGCGGGCGGCGTTAGAGCCGGTCTGGATATTATCACAGCTGAGCAGCGTGCCGGCAAAGTTGTCCGGGTCGCCATTGTCTGACATCCAGCCGTACAGGGCGCTGTCGTGTTCGCCTTTACGCATGCCGGCCAGGTATTCGCCCCACTCATAGCTGACGATCTTCGCTTTCACCCCGACTTTCGCCCAGTCGTTTTGGATCATTTCAGCAATGCGTTTTGAGTTCGGGTTGTAGGGCCGCTGAACCGGCATCGACCACAGGGTCACTTCCGCCCCTTGCTCCAGACCCGCCTGTTTGAGCAGCGCCTTCGCTTTCTGCGGATCGTAGTCGTAGTCCGGGAGGTCTTTTTTATACCCGAGCATGGTGGATGGGATTGGCGACTTCGCCACCGTACCGGAATCGAGGAACACCGCCCTGACGATGGCCTGTTTGTCGGTAGCGTAGTTTAACGCCTGGCGCACCAGCACATTATCAAACGGTTTTTTCTCGGTGTTGAACGCCAGATAGCCGACGTTCAGCGCCTCGACGGCGTGCAGCGTCAGATCGTTATTGCCCTTGATCACCGGGAACTGTACCGGCGAAGGCGCCGGAATAATCTGGCACTCGTTAGTCTGCAGTTTAGCCAGTCGGGTCTCGACGTTCGGCGTGATGGAGAAGATCAGGTGCTTCGTCGGCACCTCGCCTTCCCAGTAGTGGGGATTGGCGATATAGCGGATTTGCGAATCCACTTTATACTGCTGCAGAGCATAGGGTCCGGTGCCGACAGGCCAGTTATCGACGTTTTCTGGCGTTCCTTTCTTCAGCATCGCCTCGCCATATTCCGCCGACAGAATAGAGGCGAAGTCCATTCCCCAGTCGGCAAGAAACGCCGCGTTCGGCTGATTGAGCACAAACTGGACGTGATAGTCATCGACCTTTTTCACCGACTTAATCAGCTTATCGAGGCCCACATCGTGGAAGTACTCATAGTTCCCCTGCGACACCTTGTGATAAGGATGCTGAGGATCCATCTGGCGCAGTACCGAAAACAGGACGTCGTCGGCGTTAAAATCGCGGGTCGGTTTGAAGAATTTATTGCTGTTGAACTTCACTCCCTGACGCAGCGTGAAGGTCCAGGTTTTGCCATCTTCAGAGACGTGCCACTCGGTGGCCAGCGACGGGATCGGCGTGTTCTTCACCGGGTCAAAGGTGACCAGGCGGTTATACAGCACCTGCGAGCTGGCGACGAACGACGGGCCGGAGCTGGCGATCTGCGGGTTAAAGGACTCCGGGGAGGCCTCTGAGCAATAGACCAGCGTGTCATTGCCCGCGGCCCATGCGGCGCTGGCCGGCAGCAGCGCGCTCAGCAGCAGCGCCAGCGTGGTTTTCCCTGTAGACATGGTTATAAGTCCTGATTATTGATTATAAGAACCGTAATAACAGCACAGCCCCTGGCCCCCAGCAAATAATCAATGGCTATCACCTTATGCCAATCGCGCTGAATTTGCTGATTTAATCGGCGTCGCGCTGCTTTTTGCGCCAGGTACGGTTGGGATGTTGTGAGCTACGCACAATTCCGGCAAAAAAATGTGCGATAACCGCCCCGCTCACGCTCGCCGCCAGCCGCGACCGGTACACTGGAGGAACCGCAGAATAAGAGGTTACCTCCATGACAATCACCTGCAATCTGTACCTTGACGGCCAGTGGCACGATGCCGAAGACCGTCGGACCTTTACCCGGCGCCACCCTGCCCACGATGACGTCGCCTCGGTTGCCGCTGCCGCCAGCCTCGCCGACGGTAAACGCTGCGTCGAGGCCGCGGCCAGCGCCTTCCCGCAGTGGCGCGATACATCCCCGGCGGAACGGCGACGCTTACTGCTCGACGCGGCGGAGCATATGCTGCTGCGGGAAGCTAAATTTATCGCCGCCATGGCGGCGGAGACCGGCGCCACCGCCCACTGGGCGGGATTTAACGTCCATTTGGCGGCCGATATCCTGCGCGAAGCGGCGGCGCTGACCACCCAGATCGAAGGGCAGATCATTCCATCCAACGTGCCGGGCAATCTGGCGATGGGGGTCCGCCAGGGTGCCGGCGTGGTGCTGGGCATGGCGCCGTGGAACGCGCCGCTGATCCTTGCCACCCGGGCGCTGGCGACGCCGCTGGCCTGCGGCAACACGGTGATCCTCAAGGGCGCTGAGCTCTCCCCGGCTACACAAGGATTGATTATCGACGCCCTCGACGCGGCGGGCTTCCCGCCGGGCGTGGTGAACTATCTCACCTGCGCGCCTCAAGACGCGCCGGCGCTGGTGGAGTCGCTGATCGCCCATCCGGCGGTGCGGCGCGTCAACTTTACCGGCTCCACGCCGGTGGGGCGGATTATCGCCCGCACCTGCGGGCAGTATCTGAAACCGGCGGTGCTGGAGCTCGGTGGCAAAGCGCCGCTGCTGGTCCTCGACGATGCCGACATTGAGCAGGCGGCGGCGGGCGCCATTTTTGGCGCCTTCGCCAACGCCGGACAGATCTGCATGTCCACCGAGCGCATTATTGTCGACAACGCCGTGGCGGAGCGCTTTATCCCTCTGCTGACCAGGCGCGCCGCTTCTCTCCCCGCCAGCCTGACCGGCCCGGTGGTCGACATGAACACCGTCACCCGCTGCAACGCGTTAATCGACGATGCCTTAGCCAAAGGCGGCCGCCTGCTGACCGGCGGCAAAGCCAGCGATACCCACATGGCGCCTACCTTGCTGGACGGCGTCACCCGCGAGATGCGGCTGTGGAACGAAGAGTCCTTCGGCCCGGTAAAAGCGATTATTCGCGTTAATAACGACGAAGAGGCGCTGGCGGTAGCCAACGACAGCGACTATGGCCTTTCCGCTGCGGTCTACAGCCGCGACAGCGCCAGAGCGTGGAACCTGGCGCAACGTCTGCAAACCGGCATCTGCCATATCAATGGTCCAACTGTTCATGATGAAGCGCAAATGCCGTTTGGCGGCTGCAAAGCCTCCGGCTATGGCCGGTTCGGCGGTCGGGCCGGGATTGCGGAATTTACCGAGCTGCGCTGGATAACGCTCCAGACCCAGCCTCGCGAACTGCCATTCTGACGCCGTCCCCCCCTTAGCCGTGGCTGGCGATAAGCTGCGCCAGCCCTTCCGGGTTTTCCCACGCCATCGAGTGCCCCGCGTGGGGCACAATCCCGACCGGGATCCCTTGCGCCTCTACCCGTTCGATATCCGCATAAGGGAGCGACTGCTCGCCGACGATCAGCATCTTCTGACAGCGCAACTGGCAGAGCTGGGTAAACCAGGGGGTGTCGCTGCCGTGTATCAGGCTGCTGGCGGCTCGCCAGACGGCCCAGGGGGCGCTGTTTTGCAAACAGCCGGCCCAGGGCGAGCGCTCTTCCGCCAGCATCCTGGCGTAACCTTCGGCGATAAAGGCCGCCTCTGACTGCGCCGCTATGCGCCGGCTGTACTCGCCGCCTCCGGCGACCAGGTTGGGTTCAGAAACCAGCAGCGTGGTCACCCGCTCCGCCAGCAACCCTGCCGCTTCGATGGCGATGCTTCCCCCCATGCTATGCCCGTACAGCGCGAAGCGCTGCAGGCGCAGGTGGTCGAGGACTTGCTCCACTCCTTGCGCCTGGCTATGTATGTTGTAACTAAAGTCGTGCGGTTTATCGCTGTAGCCGAAGCCCGGTAGATCGATAAGTATTTTGCGCCGCCCGTTGAGCGCGGGGGCGCTGGCGACGCGGGGGTAGTCGTAAGATGACGCGCAGCCGAGGCCGTGGATAAACACCAGCGGAAGCCCCTCTCCCGGAAGATCGAGCCAACGCAATGTGGCGCCTGCGACGGACGAAAAGAAACCGTTCACCTGTTTGCCTCCATGATAAGGTTACTGTGTTTTTATACAGTAACCTTATCCTTGCCGCCACCCTTTTCTGTCGTCCGCCGCCGGAGCGTTAAAACAGCGAGACGAGGAGCGCCATCGGGAAGCTGAACGGCCAGGTGGCGCCGATCAACAGGGCCGCCAGCAGGCGGATCACCCGGCTCTCTTTGGTTAAAAACCAGCTAATTACGGCGCAGATCACGCCCATAATGGCGTAAAACACCAACATTTTTTGATATAACGTCATTCTTCGTTTTCCTTCCCTGAGGAGCGTTCCATGGTGGGATAATTATCTGCCATGACGTCGTGATTCAGAGATACCTGTATAACAAATTCAGAATCGGGCTGAATATTCAGAACAAAGCCCGATTCGTCTTAATCCGATAGCGCAACCGCGCCCGCCGTACTATACCTTTAGGGACTTACTCATTAAGGTGGCGTTATGGATGTCTCCAGCAAGACCGTCGTTATGATTAATGTCTGCGCCGCGTTCGCGCTTATCAGCCTGCTGTCGGTGAGATTTGGCTGGTTTTAATCATTTTACTCAGCAACGAAACCTAAAAAAGCAGCCCTCTGGGCTGCTTTTTTACGTGCGGAGGCTCGCGCCTATATTAGGGTCATAAACAACACGGGCTGAGTGACCTGCGAAAATAACCTTGTTTAGCGCAGGGTTATAATGAGGCAAAACATTCACTTTCTCACTATCCCATTCGGCGGCGGCGCAAACGGCCTGCCCCACTCCCGCGCTCTCACAGCCCTGAATACGTTTTGCCGGCGCGTTACCATAGCTCAGCGCCACGGTGCCGACAGCCAGCAGAATAAAAGCAAAAATTTTCACAGCGACATCAACGTTAAAACCGAATATGCGTGAAATGATCGCATGAGCGGCGGCGGAAAGTCAAACCCGGGAGCGTGCGCCACCGCGCTGGCGCGTATGGCGGATTGACGCGCCGGTTATTAAATATTGCGAATAAATATTACCCGTTAACCGTAAATATAAAAGCCTTATTTATCGTCGTGAAATAGTTTCTGTTCAGCGCAATCTGATTCGTCTGATAAAGATAATATTTCGCCAATCGCAAACCAAAAGATTATCGCGCGTTGGCCGAAAATGCGATATACCGCGCAGGCGCTGGATCTTAATAAGATAAAAGGCGGCTACAAGCCGTTGTAACTTAACCTTTTCATGTCAGGCCTCGCTGGCGAGGGCCCCCAATAGCGCTAAATGACAACAAATATCATTTGCCTTCTCTTCAGAGAATACTTACATTCATAACTATTGGTAATGTTTTTAGCGCTGTGCGCTTTTCTATTTCGAGGTGGATATGTCCGGAATCATCACCCTGGTCATCGCGCTGATCCTGCTGGTCGCGGCGGTGTATAATCTTATTTCCTATATACGGGACCGTCGCAGCGCCAGCTTGCCGAGCAAAAAAACCAAGCGCTGAACACGGTTAACGCGATTTCCTTCCTGCGCCAGCATCGCTGGCATACTCCTCTTCCTGGCTTAGTGCGGACATAAAAAAAGCCCCTGCCATCAGGCAGGGGCCGGTATTGGGTCGCAAACCGCGACGTTGCCGCCTCACCCGCCGGGCGCGACGCGCCCAGGGTGACTGGCGAACCCCATCCGGCGCTTATCTCCGGCACTCACGATGGCTTAGCTCTTGAAGGGGTATCAGAATAATCTCACATTCCCCGCCGCGAGTTTTAACCATTTTTGCCATCGTGACTATTAGCGAACTAACACACCCATTGCGTAATCATTCGTTGCCGCTTATGGGTCAATCCGTTAGCCATGTTTAACCATCACATGGCGGACCACGGTGTAATCCTCAAGGCCATACATCGACATGTCTTTCCCATAGCCCGACAGCTTCTGGCCGCCATGCGGCATTTCACTCACCAGCATAAAGTGGGTATTGACCCAGGTGCAGCCGTACTGCAGCCTGGCGCTGAGCCGGTGGGCGCGGCCAACATCTTTCGTCCACACCGAAGAGGCCAGACCATACTGGGAGTCATTTGCCCAGCTCAGGGCCTGCGCTTCATCGCTGAAAGGCGTCACGCTGACCACCGGGCCAAACACTTCGCGCTGCACGATGGCGTCTTCCTGCCGGGCGCCGGCGAGCAGCGTCGGCTGGAAATAATAGCCCGCGCCGTCCGCCCGATTGCCGCCGGTCACCACTTTAATATGTGGTAGCGCCTTTGCGGCTTCCACCGCGGCGCTAACGCGCTCAAGATGGGCCAGCGAGCTCAGCGGTCCCAGCTCGGTGGCGGCATCCTCCGGCGCTCCCATTTTCAGGCTGGCCACCGCCGCCCCGAGCTTCTCCACCAGCTGCTCATAAATACCCTGTTGGGCGTAGATCCGGCAGGCGGCCGTACAGTCCTGGCCGGCGTTGTAAAACCCGAAGGTCCGAACGCCATCCACCACCGCATCGATATCCGCGTCGTCAAAGACGATGACCGGCGCCTTACCGCCCAGCTCCATATGGGTACGTTTAATCGACGAGGCGGTATGGCCGATGATATGCGCGCCGGTGGCAATCGACCCGGTCAGGGAAACCATTCGCACCTTCGCGTGGGCGGTCAGCGGATCGCCCACCGTTTTGCCGCGGCCGAACAGTACGTTGACCACCCCTTCCGGGAAAATATCTTTTGCCAGCTCTGCCAGCTTCAGCGCCGTCAGCGGGGTGATCTCGGAGGGTTTTATCACCACGCAGTTGCCTGCCGCCAGCGCCGGGCCCAGCTTCCAGGCCGCCATCATCAGGGGATAGTTCCACGGCGCGATGGAGGCCACCACGCCCACCGGGTCGCGACGGATCATCGAGGTATGCCCTTCCAGATACTCTCCGGCCGCCATTCCCGGCAGGCAGCGGGCGGCGCCGGCGAAAAAGCGGAAAACGTCCGCAATGGCCGGCATCTCATCGTTAAGCACGCAGTGCAGCGGCTTGCCGCAGTTCAGCGACTCCAGCTGCGCCAGGGTCTCCGCCTGCGCCGCGATGGCATCCGCCAGCTTCAGCAGACATTCCGCGCGCGTTTTCGGCGTCGTCTGGCTCCAGGCGTCGAACGCCCGATCCGCCGCCTCAACGGCGGCATCCACCTGGGCCGCTGTCGCTTCGGCAATCTCCAGGATCACATCGCCGGTCGCAGGGTTGTATACCGGCACCTTCTCGCCTTCACCTGCCACTAACTTACCGTTTATCAAGAGGTTGTGTTGCATAGCATTATCCTGTTTCATGGTTTTATTTCCCGTTTCCGGCGACGTTATCGCCGTCGCGGGTGAGCCACCAGGCCCCTAAGATTGGTATCGTTGTTACCAGCATCACCAACAGCGCGACAACGTTGGTGACGGGCACATCTCGCGGCCGCCCCAGCTGATTCAGTAACCACAGCGGCAAAGTTCGCTCATGCCCCGCGGTAAAAGTCGTGACGATGATTTCATCAAATGACAGGGCGAATGCCAGCATCCCGCCCGCCAGCAGCGCCGATCCCAGATTGGGCAGCACCACGTAGCGAAAGGTCTGCCAGCCGGTCGCCCCCAAATCCATCGAGGCCTCCACCAGGCTCCAGGAGGTCCGGCGGAAGCGGGCGATGACGTTGTTAAACACCACCACCACGCAGAAGGTCGCGTGCCCCACCACGATGGTCAGCAGCCCAGGCTCAAGGCCGACCGCTTTAAAGGCGGTCAGGAGCGCCAGGCCGGTAATAATCCCCGGCAGGGCGATGGGCAGCAGCAGCAGTAGCGACACCGCGTTCTTACCAAAAAAGGTGCTCCGCCACAGGGCTCCTGCAGCAAGCGTGCCAAGCACTAAGGCAATGGACGTCGACAGGGCGGCAATTTTAAGTGACAACGTCACTGCCTCCAGAATATCGCTGCGCCCTGCCGCCTCGCTGAACCAGCGCAGCGTCAGCCCCTGCGGCGGAAAACTGAAGGCGGCATCTTCCGTATTAAAAGCATAGATGGCGATGATCAGCAGCGGAAAGTGGAGAAAGACCACCCCGCCCCATGTCGCCAGTTTCAGATACCAGGGTGCGCGTTCAGAGTGCATCGAAGGCTCCCAGACGTTTCACGAACGCCAGATAAAGGGCAATCAGCACGATCGGCACGAGGGTAAACGCCGCCGCCATCGGCATATTGCCGATCGCCCCCTGCTGCGAGTAAACCATATTGCCGATAAAGTACCCCGGCGGGCCGACCAGCTGCGGCACGATAAAATCGCCCAGCGTCAGCGAAAAGGTGAAGATCGACCCGGCGGCAATCCCGGGAATAGCCAGCGGCAGGACCACGTAGCGGAAGGTCTGCCGCGGGGCGGCGCCAAGATCGGCCGAGGCCTGCAGCAAAGAGCCCAGGATACGCTCCAGCGCCGCCTGCACCGGCAGGATCATAAAAGGCAGCCAGATGTAGACGAAGACCAGGAAGCGTCCGAGTCCGGAGGTGGATAAGGTGTTGCCGCCCACCGCCGGGATGGTCAGCAGAGCGTTCAGCGCCCCTTCCAGCCCGAGATGGCCGAGGAACCACTGCGCCACGCCATCTTTGGCCAACAGCAGCACCCACGCGTAGGCTTTGACGATATAGCTGGCCCACATCGGCAGCATGACCGCGATATAAAAGAAGGCCTTCATTTTGCCGCTGGTGTAGCGCGCCATATACCAGGCCATCGGCAGCGCCAGCAGGGCACTGGCCAGCGTCACGCACAGCGCCATGACCAGGGTGCGAACGATAATATCGTAGTTGGCAGGGTTGAACAGCGCCTGCAGATTGGCCAGCGTGAAGTCGCTGGTCACCGACATGGTGAAGTCGTCAAAAGTATAGATACTCTGCCACAGCAGGGTCAGCAGCGATCCCAGGTAGACGATGCCAAACCACATCAACGGCCCAAGCAGCAGCAAAAACAGGCCCAGCGCCGGCCGGCGCCAGAAGATCCCCGATACGCGTCCGGCCTGCGCAGGAACAATCGCCATGGTCATCTCAGCCTCCGCTTTCCAGCGGGGTCATCGCCGCGCGCGACCATGACGCCTGCACCGTTTGCCCGGTTCGCGGAACGCTCGCCGCCGCCGCGCCGTCGATATTGGCCTGACTGACCAGCAGCTTGTCGCCATCCGCCAGCCGGAGCTCGATCCGCGTTGCCGCCCCCTGATACTGTACCGCCTGCACCACGCCCTGCACCTGCACTTCGCCGCCGCCCTGCAGGCGAACATGTTCCGGGCGCAGCGACCAGCAGCCCGCCAGGCCGCATAGCCGCCGGGCCGCCTCGGCCTCAAAGACGTTGGCGGTGCCGACAAAACCGGCGACAAAGGCGGTCTTCGGATGCAGATAAAGATCCTGCGGGGCATCCACCTGCTCAATGCGCCCGTTGTTAAACACCGCCACGCGATCGGACATCGACAGCGCTTCGCTCTGGTCGTGGGTGACGAAGATGAAGGTGATCCCCAGCGACTGCTGCAGCTTTTTCAGCTCCACCTGCATCTGCTCGCGCAGCTTTAAATCCAGGGCGCCCAGCGGCTCGTCGAGCAGCAGCACCCGCGGCTGGTTCACCAGCGCCCGGGCGATGGCGACCCGCTGCCGCTGACCGCCAGAGAGCTGGGAAGGCTTGCGATGGTGCGCAAAACCGAGGGCCACCTTCTCCAGCGCCTCCTGGGCGCGGGCATGGCGCGCTTTCTTCGCCACGCCTTTGACCATCAGGCCGTAAGCGACATTGTCGAGGATCGACATATGGGGAAACAGCGCATAGTCCTGGAACACGGTATTGACGTCCCGCTGCCAGGGCGGCAGCTCGCTGGCCGGCTGACCGAAGATCCGGATGGTGCCGCCGGAGAGCTGCTCAAAACCGGCAATCAGCCGCAGGCAGGTGGTTTTCCCCGAGCCCGAAGGTCCCAGCATGGAGAAAAACTCGCCGTCGCGGATGCCAATGCTGACCCCGTCCACCGCCCGCACATCGCCATACAGGCGCGATACATTCTGAAACTCGACCGCGTACGTCATTGTTTGCCTCCGATCCTTAGCGGCCACCCATTATCGCAATGTAGTCCTGCGTCCAGCGGCTGTAGGGAACGTATTTCCCCCCCTCGGCAACCGGTGTTTTCCAGAAGTGGATGCGGGCAAACTGGTCATAGCCGTTGGTCTCACAGCCCTTCTCTCCGAGCAGCGCGCTGGCTTTACAGCCCTCAGGCACCACCGGCAGCGAGCCGAACCAGGCCGCTACATCGCCCTGCACCTTCGGCGTGAGCGACCAGTTCATCCATTTATAAGCGCAGACCGGGTGCTTCGCTTCGCTGTGCAGCATGGTGGTATCCGCCCAGCCGGTCACCCCCTCCTTCGGAAATACGGTAGCGACAGGCTGGCCTTCCGCCTTCAGGCCGTTGGCCTGATAGGGCCACGAGCTGGAGGCGGCCACCCCTTCGTTTTTGAAGTCGTTCATCTGCACGGTGGCGTCATGCCAGTAGCGGTGGATCAGCGGTTGCTGGTCACGCAGCACCTTCAGCACCGCGTTGTACTGGGTTTCGGTCAGTTGATAGGGATCTTCGATCCCCAGTTGCGGTTGGGTGGCTTTGACAAACAGCGCGGCGTCGGCGATATAGATCGGGCCATCATAGGCCTGCACCCGCCCCTGATTGGTTTTGCCATCCGGAAGATCCTGCTTCACGAAGACCACGCTCCAGCTGTCCGGCGGCGTCGGGAATACGCGGGTGTTGTACATCAGCAGATTCGGTCCCCACTGATACGGCGTGCCGTAAACTTTGCCCCCGACGTTAAACCATGCCCCTTGCGCAATGCGCGGGTCGAGAGTGTGCCACCCGGCAATCAGCGCTGTGTTAATCGGTTGAACGCGTTTGCCCATGATCAGACGCAGCGAAGCATCGCCCGAGGCAGTCACCAGATCGTAGCCGCCCTTGGCCATCAGGCTAACCATTTCGTCAGAGGTGGCGGCAGTTTTCACATTAACCTGACAGCCGGTCTCTTTTTCAAACTGGCTGACCCAGTCGTACTGCTTGTCGGTCTGACCGCGTTCGATATACCCCGGCCAGGCAATAATATCCAGCCGCCCTTCCGGTTTATCCAGCGAGGTGAGTGGCTCAGCCGCCTGGACGGTCAGGCAGGCCATCCCCAGCACATAAAGGCTGCAACGGGCCAATTTTTTGCTCATCAGGTGTTACTCCTGTCACAAGGGAATTAGCGGCAGCCGTGCCGTAAAAATATCTCCTGAAATAAGGGTAGTCAGCGGATTAACGCCCTCGGGGGAATTTATTCAGGTTGTGACCCGGGACGCATTACGCAAAAATCGCCAACACAAGACTGACTTTATGGATTATAGACAACGAGTTAGAGAAAAAGGAGGGGTATGCGTATTTCCTATGGTGAGTGCCGGTAAAATAATGACCGGCCTCGATAAAAATCCATCTTCGTTTATTTTTAGCGATTGTTTATCGCGGCGAATAATAGCCAAAGCGCTCAGGAAAGCTGCTCACGAATTAGCTCGCCCAGGCGCTTCACCCCCTGCTCTTCGCGTTCTCCCCAGCCCCAGGCGGTATTAAAGCGGAAAAACGAGGTCCAGCTGGCGGAGGTGGAGAACATTTTTCCCGGGGCGATGCTGATGTGCGACGCCAGCGCCCTGGCGCTCAGCACGCTGGCGTCGGCCCCTTCCGGTAGTTCGATCCACAGAAAATAGCCGCTGTCGCTGTGATGGATAGTGACCTCCGGCGGCAGATGGCGCAGCAGCGCCTGCCAGGCCTGCTGTTTACGTTCCGCCAGCTGGCGACGGAGACGGCGCAGATGGGCGTCATAGCGTTTGGTCGACAGGTAATCCACCAGGGCTAACTGCATCGGCGAGCTGGTGGAGAGCGTACTCATCAGCTGCAGCTGCTGGATCCGCCGCGCCTGTTTCCCGGCCGCCACCCAGCCGATGCGAAAGCCGGGCACCAGACATTTTGAAAACGAACTGCAGTGCAGCGTCATATCCTGTTGATCCCAAAACTTCGCCGGCAACGGCTTCTCGCGGCCAAAGTAGAGCTCGCTGTAAACATCATCTTCAATCAGCATCACGTCATAGCGCGCCAGCAGCGCCACCAGCGCTGCTTTTTTTTCGACGCTGAGGGTGAAGCCGAGCGGGTTCTGGCCGTTGGTCATCAGCCAGCAGGCCTTGACCGGATAGTTTTGCAGGGCCGCCTCCAGCGCCGTCAGGTCAATGCCCTCTTTGACGTCGGTGGCCACCGACAGCGCCTTCAGACGCAGCCTCTCCAGTGCCTGCAGGGCTCCGTAGAAACAGGGATTTTCCACCACCACCCAGTCGCCGGGCTCGGTCACCGCCTGCAGGCTGAGGTTTAGCGCCTCCAGCGCTCCAGCGGTAATGACGATCTCGTCGGGCGAGACGTTCATCCCCTGCAGGGCATAGCGCCGGGCAATGGCGTGCCGTAGCTCCGCGTTGCCCGGCGGCAGGTTCTCAATCACGCTCATGGCGGTGGCGGTTTTACTCACCTGCGCCAGCGAACGGTTAAGCTGCTGGAGTGGAAAGAGACGCGGGTCCGGGAAGGCCGAGGCAAAGGGCAGCATTGACGCCTGGCGGCTGGCCTGGAGCACCTCAAAGATGTAAGTATTGATATCTACCGCTTCATCGCGGGTCACCTGAGCAGGCGGCGCCGGCTGACGAAGCTTCACCGGCTGGGGGGCGACGTAATATCCCGACTGCGGTCGGGCGACGATGCGCCCCTGGCTTTCCAGTAGCTGATAGGCATGGCTGACGGTCATAAAGCTCATGCCGCTGCTGACCACCTGCTCGCGCAGCGAGGGGAGCCGATCGCCCGGCAACCAGACGCCAAGCGCGATCTGGTCGGTCAGCTGCTGCGCCAGCTGTTGATACTTTTTCATTGTCACCCTTTCCTTGCTGCAACCTCCCTTTATCATATATCAGTTGTTATAAATTAACACTTTTAAGTAACTGTTATGTAAAACAGCGCAACCAGGTCACACAGAACGCCCGCTGGAAAGGTTCACGAGAAAATTGTCCAAAAAAACGATATGATGCATAACCAAAAAATGAACATGATACCGATGGTAATACATAAGCTATGTAATCCTTTTTCTGACATGACCATTCCCTTTTATTGATATCCTGAGAATAAAATACAAAGCGCGGCTAAACACGACAATTTAAAATTATTTAATTCATAATTAACTGCCTCATACTTTTTACTGATTCTCATACTAACAAACGTGTGCAGACGTTAAATTCATTAATAAAGAACAGATAATAAAATGCTATATCTGTCGTAATCAGAGGATATTACTCACAAAAATTCAACGACCGCGCTTTCCCGGGCAGCTTCAGGTCTAAGCTGATCCGTAAGACTACGATAATACAGTGAAAATAGATTATTAATATTTTCCTGGCCAACAATCTGGCTTTGCTTTCAGCGTTAAAAATGACGCTTTTCACCCGGGAATTTCCATGTTGGCGGTCCCCGGAGACAGGCAAAAAGATCATAACAGCCGCCAACTGTTATGATAAAAAATGAACCGACTGCCTCTGCCCCCTTGCCGCTACCCTGCCTAAAATTGCGCTGAATCAATTTTGTTGTGGAGTCCTGCATGTTCGGTCTTGATGCATTCCATCTGGCGCGAATTCAATTCGCCTTTACGGTCTCGTTTCATATTATCTTTCCCGCCATCACCATTGGCCTGGCAAGCTACCTGGCGGTTCTCGAAGGCCTGTGGCTGAAAAGCAAAAATCCCACCTGGCGCTCGCTGTACCATTTTTGGTCGAAGATCTTCGCCGTCAACTTCGGTATGGGAGTGGTGTCCGGGCTGGTGATGGCCTATCAGTTCGGCACTAACTGGAGCGGTTTTTCGCAGTTCGCGGGCAGCATCACCGGCCCCCTGCTGACCTATGAAGTCCTGACGGCGTTCTTTCTGGAAGCCGGTTTTCTCGGGGTCATGCTCTTCGGCTGGAACCGCGTGGGGCCAGGGCTGCACTTTTTCGCCACCTGCATGGTGGCGCTGGGGACTATCATCTCGACCTTCTGGATCCTCGCTTCCAACAGCTGGATGCAGACCCCGCAGGGGTTTGAGATCGTCGATGGCCAGGTGGTGCCCGTCGACTGGCTGGCGGTGATCTTTAACCCGTCTTTCCCCTACCGCTTGCTGCACATGACGGTGGCGGCATTTCTCAGCAGCGCGCTGTTTGTCGGCGCCTCGGCGGCCTGGCATCTGCTGCGCGGCAATCAGTCGCCAGCGATCCGCAAGATGTTCTCCATGGCGCTATGGATGACGCTGCTGGTCGCGCCGGTCCAGGCGCTGATCGGCGATATGCATGGCCTGAACACCCTGAAACACCAGCCGGCAAAAATCGCCGCCATTGAGGGCCACTGGGAAAACCCGCCCGGCGAGCCGACGCCGTTATTATTGTTTGGCTGGCCAGATATGGAACAGGAGCGCACCCGCTACGGGCTTGAGATCCCGGCGCTGGGCAGTCTGATCCTCACCCACAGCCTGGATAAACAGGTGCCGGCGCTGAAGGAGTTCGCCCCTGAGGATCGGCCAAACTCCACCGTGGTGTTCTGGTCATTTCGCCTGATGGCTGGTCTCGGCATGCTGATGTTGCTGCTCGGGGCGCTTGCCCTGTGGCTGCGCCGCGGCGACCGGCTGTACCACTCGCGGCCGTTTCTGCGCTTTGCCCTGTGGATGGGCCCCTCAGGACTGATTGCCATTCTCGCCGGCTGGGTGACTACCGAAGTGGGCCGCCAGCCATGGGTGGTGTATGGCGTTCAGCGCACCGCCGAGGCGGTTTCCGCCCACGGCGATCTGCATATGTCGGTCAGTTTGTTGACCTTTATTGTGGTTTACAGCGCCGTCTTCGGGGTCGGCTACAGCTACATGCTGCGCCTGATCCGCAAGGGACCGCAGGAGGTGCAACCCGCGACAACCGGTACGCCAGCCCGCCCGCTGTCCGCCGCTACTGAAGGTTATCTGCAGAAGGAGTCCCGCTAATGGGTATCGAATTATCGGTGATCTGGTTCGTAATTATCGTCTTTGCCACGCTGATGTACATCGTCATGGACGGCTTTGATCTGGGCATTGGCATGCTGTTCGGCACGGTCCGGGGGAGCACTGAGCGCGACGTGATGGTGAACAGCGTCGCCCCGGTATGGGATGGCAATGAGACCTGGCTGGTGCTGGGCGGCGCCGGTCTGTTTGGCGCCTTTCCCCTCGCCTACGCGGTGATAATCGACGCCCTGTCGATCCCCCTGACCCTGATGCTGATCGGCCTGATCTTTCGCGGCGTGGCCTTTGAATTTCGTTTCCAGGCCACGCCGTCGCACCGGCCATTCTGGGACCGCGCCTTCTTTGGCGGTTCCCTGCTGGCGACCTTCAGCCAGGGCGTGGTGGTCGGAGCGGTGATCGACGGATTTACCGTCAGCGGTCGCGCCTTCAGCGGCGGCATGTTTGACTGGCTGACCCCGTTCAGCCTGTTTTGCGGACTCGGGCTGTGCGTGGCCTATGCGCTGCTCGGCGCTACCTGGCTGGTGATGAAGAGCGAAGGCGCGCTGCAGCAGCGGATGCGCAGCGCGTCGCGACAGTTGCTGGTTGCCCTGCTGGCGGTGTTTGCCGTCATCAGCCTGTGGACGCCGCTGGCGCACCCGGCGATCGCCGCCCGCTGGTTCAGCCTGCCGAATCTCTATTTCCTGCTGCCGGTGCCGCTGCTGGTGCTCCTGATTAGCGCCTGGCTGTGGCGCACACTGCCTCTGCACGACCGCCATGTCTCGCCTTTCACCCTAACGCTGGGCCTGGTGTTTCTCGGCTTTAGCGGCCTGGGGATCAGCATCTGGCCGCATATTATTCCGCCATCGATTACCTTGTGGCAGGCCGCCGCCCCGCCGCAAAGCCAGGGCTTTATGCTGGTGGGCGCGCTGCTGATTATTCCGGTTATTCTTGGCTATACCTGCTGGAGCTATTACGTGTTCCGCGGCAAAGTCCAGCCAGGGGAGGGTTATCATTGATGAAAACCGTCTGGTCCAAACGTCTGCTGTGGCTGATCGCGCTGTGGGGAGGCAGCGTGCTGACGCTGGCCGCCATCAGCCTGCTGTTTCGCCTGCTGATGACCGCCGCAGGTCTTAAAGTTTGAGCCAGGATGCAGAGTCATCCGGATCCGGAGCTCTCCATCTTGTCTTCACTTTTACCTGCTGAA
This sequence comes from Klebsiella sp. JB_Kp004, assembly GCF_040065795.1. NCBI lineage: Bacteria > Pseudomonadati > Pseudomonadota > Gammaproteobacteria > Enterobacterales > Enterobacteriaceae > Klebsiella > Klebsiella sp. JB_Kp004. The sequence continues at coordinate 32,161 of NZ_JBEAKW010000036.1, read as the reverse complement.
ATACGCGGACACATCAGAAGAAAGGATATTGCTATGAAGAAGTTAGCTTTACTGTCTGCCGCGATGACCCTGGGAATATCGTCATGGGCTTTCGCTGCCGACAACCCGCCGCCGCCGCCAGAAAAAAGCGCACAGCATCAGGGTAAATCGGCGGCGAAAAACGGCCAGCACGACGGTAAGCAAGCGCAACACAACGGCAAGCAGCCGCGGCATGATGGCAAGCAGCCGCAACGAGACGGCAAACAACCGCAGCCTGATGGTAAGCAGCCGCCAAAAGGCGGTGAGCACAGCGGGAAACCACGGCCGCCAAAAGCGTAATCCGTCACGCCTGGCCTTCTGCGCCAGGCTTTTTTCACCCTCTTTCAGCAGACATTGACAAACCCTTGCCCTTCTTTGATAAACCGGGAAAAAAACCTGCACAGCGCCTGGCATAGTAAGCCCACGCCATTGATTCACAGAGAAAAGGTATGTTGAGGAAAAGCATGAGCGCCCTGCTGTTGCTGTGCGCGCTTTTTTCCGGGCATCTGCTGGCCCACCGTCAGGGGCACGATTACTTTCCGGTACAGAGCCTCGAGCAGCAGCTGCTGCACGAGGCGGATAGCGATGAGCTTCGCAGCCGGTGCGAAGAGAACGCCGCCGACCTGCGCGAGCATCACCGCTGGCAGGACGCCCGCAAACCGCGGGCATCACACAGCCAGTAGCGTCGCCGCGGATCAGGCCCCTTTGCGCTTCGGCAGGGTCTTCATCAGCTCGTCCGGGCTAACGGAGGCCACGATGCTACCCGGGTGCGGCATTTTGAGGATATGGTTTTTGATCTTGCCGACCACATGCATTTCGCACGGACGGCAGTCAAACTTCAGGGTCAGCACTTCGTCGCCATGAATCAGCTGCATCGGCGTGGCTTTCCAGCTCTTGATGGAGCCTTTCGCCTGTTTCGGACAGAGATTGAAGGCAAAGCGCAGGCAATGTTTAGTGATCATCACCGGCACATCGCCCTTCTCTTCGTGGGCTTCATAGGCGGCGTCAATCAGCTGCACGCCATAGCGCTGGTAGAACGCCCGCGCCTTGTGGTTATAGACGTTGGCGAGGAAGGAGAGATGTGTCTCAGGGTAGACCGGCGGCGGCACAGAGACCGGCTTACGGGTGCCGCGCTGCCAGGCGTTGAGCCGCGCGTCATCCAGCATTTCGGCCGTTTCACGCCGCAGCTGGTTGAGCAGGCTATTGGGCACAAACAGCGGCGGCAGATTGACCTGCACCTCGCGCGCATAGTAAATGGTTTGTCCCAGTTTTGTGACACCGTCACGCAGGTTAGCCAGCGCTTTCTCCGCCTGGTTAGCTTCGGCGAACACCCCGTCAAGGGTGTGGGTCACGCTGACGCCATCTTCACAGGTCATGGTGAGAACCAGCTGCTCCTGCCAGCCGCTTAGGGTGACGTCTACGGCAATGCGGCGTTCGCTGGAGGTCTTCAGCAGCGCCTGCTGCCAGTTGTGATCGAGGTTGCGGTTGAGCGCCTGATGCGGGCGCACTTTGTGCAGATCCGCAGGCATCTCGTTCGGCCACACCCGATAGCGATTTTCGCCGGTTTTTTCCACGGTATTGGCGCGGAAGCCCACCACTTCACGCTTAATCATCACGTTAAGGCCATCGCCGTTGGTTAACGGTTCGCTGACCTCAACGTCGAGATGGTCTTTACCCACCTTCAGCACTTCGCCCACCGGCAGTCCGATAAATTTTGGCGAATCAAAGGCGCCGATATCGCCTTTACGGGCATTAACGAAGTAATCGGTGCTGCCGCGGTGGAAGGTTTTATCGGTGGACGGGATAAAGAAATGCTCGGTGCGCCCTGCCGAGGCGCGCGCGAGATCGCCGCGGTCTTCAATGATGGCGTCCAGCATCTGGCGGTAGTGAGCGGTGATGTTTTTCACGTAGCTCATGTCTTTGTAACGGCCTTCGATTTTGAAGGAGCGCACCCCGGCATCGATCAGCGCCGCCAGGTTGGCGGTCTGGTCGTTGTCTTTCATCGACAGGAGATGTTTTTCATAGGCCACCACTCGCCCCTGATCGTCCTTCAGGGTATACGGCAGGCGGCAGGCCTGCGAGCAGTCGCCGCGGTTGGCGCTGCGTCCGGTCTGGGCGTGGGAAATGTAGCACTGGCCGGAATAGGCCACGCACAGCGCGCCATGGATAAAGAATTCGATGGTGGCGTCAGTATTATCGTAGATGGCTTTGATTTGACTGAGGTTCAGCTCGCGCGCCAGCACGATCTGGCTGAAACCGGCGTCTGAGAGAAACTTTGCTTTCTCCACGCTGCGGATGTCGCACTGGGTGCTGGCGTGCAGCTCGATCGGCGGCAGGTCCAGCTCCATGATCCCCATATCCTGGACAATCAGCGCATCGACGCCCGCGTCGTAAAGGTCGGTAATCAGCCGCTGCGCCGGCTCCAGCTCATCGTCATGCAGAATGGTGTTCAGCGTCACAAAGACCTTGGCGCCAAAGCGATGGGCGAAAGGCACCAGACCGGCGATGTCGCTCAGGCTGTTGCTGGCGTTGTGGCGGGCGCCAAAGCCAGGTCCACCGATATAAACGGCGTCGGCGCCGTGAAGGATCGCTTCGCGAGCGATACCGGCGTCGCGGGCAGGACTAAGAAGTTCAAGACGATGATTGTGCAGGCGCATACGCGTGTTGTTATCCAGTATAAGGGGGTCGAAATGGCGGCTATTGTAGTCAGAACCGGGCGCAGACGAAAACCTTTTCCGCCGTCGCGGGACGACGAATTTTCAGTTTTCAGCAAAGTATTGAAGGAAAAGATATTTCCCTCAAATCAGCGTACAGAGTACTGTCATCACGTATTCCGGATTTTCCTCGTCACGTTGTGAGTGGTTATCATCAGTCATCTTGTCTGGCCGCGGGTTCGCCTGCGGTTTTTTCTTTTGGATAGTGGATAAGCGAATGGAAATGAGCCGCCTGGGCGCCGCTGTTCCGGTAGGCATGCGCCGCATCGCCGGCGAAGCGCCGACCCTCACCCGCCTGCAGCGAGTGCCACTCCCCCTGTAAGCAGAGATCCAGGGTACCGCTAATCACGACAACATGCTCAATCACCCCTTGCTCATGCGGCGTCGATTCGCTCAGCGCCCCGGGAGCAAGGGTTATCGAGAAATGATCAAAGCGCAACTCCGGGTCCCACGGGAAGACCGGGGTCACCACCATCGCCTGCTGCTGCGGGTCAAACGCGGAGGGCGCCGCGCCGTCATCCGGAACGATAAATGCCGAAAACGGCACGTTCAGCCCGGTGGCAATCTTCCACAGGGTCGCGACCGTCGGACTCGATTCATTCCGCTCAATCTGCCCGAGCATGGCTTTCGACACCCCGGTCTCTTCCGCCAGACGCGACAGGCTCCAGCCGCGCTGCTGACGCAGATTTTTGAGGGTGGCCGCCAGATGTTGCGCAATATTCATCCTACCTCCTGATTTTTCAGCCCAGAGTATACCTCCATTTGCCTGATTCAACAGGGCGATTAGCGGCATCGCGGGCCGTTTGCGACAAGAGCCTCGGTGCGCAGCCCTCACCACGCAGGAACCTTGTGCGCTAAAACGCACAATGATAGAGTGATCGGATGTTATAACGCACAAGAGAAAACTATGCGCTCGTTTACCGTTCCGCTTCCCAGCCTGTTCGCCGGCTTCGTCGCCGTGCTGGTGGGCTACGCCAGCTCTGCCGCCATCATCTGGCAGGCTGCCGCTGCCGCCGGCGCCACGCCCGCGCAGATCGCCGGCTGGATGACGGCCCTGGGCCTCGCCATGGGCGTCAGCACCCTCGCGCTGAGCGGCTGGCGAAAAGTGCCGGTGCTCACCGCCTGGTCAACGCCGGGCGCCGCCCTGCTGGTCAGCGGCCTGCAGGGGGTGACCCTCCCTGAGGCGGTGGGTGTATTTATCTTCGCCAATGCGCTGATCGTCCTTTGCGGCGTTACCGGCCTGTTTGCCCGGCTGATGAAAATCATTCCCCATTCGCTGGCCGCCGCGATGCTGGCCGGCATTCTGCTGCGTTTCGGTTTGCAGGCCTTCGCCGGCTTCCAGGATCATCTGCTGCTGTGCGGCGGCATGCTCGCCGCCTGGCTTCTGTGTAAGGCGCTATGGCCCCGCTTCGCCGTGGTCGCCGCGCTGGTTGCCGGGGCGCTGATTGCCGCGGCCTCCGGGGAGGTGGCCAGCGCCGCTGTGCCGCTGGCGTTTGTGGCGCCGGAATGGGTCGCCCCGCAGTTTACCCCGGCGCTGCTGCTCAGCGTCGGCCTGCCGTTCTTCCTCGTGACCATGGCCTCACAGAACGCGCCCGGGTTCGCTACTCTGCAGGCATCAGGCTATGCCGTACCGGTCTCCGCGCTGATCGTTGTCTGCGGGGGGCTGGCGCTGCTGCTGGCGCCGTTTGGGGTTTACTCGATCTGTATTGCGGCGATCACCGCCGCCATTTGCCAGAGCCCGGAAGCGCACCCGGATCCGCAGAAGCGTTGGCTGGCGGCCATGGCCGCAGGCGGTTTTTATCTGCTGGCCGGTCTGTTCGGGGGATCGATCACCGCGCTGATGTCGGCCCTGCCGCCAGCGTGGATCCAGATGCTGGCCGGCCTGGCGTTGCTCGGCACCATCGGCGGTAGTCTGTTTCAGGCGGTACATCAGGCCAGTGAGCGCGACGCGGCGGTGCTGACCTTTCTGATCACCGCCAGCGGCGTGACGCTGGCGGGAATTGGCTCCGCATTCTGGGGCGTGGTGCTCGGCGGAGTGAGCTACGGCGTGCTATCCGCGCTGCGCCGCCCGTAGCTGGGTCGGCGTCAGGCCGGTGGCGGCTTTGACCCGATGGCTGAAATGGCTGGCGGAGCTGAAACCGCAGGCCAGAGCGATCTCGGTGAGCGGCAGCGCGCTGTGGCAGATCAGGTTTTGCGCCTTCGCCATTCGCTGCTGCATCACATATTGATGCGGAGCCATATTCAGCGACTGGCGGAACATACGGGCAAAATGAAATTCACTCAGTCCCGCCTGCTGCGCCAGGTCGGCCAGGGTCAGTGGCTGATCGAGGTGAGCGTCGATCCAGGCCAGCACGTGACGCTTCACCCCCGGCGCCAGTCCCCCGGTGACCGAAGGCAAACGCCACTGCACGGTGGAATAGTGCTGGATCAGATGGGTAAGCAATAAACTGCTGGCGGCGCTAAGGGTCAGCTGGTTCGCCGGCTGTCGCCAGTCATTAGCCAGCAAAAACTGACGATACACGGTGGTGATTTTGTCATCGCTGGCGAAGGTTTTCTCCTGCAGGGTGAAGTTCGCCGGGCTGCGATCCCACACCTCCTCCCCGACGCGGCGCAGATGCGCATCGGTACAATAGAGATGGACAAACGACAGATCGCCGCGGATATCCCAGACGCTTTCATCGCCTTTCGGCATCAGGCAAAAGCGATCCGGGCCGCCGCCATTCTTCCAGCCGTGCGGCGTCTTTTGATAGCTTTCATAACCATCGGCGACGTACAGGCTTAAGGTATGATGATCGCTGCGTACCGTTACGGTATCGCAGTTGTTATACCAGGCGGCCAGTTGAATACCGGAATTCAGCTCCACGGTGCCCTTCAGCACCGCGTTCTGTCGCCGTAATGTTTCAAACGTCCCGTAACCCATCGCCTTCACGCATCTGTCCTGTCTGGAAAAACTCTAGTCTAGGGAGACTGCGGCGCGGTTTCCAGTCCTCACCGCCGGCGAAAGACAAATAAGCGCAAGAATTTGCAAGCCGACAACAAGCGGGTGAAAGCCGCAGGTTGCGGCAGGCGGCATACTCCTCCCTTCAACAGGCAGAGGAGAACCAAGGTGAACGCATTACTTTATGCACTCGTTGTCGTTATCTGGGGAACAACGTGGATTGCGATTTTTTTACAGCAGGGGCCGGTGGCGGCGCCGGTATCGATTTTCTGGCGTTTCGCCGTGGCCAGCGTCACGATGCTGGCGATTCTGCTCGTCACGCGACGTCTGCGGCCGCTGGGCGCGAAGGACCATCTCTGCTGCCTGCTGCAGGGCTGCTGCGTCTTCTGCTTCAATTTCTGGTGCTTTTATACCGCCGCCGCCTGGATCAACACCGGTCTGGAATCGGTGATCTTTTCCATGGCGGTGCTGTTTAACGCCATCAACAGCTTTCTTTTCTTCCGTCAGCAGCCGCCGGGACGCTTCTGGGCTGCTGCCGCGCTCGGTCTGGCCGGTATCGTCACCCTGTTCTGGGATGACCTGCTGGCCAACGGGCTGAACGCTTCGCTACTGTGGGGGATCGGTCTGAGCGCGCTGGGCACTTACGGCTTTTCGCTGGGCAATATGTTCAGTATTCGTCACCAGCGGCGGGGGCTGGAGACGCTGACCACCAACAGCTGGGCGATGCTGTACGGCACGCTGGTGATGGGCGCCATCGCACTCCTCCGCGGGGATAATTTTATGCCGGAGTGGACCGTCAGCTATCTTGGCGCCCTGCTTTACCTGGCGCTGTTCGGCTCAGTTGTCGCCTTCGGCGCCTATTTCACCCTTGTGGGACGCATCGGCGCCAGCAAAGCCGCCTACAGTACGCTGCTGTTTCCGCTGGTCGCCCTGTCCATCTCCACCGTCTATGAAGGCTATGTATGGCACAGCAACGCCGTTATCGGACTGGCGATGATCCTGTTGGGTAATCTGGTGATGTTTGCCAAACCGGAACAGCTGCTGCTGCGCCGAAAGCTGGCCTGAAACGGCGGAAGATAAAACAGCGCCGTCGGCAGACGGCGCTGGCGAGATTACCGCTGGGAAGGGTCGAATTTGACGGCGTCGACCGCCATATCATCGATCACCTGCTTCATGGTTTCGATGGTCAGCGGCGTGTTTTCATTGGCCAGGGTTTTTCCTTCCCCTTTACGAACCACTTTGATCACCGGCTTGTTAGTGCTGGCGTCAATCAGTTCAGCTTCAAAATAGAGGTCGGTGTCCATCGTACGATGGCCGGTGGCGGCCTGAGTACCGGCAACAATCATCGCGACCGGAACCACTTCATAGAACTGCAGCCCTTCTTTGCTGGAGTCCACCCCGGTGATCGCTCCGCGGAAAATAAGGCTACGCTTGCCGGCGGTGGTAGCCAGCGGTTTACGCTCGGAAATGGCCTGTTTGAGCTGTTTGTTGGTGTAATTAAGAATATCCTGCAGCGCCTTTTCACCGACCTGGGTCGTCGGCTTCGGTACCGGATAGTACGTTACCGGATGGTAGACGACATTATCGTAGTTAGCCGGATTGTAGTTTGGGTCGATCCAGCGCAGCTCCGACTTGCCGGAGGCCGTGGTGGCTTCTTTCAGGTTGGAATAATCTTTTAAAAAGCCCGAATACTGATTCGGCTGCGCCAGTTTGGACGCACAGCCCGTCAACGCTAACATCCCCGCCAGAGCGGCGACTTTAAATAACACGCGAGTACGCATAAAGAGATCCCTGTAAATGCAGTTTTTTCGGCAGACGTTATAGCAGATAAGACCCAGTAGTTTTGTGACAAAATGAGGGCTTCGTCAAGGAAGATATACAAATATTGATGGGATCAACATTACGTTATTAAATAATTACTTAATAGGTGAACAGGTCGCCTTTAACCCTCTTTTCAGCGAGGCTTTTCGCGCTGCTTTATCCGATGGGTATTAGCGCAAGGCGGCGCGGTCAATCTCAGCCATTTCACGCGCCGCTGAGGATTATGCGGGCTTGCGCGCCAGCAGCGTGGCGAAGCGCAGTTTGATCCGGTTGCCGCTGGCGTCGGTCCGATGCAGCTCACCGACGTCCTCATTGTATTTCAGTAATTCCCAGCTCCGGTAGTACTCCCGAAGTTCATCGGGTTTAAAAGCAAACGGGAAGCCGACGGTGCAGGGATAGTCCTCGGTGTCCATCGCCGCGACAATCAGGTTATAGCCCCCGGCGGCGGTGCAACGCTGCATATTGGCGATGAGACCCGGGATAGCGCCGGCCTCAAGAAACATCATCACCACGGTGGAGAGGATCAGATCATACTCGCCGTCAAAGGTCAGGCTGTTGAGGTCTTTCACCGCGGTCTGCAGATTATCCAGCCCTTCGGCGGCGCGAATAGTCTCCAGATTATTGATGCTCATCGCATTTTTATCCCACGCCGTCACCGTGAAGCCGTTTGCCGCCAGATAAAGGCTGTTACGTCCGTTGCCGCAGCCCAGATCCAGCGCCCGCCCCGGCGGCACCATCGTCGCGGCATGCAGCACCTCGGAGTGGGTGCGGGTCAGGCCATATTTTTGACTAAAATAGTCCGCGTCACGCGTTGTCATGATCCTTCCTTCTTATTCAGGAGTGTTTCCCGGTCGACCTGTAGCAACAGTTTCCCGCTGACCAACAGCAGCCCTGTGCGCAGCAGCAGCAGGCCAATGACCAGATTGCTAAAAATAAAGAGCGGCAGCGCCAGATGATGAAAAAAGCCGTCCGCCTTCGCCTGGCCCAGATGCAGGCCGGTAGTGGCCAGTGCGGAAATACCGAACGAGAAGCTCCAGAAAGAAGCATTGAACGGCTGGCGAAGATACCAGGGCATCAGACGCAGCATAAACAGCAGCTGCAGCAGACCGTAGCCAAACAGCAGCTTAGCAAAGGTATCAGCCTCCCCGCCGTTGACGCTGAGCCAGGCGCTGCAGGCCACCAGCGCAGGCGCCAGCTGGATCCCCAACGACGTGCGCAGCGCGGTCGGCAGTTCGCCTGCGCTGCGCAGACGATGGAGGATAGCCGGCTCAAGGCTCAGCCAGGAGAAGACTCCGGCGCCAAGGAACACCAGTCCGGCGTCGGTAAACCCCAGCGCGCCGCAGGCCATCGCGCTGATAAAATTATTCGCCACCGTAGGCAGATACAGCCCCGGCGTGGTGGCCTCGCGAGGATGGTTTCCCCGCCACAGGCCGCCGCTTTGCCAGGCGGCATAGGCGAGCTGCAGCGCCACGCCCGGCACAAACAGCCCGATGGCCAGCGGCCGGCACCAGGGTACCAGACCAATCGATACCAGCAAGGTAGTGGCGGGAAACAGGCTGACGAAGCTGCTGCTGACGGGATGTCGCATCTCCTGCAGCACACTCGCCGGAAAGCGGATCGCCCGGCTGATAAACGCCATGCTGAGCAGGACCCACATCGCCATCGCCAGCGTCACCAGCCCATCACCAATGCTGCGGCTGACCGGCCAGAGGGTGCTGGCGTAACGCCAGGCAAAGCCCATCCCAATGGTGCCGAGCACCATGCCAAAGTAACCCGCCGGCAGATTCAGCACCTGCCGCGATGTATGCGTTTTGTTCATTTTATTGATGATATCAATTTAATTTGAAGTTGCATTCTAAAGGAACCTTATCCCACGCGCTACGGCGATCTTTGCTATGTTTATGTTAACCATAAGTAATGAGGATCGGGAATGCGTAAATACCGTCTCAGCGAACAGACCCGGCAGTATTGTTACCAGGCAGAGGATGGCAAACAGTGCGTCATCCTGCGCCAGATCGTGGCGCTTATCGATTTCGCTGACGTCAAAGCGGGCAGCGAAGGCGGCTGGGTGGAGGAGGAAAGCGCTCTCAGCCAGCAGGGAGAGTGCTGGATCTACGATGCCAACAGCGTGGTCTTCGCCGGGGCGCGCATCCTCGACGATGCCCGACTCCATGGCCCCTGCGAGGTCAGCCATGGGGCTATCATCAGCGGACGGGCATCCATTCACGCCTCGCAGATCAGCCATCACGCGCAGATTGGTGACAACGTCACGATTAGCCTGAGTACGGTGCGCGGTGACTGTCGCCTCGCCGACGAGGCGCGTCTTCTGCCCCACTGTCAGGTGATTGCCGCCCGCGGGCTGACCGCCGACCGCGACAAAGTGCTGCAGATTTATCAGCGAGCCACCGTCAGCGCGTCGCGCATTCTCCATCAGGCGCAGATCTATGGCGAGGCCTACGTCGAGCACGCTTTTGTCGAACATCGGGCGGAAGTCTTTGACCACGCCAGGCTTGAGGGAAACGAGGAGAATGACGTTTGGGTGTGCGATAACGCGCGGATTTACGGGCATGCCCGTCTGATCGCGGGTCGCGGCGAGGATGCCATTCCCACTGTGCGCTACAGTTCCCAGGTTGCGGAGAATGCGGTGATTGAAGGTAACTGTCTGCTAAAGCACCGGGCGATGGTGGGCGGCGAGGCGCAGCTGCGCGGTGGACCGATTCTGCTTGACGACGACGTGCTGATCCAGGGTCGGGCTGTCATCGTCGGCGATGTGATCGTTGAGCACCAGGTCACGCTTGGGGACGAGGTGCAGATCGCCGCGCGGGAAGGAGAAGCCATTCGCCTGCGCGGCCCGAAGACCCTCGACGGCCAGCAGCAGATCACCCGAACGCCGCTGTTAGGCGCCCTGTAGCGCCTCGTCGCGGTCAATAATGCGGGCGTAGATATTCTGATCGTCATAGCTGCCGTTCAGATACTCGGCCTGCCGGAGACAGCCTTCCAGAACAAACCCGTTACGCAACGCCACCTGGTTGCTACGGGTATTCGCCACCCGACATTTGATTACAAACCGGCGCACCAGCCCGCTGCGTGCATAATAGTGGATAAAGGCCTGCAGGGAACGGGACAGATACCCCTGCCCCTGGCAATCTTCATCGATCCAATAGCCAATATAGGCCGTCTTATTCTGCGGCTCGATCTGGTTGAACGACAGAACGCCAATCGGCCGCTTATCGAGAAACAGCAAAAACATTTTGGCGTAATCCCGCTGGTGCAGCATCACGTTACCCTGTACATGGCGGCGGGTCTCCTCTTCGCTGCGCACCTCTCCGGCCCAGCTGAGCGACTGCTGTAGCCAGCGCTGGTTTTTCACCACCAGCTGGTGCAGGTCGCTGACGTAACGCTCATCAATGGCGGTAAGCGTCAGTCCCTCGGTCACCGGGATCGACTCAGGTACTGCTGGAATGTCTGTGGTCATGGGGCTCTCTACGGGCCCGCAGGTGGTGCCTGGGGGCCACGGCTGTCACGGGGTTATTTCATGATCCGGTCGTCGACGTAGTTACGTTTATCCGGCGCCGGCGGGAAGTACTGATAGAGCCAGGTTTCGCTGATGGCTTCTCCCTGACAGCGCAGGAACAGACGCATCTCCACCGGGTCGGTCGAGTCGGAGGTCGGATACCAGTCGAAGAGGATCCGGTAGCCATCGAACGGCTCGACGTAGAGGATCTCAATCTGCTTCGCTTCGCCGCTGGAGAGGGTGATCACCGGTTCAATACCGCGCGGCGCGGCCGCTTTCAGATCGCCGCCGACAAAGTCGATGGCAAAACGACGCGCCCACTTGTCCGGGTAGTGTTCCCCCGGCGCCCATCCCTCCGGGAAGCCCCCCATCCCGGTGCGGGTGGCGAGCACACGCGCCAGCGGGGTGCTCACCGGCGGCTGCGCGCTCCAGTAGAGACGGTAGCGGAAGTCCAGTTCGTCGCCCGCCTTCACCGTCTTTTCCGGCTGCCAGAAGCAGACGATGTTATCCAGCGTTTCACCGGTGGTCGGGATCTCCATCAGGCTGACCGCCCCTTTGCCCCACTGGTTACGCGGCTCCACCCACAGGCTGGGACGCTTGTTATACCAGCCCATCACGTCCTGGTAGTGGGAGAAATCGCGGTCCAGCTGCAGCAGACCAAAACCGCGCGGGTTCTTGTCCTGGAAGGCGTTGAACTGCAGCTTCTGCGGGTTGTTCAGCGGCCGGCAGACCCATTCGCCGTTGCCCAGCCACATCGACAGCCGATCGGAGTCGTGGATCTGCGGGTGGATGGTATCGCACATCCGACGCTCGTTGTTGCCGCAGCTGAACATGCTGGTCATCGGCGCGATACCCAGCTGTTTGATATCCTTGCGGGCGTAGAGATGGTTCTCCACGTCCATAATGACCTGGGTATCCTGGCAGTGGATGGTGAACTTGTAGGCGCCAGTGATGCTCGGGCTGTCCAGCAGAGCGTAAACGGTGAATACCGTGGCGTCTCCTTTGACCGTTTCGAACCAGAAAGAGGTGAAATCGGGGAACTCTTCCGGGGTATCGGTAAAGGTATCCACCGCCAGCCCACGGGCCGAGAGGCCATACTGGTAGGTGCTGTCTACCGCGCGGAAATAGCTGGCGCCGAGAAACGCCACGATATCCCGGCGCGCCAGCTCAGGCGCTTTAAATACCCGGAACCCGGCGAAGCCGAGGTCGGACTGGCCTTCCAGCTGGCGGGTATCCACCCCGGCGTCATTGTACTTGAACAGCTCCGGACGGAAGTGTATCTCGCGCGCCTGCTGGGTGGCGGCGTCTAAAGAGAACATGCGCACGCGGCGACGGAACCCCATCCCGACGTGGAAAAACTGGATATCCAGTTTGCGTTCTTCAATATTGTTCCACAGCGAGTGGTTGGCGTCATACTGGATGCTGTTATAAGCCTGCGGGGTGAGATTGGCCAGCGTCGGCGGCAGATCGCGCGGGGCGCCGCCCCACGGCTGGCGCGCCAGATCGTGAGCCATCGCCTGCAGCACGGCATAATCAAAACGGCGTGTCTGCCCGTCGGCAATGCCCGCGTCTTCAGCAAACGCGGCCTGACTGAATAAGGAAGCGACTCCTGACGTTCCGCATACGGCGGCAACAGCCATGGAAGATTTAAGAAAACGTCTGCGGTTCATGCCTGAGAAAGCGTCCTTCTGCACGGGTGAATTGATTCGCAACGCGTCATCACGCTGCGTGATAATTTCCGCCCACTCTAGACAAAAACGATTAATAATCCAATTGTTGCCCGCAGAAAAACGGTAAAAAAGCCCTGTCTACCAGAACAGGCTGTTTTTTCATCACCGGCGGAGGGAGAGCGCTATATCCAGCCCAGGGCCCGCCTGCAAACAAAGCGGACAGCACTCATCCCGTCTCATCGCCGGGGCGTTTCTTAGCCGCCCGCGGCCTGCAGCAGGGCCGCGCCCTGCTGAGCCGCGACCCATCCCCTTTATTCGAGGGTCACGTGATGCTTCATCACCCGGCGAAACAGCGCCAGCCGGGCGCGCATAAAGCGATTCTCCACTTTAAAGCCGGCACGCTTATGCAGGCCAATGCGCAGCAGACGATCCCGTCCGCGCACGCACGCCGGCCAGCGCACCGCGCCGGCAAGCACCTGCTCGCCGCTGGCGACGCGGGCAAACTGGGCCCAGTAGTCAGCGACCTGAGCGGCGAAGGCCAGATCCGCTTCACTGGCATACTGCCGCACCGGGTCGGTGAGCCGCAGGTTATCAAACACGTAGGGCACCTCGTTGCCGTGCCAGGCGCCGTGCGGATAGACATCATGCTCCGCTTCCGCCACATAATCGAACCAGTACCGCCAGCATGGCTGGCCCACGCGCTGCTGGGCCTGCATCACCACATAGCCGAGGGTGGTAAACGCCATATCCCGACAGACTTCCCGCCCCAGCGCTTCATCCCCCTTCACGCCGGGATAGAGGAGTTTGATCAGTCCCAGTCCCAGACGGCGCTCGCGGCGCAGCTTCTGGATCTGCCCGGCGATATCGACGCCAAACACCGCCATCACGCTGGCTTCATCGCTGTTGGATCCGATCATCACCGGCATCGGATGCTGGCGCCCGGCAAAAAAGGTCTCCAGCATCGGCTGCGGAAGCACCACATCGCCGGCGATGGGCGCTGGCCCGATATTCAGCGGGGCGGTTAGCGACCAGAAGGCCTCCGCCGGGATCGCCCGCAGTTGTTCAGCGCTGGCCTGCGGCAAGGCGAAGCGTTCCGCCAGCAGGCGGCCTTTCTCCAGCGCCTTTTCTCGCGGCAGGTCGGGTAAGGTATACCCGCTCTGAATAATCGCTTTATGGAACAATCCTTTCGCTTTCGGCGAGGCCATCAGCGACAGCACGCTGCGCGCCCCGGCGGATTCGCCAAACAGCGTAACGTTGGCGGCGTCGCCGCCGAAGGCGTGAATATTCTCCTGGACCCACTGCAGGGCGGCGATCTGGTCGAGCAGCGCGAAGTTATACAGACGCTCGCCCGCCTCTTCCTCCAGTGCCGGATGGGCGAAAAAGCCAAGATGGCCCAGTCGGTAGTTGACCGTCACCACCACCACGTCGCGGCTGGCCAGCGCCAGGCCATCGTAAGGCGGCAGGCTGCCGGCGCCGATGGTAAACCCGCCGCCGTGCAACCAGACCATCACCGGCAGCGGCTGCGCTGCGCTGGCGGGGGCCCAGACGTTGAGATAGAGACAGTCTTCGCTGAAGCGGCCGGGATCCCCGCCGCCAAGTTCGCGGCAGTAGTCAATGTCCTGCCAGCTGGCGGCGGAAAAGGCGTCGGCCTGACGCACGCCATGCCAGCGGGCGGGAGGCTGCGGCGCGCGCCAGCGCAGCGGCCCCACGGGCGGCGCGGCGTACGGAATGCCGCGCCAGATATGGATCCCCTGCTCTGCGCTCCCGGCCAGCGTGCCCTGCCGGGTTTTCGCCAACGGTTTCGACGGATGTTGCATAACCTGCTCCCTGTAAGGCTGATGCCAGCAGGGTACTGATTTTACAGAAGACCGCAACGTCGTTTGCTGCGCTCCTCCGCCTGCCGGTACAGTTCAAACTCATCCTGCACCGGGCAGCCCAGCGCCGCCTCAAAGGCTTCGCGGCTGGCATTCCCGTGGCTGCGCGCCTGGGTTTCGTTACCCAGATTGGACTGAAAAATGCCCGCCGCGCTGACCGGTAAAAAATCCTCATAGACGATGGGCTGGGCCACCACCCATCCGCGCTCGATCAGCGGCTGGGGATCGTCGCCCGGGCGAAACGCCTGGCGATGGGCCTCGCCAGCCGGCGTCAGGCGGTAGCGAAACCAGGCCAGCCCCTGCTGACGCAGCAGAAATTCGCTGTCGGGAAATTCGCGGAACACCTCCTGCAGATGCAGCTGGTGGCTGAGATTGTCTTTGCCGGTCCCTGCCGCCTGCAGCAGCCGGTCGTACAGCGCGCGCCCTTTCGGCGTCAGCGCCACGCCGCGCTGCTCAATTTCGCCAAAGCGGGCGCTGTGGGTGCCGCGGTGTTCGCCGGCGAACATCACCGGCTCCTCGAGCGCTTTGAAGCTGGTCTGCCGCAGGAGGATCGGTACCTCCCGGCGCGGCGGACCTTCGATCAGGGCCTTTGGCTCAATACCGCACTCCGGCATCAGGGCCTGCGCGCGGTCAATATCCAGCGTCCGCGGCGTGAGGTGGTTGATATGGCATCCCGGGAAGCAGACCACATCGGCAATCAGGCGATGCTCGCGATGCAGCGCATGGTAGGTCTCCTCATCGACGGTGGCATGCCGGTGCCAACGGAAGGTCTCCAGCGCCTCCTGCACAAACTCGCGAGCTTCCGCAGGGGTGAACGCCCCTTCGGCCTCGTGCCGGGCGATCAGCGCCAGGCAGCGGGGAGTGAATATGTTGCGCCGGGCGAGGATCGCCTCGGCCCGCTCGCGCAGAGCGCGGTTTTCGATCAGCTCCAGACGCAGCAGCGAGGTAAAAACCCGAAACGGATTGCGCGCCAGCGCGGCATCGTCGACAGGACGAAACGCCGTGGAGTGAACCGGCACGCCGGCCTGCGAGAGATCGTAATAGCTGACGGGATACATCCCCATAATGGCAAACATGCGACGCAGCGTCGCCAGTTCCTCCGCTGTGCCCACGCGGATCGCCCCGTGGCGCTCAACGTTCAGGCGCGCCAGCTCGTCGGCGTTGGCCAGTTGTTCATGCAGCTTCGGATTATTTTCCAGTACCGCCAGGTTGACGTCAGCCACCAGCTCCAGCAGCGTCCCGTACTGCGGAACTTCCTGCTGGTACATGGCCGACATGGCCTGCGAAAAGTGCTCCCGAATCTCATCAGCCGTGATGGTGTTCGCCATGATGTGTTACCTCCAGTGAATACTTCCTGGAGTGTAGGAAAGCTGCCTCCCGGCGGGGGGAAGAATTTACAAACTGTGATGGCGATAACCTGCTTCCGGTCACGGGCATAGCGCAGAACATAACCGATGGTTATGAAAAACACCCGGTAATTTCACTTTAAATTAACAATACATTTACACACACTGTTTCTGGCGACATTACAACAACATGCCCCTCTACCCTCTATACGGAGTACCCGATGAACGATAAATGGTCCCCGCGCGAGGTTATCCATCGCGATTACAGTAGTCACCCGCCCGCTTACGCCCCGGGCTATAAAACCAGCGTCCTGCGCTCCCCGAAAAACGCCCTGATCTCCCTGCAGAACTCGCTGTCGGAGATCACCGGCCCGGTGTTTAGCCGCGACGACCTGGGTCCGCTGGATAATGACCTTATCCTTAACTATGCCAAAGAAGGCCTGCCGATTGGCGAGCGGATCATTGTGCACGGCTACGTGCGGGATGGCTTCGGCCGACCGATGAAAAACACCCTGGTGGAAGTCTGGCAGGCCAATGCCGGCGGCCGCTATCGACATAAAAAAGATCAGTATCTGGCGCCGATTGACCCGAACTTCGGCGGCTGCGGCCGGGTGCTGACCGACGAGAACGGCTATTACTGTTTTCGCACCATCAAGCCCGGCCCCTACCCCTGGCGCAACCAGGCCAGCGACTGGCGTCCGGCGCATATTCATTTCTCGCTCTCGGGCGACGCCTGGGCCCAGCGCCTGATCACCCAGATGTATTTCGAAGGCGACCCGCTGATCAAGCAGTGCCCGATCGTCAGAACCATTAATAATGACGACGCCGTGCGCACCCTGATCGCCGAGCTGGACATGCACGCCGCCGTGCCGCTGGATTGTCTGGCCTACCGCTTCGACCTTGTTCTGCGCGGCCATCGCGCCACGCTGTTTGAAAATCGCACTCAGGGGGCCGCCCGATGAAAGAGTATCTGCCTGAAACCGCCTCGCAGACCGCGGGACCCTATGTTCATATTGGTCTGGCGCCGGACGCCGCGGGTTTCCATATTTTTGAGAAAAATTTTGGTCCGGTTCTCACCACCGCCGATACCGTCGGAGAACGGATCACCATTGAAGGCCGGGTTATCGACGGCTCCGGAACCCCAGTCCGCGATGTGCTGCTGGAGATCTGGCAGGCCAACGCCGCGGGACGCTATAACCATCCTGACGATCGTCAGCAGCAGAAAGCGGTCGACCCGGGATTTCGCGGCTGGGGACGCACCTGCTCTGACTTCACCTCCGGCGTCTGGCGCTTTGAAACCATCAAGCCCGGCGCGGTGGTTGGCCGCGATGGCCGTCTGATGGCGCCGCACGTCAATCTGTGGGTGGTGGCCCGGGGGATCAATATTGGCCTCAATACGCGGATGTATTTTGCCGATGAGCACGAGGCCAACGCCAGCGACCCGGTGCTGAATCTCATCGAGTGGGAGGTGAGACGCAAAACCTTAATCGCTGAGCGCGAAGTTCGCGGTGCGGAAGTGGTCTATCGTTTCGACATTTATCTGCAGGGCGAGAACGAAACCGTCTTTTTCGATATCTAGCGGCCATGCTGACCACCGCCGTCGCCCCGCACTGCCGGGGCGACGGCGTGTTAAACCATAGGGAAAGATCTTGTAATGTAATCAGCTCAAATGTTAAAAATATTTTGCTATCTGGTTATCAAATTTAAACAAGGCCGCTTGTCTCTTTCACCGCTGTGTTTTTAACATCATCTTACTATGGAAAAAAATGGTCTCTTCAGTCAGCGCATTCGCTTGCGCCATCTACACACCTTCGTGGCCGTCGCTCAACAGGGAACGCTGGGGCGCGCGGCTGAAACTTTAAATCTGAGCCAGCCAGCACTTTCAAAAACGCTTAACGAGCTTGAACAGCTGACCGGTACCCGTCTGTTTGAGCGGGGACGTCTGGGGGCGCAGCTGACCCTGGTCGGGGAACAGTTTCTGACTCATGCCGTGAAGGTGCTTGATGCCCTTAACTCGGCGGGCCAGGCGCTGAACCGTAAAGAGGGCCTGAATAACGATATTGTACGCATCGGCGCGCTGCCTACCGCCGCGCTGGGGATCCTGCCGACGGTGATCGGCCAGTTCCATAAGCAGCAAAAAGATATCACGCTGCAGGTCGCCACCATGAACAACACCATGCTGCTCGCCGGGTTAAAGTCCGGGGAGATCGACATCGGCATCGGACGGATGTCCGATCCGGAGCTGATGAGCGGCCTGCATTACGAACTGCTGTTCCTGGAATCCCTTAAGCTGGTGGTTCGTCCGGGACATCCCCTGCTGCAGGAGACGGTGACCCTCAGTCGGGTGATGGAGTGGCCGGTGGTGGTCTCGCCAAAGGGCACCGTGCCGCGGCAAAACGCCGAAGCGCTGCTCCAGAGCCAGGGGTGTAAAATGCCCGCCGGTTGCATCGAGACTCTGTCCGCTTCCCTGTCGCGCCAGCTAACGGTTGATTTTGACTATGTCTGGTTCGTCCCTTCCGGGGCGGTGAAAGACGATCTTCGCCGTGGCGTACTAACCGCCCTGCCGATTGCCACCCAGGGCGCCGGGGAGCCCATCGGCATTTTAACCCGCGTCGATGCGACGCTGACCCCCGGGACGCACACCCTGCTCAGCGCTATTCGTAAATCAATGCCTGCCTGATCCGCCGCTCCCCCGGCCCGTCGCGGCCGGGGAGCCGACGCCGACTGAGACACATTCAGCAAAATAATCATTTAGTGCGAAATTATTTATTAACATTTGCGCAAATTTCTTTAACAGATCTATCATATCGCGATTTCACCAAATGGTTCATATGAAATCAAAGCAGGCAATAAATTTGGCTTTATGAAGATAAAAACCACTTCATTCAAAAATAAAACAAAATAACTTTGTTTCATTTGGTTCGTAATGAGGTGGCTGGTGTGGTTAAGGAGATTTCATGACAACTGGCAACGCGCCGCGCGGATTCCCCCGGATCCTGCAGTGGCTTCTCGCCGGACTGATGCTGATCATCGGTCTGGCTATCGGTATTCTGGGGGCAAAACTGGCTCTCGTCGGCGGCACGCTGTACTTTGCGCTGATGGGCGTGGTGATGGTTATCGCGGCAGTGCTAATTTTCCGTCACCGCCGCGGCGGGATTTTGCTGTACGCCGTGGCGTTTATCGCCTCAGTGATCTGGGCGATCGGCGACGCTGGCTGGAACTTCTGGCCGCTCTTCTCGCGCCTGTTCGCCCTTGGCGTGCTGGCCTTTCTCGCCGCCCTGGTCTGGCCTTTCCTCGCCAGCCCGCCGGCGAAAAAAGGCCCGGCTTTTGCCATCGCCGCCGTGCTCGCCGTGGCGCTGGCGGGAAGCTTTGGCTGGATGTTTAAATCCGAACCGCTGGTCAGCGCCACGGAAGCGGTACCGGTGAAACCCGTCGCACCGGGCGAAGAGCAGAAAAACTGGGCGCACTGGGGCAACACCACCCACGGCGACCGCTTCGCCGCTCTCGATCAAATCAACAAGCACAACGTCAACCAGCTGCAGGTAGCCTGGGTGGCGCATACTGGGGATATTCCGCAGAGCAATGGCTCCGGCGCGGAAGATCAGAATACCCCGCTACAGATTGGCGATACCCTTTACGTCTGTACCCCATACAGCAAAGTGCTGGCGCTGGATGTCGACAGCGGCAAAGAGAAATGGCGCTATGACTCCAAATCCTCTTCGCCTAACTGGCAGCGCTGCCGCGGCTTAGGCTATTACGAAGATAGCCAGGCGCAGACGACGCCAGCGTCAGGCGCCCAGCCTGCCGCCTGCTCCCGTCGTCTGTTCCTGCCGACAATCGATGCCCGCCTGATCGCCATTGATGCCGACACCGGCAAACTGTGCGAGAGCTTCGGCGATCGCGGTATTGTCGACCTCAGCGTCGGAATGGGCGAAGTCAAAGCGGGCTACTATCAACAGACCTCTACCCCGCTGGTCGCGGGCAATGTGGTGGTGGTGGGCGGCCGCGTCGCGGATAACTACTCTACCGGCGAACCGCCGGGGGTGGTCCGCGCGTTTGACGTCCATACCGGTAAACTGGCCTGGGCGTGGGATCCGGGTAATTCGGCGCTGACCGGCGTACCGCCGGAGGGCCAGACCTATACGCGCGGCACGCCGAACGTCTGGTCGGCGATGTCTTACGACGCGAAGCTGAACCTGATCTATCTGCCGACCGGCAACGCTACGCCAGACTTCTTCGGCGGCGAACGAACCGCGCTGGACGACAAATACAGCTCCTCTATCGTCGCTGTGGATGCCGCGACCGGCCAGGTACGCTGGCACTTCCAGACCACCCACCACGACCTGTGGGACTTTGACCTGCCGTCTCAGCCGCTGCTGTACGATCTGCCTGACGGCAAGGGCGGCACCACCCCGGTGCTGGTGCAGACCAGCAAGCAGGGCATGATCTTTATGCTCAATCGCGAAACCGGCGAGCCGGTGGCGAAAGTGGAAGAGCGACCGGTGCCGGTGGGCAACGTCAAAGGCGAGCGCTACTCGCCGACGCAGCCTTACTCGGTGGGAATGCCGATGATCGGCAACCAGACGCTGACCGAGTCCGATATGTGGGGCGCGACGCCGATCGACCTGCTGCTGTGCCGTATCCAGTTCAAAGAGATGCGCCACCAGGGAGTCTTTACCCCGCCGGGGGAAGACCGCTCCCTGCAATTCCCGGGCTCGCTAGGCGGCATGAACTGGGGCAGCGTCTCGGTGGATCCCAACAACAGCCTGATGTTCGTTAACGATATGCGTCTCGGTCTCGCCAACTATATGGTGCCGCGCGAAAAGGTAGCGAAAGACGCCAGCGGCATTGAGATGGGCATCGTGCCGATGGAAGGCACGCCGTTTGGCGCCATGCGCGAACGTTTCCTGTCGCCGCTGGGCATTCCGTGCCAGAAACCGCCTTTCGGCACCATGTCCGCTGTGGATCTGAAAACCGGGAAACTGGTGTGGCAGGTGCCGGTAGGCACCGTAGAGGATACCGGGCCGCTGGGGATCCGCATGCATATGCCGATTCCGATCGGTATGCCGACCCTTGGCGCGTCGCTGGCGACGCAGTCCGGGCTGCTGTTCTTCGCCGGCACCCAGGATTTCTACCTGCGCGCCTTTGATACCGCTAACGGCAAGGAGATCTGGAAATCCCGTCTGCCGGTTGGCAGTCAGTCCGGCCCGATGACCTACGTGTCGCCGAAAACCGGTAAGCAGTACATCATTATCAATGCGGGCGGCGCCCGTCAGTCTCCGGATCGCGGCGATTACATTATCGCCTACGCGCTTCCTGACCATCACTGATTGACCTAAGCAAAAGGGCCCATTCGGGCCCTTTTTTGCTGCTGACGAAACGCCTTGCGCGTTAGCGATTACTGGTCGCCAAAGTGGATCACGGTGCGAATCGATTTGCCTTCATGCATCAGGCCAAAGGCCTCGTTAATTTGCGCCAGCGGCAGGCGATGAGTAATAAACGGGTCGAGGCGAATTTTACCCGCCATCGCGTCTTCTACCATTCCCGGCAGCTGGCTACGGCCTTTCACGCCGCCAAAGGCGGAGCCGCGCCACACCCGGCCAGTCACCAGCTGGAACGGACGGGTCTTGATCTCCTGCCCGGCGCCGGCCACGCCGATAATGACGCTCTCGCCCCAGCCTTTATGGCAGCATTCCAGCGCCGCGCGCATCACATTGACATTACCGATGCACTCGAAGCTGAAATCCACCCCGCCGTCGGTCAGCTCAACGATCACATCCTGAATGGGCCTATCGTAGTCGTTGGGGTTGATAAAGTCGGTAGCCCCCATCTCTTTCGCGAGAGTGAACTTATCCGGGTTAGTATCGACCGCCAGAATGCGCCCGGCTTGCGCCTGCACGGCGCCCTGGATCACCGCCAGGCCGATGCCGCCCAGGCCAAAGACCGCGACGGTATCCCCAGGCTTAACCTTCGCCGTGTTGTGCACCGCGCCGATGCCGGTGGTCACGCCGCAGCCCAGCAGACACACTTTATCCAGCGGCGCCTGCGGATTGACTTTCGCCAGCGAGATCTCAGCGCAGACCGTGTATTCGCTGAAGGTGCTGGTGCCCATGTAGTGATAAATCGGTTCGCCGTTATACGAGAAACGGGTGGTGCCGTCCGGCATCAGCCCTTTGCCCTGGGTGGCGCGCACCGCCTGACAGAGATTGGTTTTACCCGACTTACAGAACTTGCACTCGCCGCATTCGGCGGTATACAGCGGGATGACATGATCGCCCGGCTTAAGACTGGTGACGCCCTCGCCCACTTCCACGACCACGCCGCCGCCTTCATGGCCCAGCACCGCCGGGAAGACGCCTTCGGGATCGTCGCCGGAAAGGGTGAAGGCATCGGTATGGCACACGCCGGTATGGGTGATTTTCACCAGAACTTCGCCTTTTTTCGGCGGCGCGACGTCAATCTCTACGATTTTTAACGGCTGACCGGGGCCAAAGGCCACTGCTGCGCGTGATTTCATAACTGTCTCTTCCTCGTCGTGATGTTATTTTAAATAAGATCGTAGCAGATGACCGACCTCTGCCATTCTCGCGGCCCGCTGGTCCGGGGTGGTGTCGCCGCTGACCAGCTCGTCCTGCAGGTGGATCTCCACCATTTCGCCCATCAGACCGTTTGCCGCCCCGCGAATCGAGGCGATCTGCTGCAGGATAGTCATACAGGGTTCACCGGACTCCAGCGCGCGTTCAAGGGCTTCAACCTGGCCGCGGATGCGGCGTACGCGGCTGAGGGCCCGTTTTTTATCTTCAGGTGAATGTGGCACGATAACGCCTCCGTATCATATAGGGGGGTATACTATATTTTATTAGCCGCAAAGGCAAAAAAAACCCCGTCGCGGGACGGGGTCTGAATGTTGAAGCGAGTGATTCAGCGCTTACGGGGCATCATTCGCAGCAGGGTATTATCTTTCCACCAGTAATGATGGAGCAGCGCGGCAAAGGCATGCAGGCCAATCACGAAGTAACCGGCATTCGCTAACCATTCATGGATCGCTTTCAGGGTGTCCACCCGCTCAAAATCGCTCTGCGGGGCATACGGCATCGTCAGGCCAAAGGCGTACCAGGGATTCCCGCGCCAGTACATCATCACCATACCGATCAGCGGCAGGGCAATAAACAGCAGATAGATAACCAGATGGCCGAGATGGGCGAAACCGGTCATCATTGGCGACGGCTTCGGCACGATCGGCGGCGTCGGCGTTTTCAGCCGCACCAGCAGACGCGCCGCCATCAGCACGCAAATGGCGATCCCGCAGGAAACATGAATCATATTAATCAGCGGCCGATCGCTGCGGGGAAAAAAACCGCGCAGCTCCATCGCCGCATAGGCCACCACCACCAGCAAGAAGACCAGCCAGTGGATGCCAATCTGCAGGCCGGAATATTTATCGCGCATGGAATATCCTTAATGGAAAGTGTGATGCTGCCAACATAGCGGCCTTCCCTTAAATTTTCATTAACCTTTACGTTGAATTAACAAATGATTACCGCATTGTGCCGAGCCGCTGCGCCCGGGCCACGCGAACGGGCGCCGGATACCATGAGCTATTACAAAATTAAACAGTTTTGTTACCTGCCGCCGCGCTCTCCCCTCTATAGTTGAGAACATCTGTCGGCCACGCTGCGTATGGAGATAAAAAATGAAGAAAATTAGCTTACCGCTATTGCTGCTGACCGCGTTGGCCAGCCCGACTTTCGCCGCGGACTGTCAGCCTAACGGCATCGGCGGCTCATTTTGCATTAACGATGACGGGACCACCACCGACACGGTGCCGAATGAAGTCAACGGTATGGATACGTATTCGAACAATGGCGGGTATAGCAGTTCTCTGCCCGACCAGTCGGGGGCAGAGGAAGCGCTTGAAGGGTCAACGCTGTCGACGCAGCAGGACAGCGTCGCCAGCAGCGGTCAGGGAGACAGCGCCCTGGCGGGGCGCGACTGGCATTCGCCGTCCAATCTGAATGATGGCGCCGCCACCTCCAGTATGAGCCTGCTGGATAAACCCTGAGGCCTGGCCTCAGGCAAAGCTCCAGCCTGCGGCGCCGATGGCGACGGCGAACAGCAGGCAGGCCAGCGCCGTTTTGCGTAACAGCATGGTATAGAAGGAGATGGCGACGCCAACGAATACCACCAACAGAATGGGCCACATGCTTAATAACAACAGCAGAAAACCCTCAATATTATTATGGATTACGCTTTCCACATCCGCATCCCTGCCTCATCGTCGATAAAGTAAGCAGAATTTAATATGTAACATGAATACATTCAAATAAAATATAAATGTAAATGATTATGCGCCGCATTCTGCTGCGCCGGCCGGGCCTGGCGCAGGCGTTTGTTTCTTTTGCCTTTTTTCAATCGTTTTAAAGCGTTAGGTATCTGTTGTATAATGACGTGCACTTTAACTAAAAAAAGAGTGCGACCATGATTGATTCCTCATTGCCATTAACCGACATTCACCGCCACCTTGACGGTAACATCCGGGCCCAAACCATCCTCGATCTTGGCCGCGAGTTTAACATCACCCTTCCCGCTACCACCCTTGACACGCTGCGTCCCCACGTCCAGGTCACCAGCCTGGAGCCCGATCTGGTCAGTTTTCTCGCCAAGCTCGACTGGGGGGTGAAAGTCCTGGCCTCGCTGGAAGCCTGCCGTCGCGTGGCGTATGAGAACGTCGAAGACGCGGCGCGCAATGGCCTGCACTACGTGGAGCTGCGCTTCTCCCCCCGCTATATGGCGATGACCCACCAGCTGCCGGTCGACGGCGTGGTAGAGGCAGTGATCGCCGGGGTACGTGAGGGGTGCCGCGATTTCCAGGTCGATGCCCGCCTGATCGGCATTTTAAGCCGCACCTTTGGCGAAGCGGCCTGCCAGGAAGAGCTGGCGGCCCTGCTCGCCCACCGCGATGGCATCACCGCCCTCGACCTCGCTGGCGATGAGCTGGGATTCCCGGGGGCGCTGTTCCTCAGTCATTTTAACCAGGCCCGCGATGCCGGGTGGCATATCACTGTCCACGCTGGCGAAGCGGCCGGCCCGGAAAGTATCTGGCAGGCCATCCGTGAACTGGGCGCCGAGCGCATCGGCCATGGGGTAAAAGCGGTACAGGATCCCGCCCTGATGGACTATCTGGCCGAGCACCGCATCGGGATTGAGTCCTGCCTCACCTCGAACGTGCAAACCAGCACCGTGCCCTCTCTGGCCCAGCATCCGCTGAAGCAGTTCCTTGAGCACGGCGTGCTGGCGAGCCTCAACACTGACGATCCGGCGGTCCAGGGGGTCGACATTATCCACGAATACACCGTGGCGGCGCCGGCGGCGGGGCTGAGCCGGGAGCAGATCCGCCAGGCGCAGATCAACGGACTGACTCAGGCGTTTCTCAGCGAACAGGAAAAAGCCGCGCTCATTCAGCGGGTGGCCAAAGGCTGATTACCGGCCCGGCAGCCGCGCTGCCGGGCTATTTTTCACACCAGGCTGAGCGTGGCGCGGTGCCGGGCCGACTCAATACCGAGCTCAATCAGGGTCATGATCTGAATCGCCTCGCTGGCCGGGACCGGATTTTCTCCCACTCCGTTGAGCGCATCGCGGATAGCGGCATAGTAAGCGGGATAATTGCCCGGCAGCGTCAGCCACGTCTCCTCGCTGCGTTCGTCGCCTTCGACGCGAGTGAGAGTACCGTCACGCATATCATACCCCCAGTCCTCCTGCGGCAAACGTTCGCCATTTTTCAACCGCTCTTCCTGCGGGTCGAGACCGTACTTGATATAGCTGGCCCGCGAGCCGTGGACGATAAAGCGCGCGCTCTCCGCGGCGGCGAGCAATGTGCCGTGCAGCACCACCCGCCGCTGGGGATAGGCCAGCACCGCGTGAAAATAGTCGGTGGATTGCGCGCCGGGCCGAAGCTGAGCGAGATCGACCGTGATGCTCACCGGCAGACCAAACAGCGCCACCGCCTGGTCGAGCAGATGCGGTCCAAGATCATACCAAATACCGCTCCCGGGGCCCGCCTGCTCCCGCCAGCGCTGGCGCACCTGCGGCCGGAAACGGTCGAAATGTGATTCGAAGTAACACACCTCTCCCAGCTGGCCTTCGTTGATCAACGTTCTGACCGTTAAGAAATCACTGTCCCAGCGCCGGTTGTGAAATACCGACAGCACCCGACCACAGTGCTTCGCCAGGCTCTCCAGCTCGCGAGCCTGTGACAGTGTCACGGTAAAGGGTTTATCCACCACCACGTGCTTCCCGGCCTCCAGCGCCGCTTTCGCCAGTGGGAAGTGCGTGTCGTTCGGCGTGGCGATGACCACCAGATCGATCTCCGGGTCGTCCAGCAATTCACTCGCCGCACTGACCACCTTCACGCCAGGCCAGTCGGCATGAACTTTGGCCGCGTCGCTGCTGGAGACCGTCGTCAGCGCCAGGCCAGACGTGCCGCTGATTAACGGCGCATGAAACGTTTTGCTGGCGTAGCCATAGCCCACCAGCCCCACCCGGATCGCATCACTCATGTTACCGCCTCGTTTATTCAGCTGATGTCAATATCTGGTTAATGAGAATATTCTTACAAACCGCGACTCAAACTTATCATTTTTCCACGTAAGGTTTTACCGCATGCGTGCAAAATCAGACAGATACCCCTTGTGATCTGCTGACCATGGAGTAACATTTCCCACTGTGTTCAAAGGATATTGAAGTGTTATGACGACTGTTTTTACCCGTATTGTAGAACTTATTGGCTGGATTGTTTTTGGGATTTCCGCACTGCTTTTGGTTATCGCGCACCATATTGATAATTACCAGTCGCCACCGCCAGCGGATGTGGTGCAGACAAAGTAGCGCCGCCGTGAAACAGTGACCTGCTTCGCAACTGTGCAACCGGTTTCAGAAACCGGTTGCACAACTCTCCTTGCTTTGATTACACTCCCTCTATCATCAGACTGGGAGCTTTATCATGGCCGCTTTTCCGCAACATTTTTTATGGGGTGCCGCTACCGCAGCGTATCAGGTCGAAGGTGGGCACGACGCTGACGGTAAAGGACCGTCAATCTGGGATATTTACTCTCACCTGCCGGGAACCACCTTTGAAGGGACCACCGGCGATATCGCTGTCGATCACTATCACCGTTTTCGCGAAGACGTGGCGTTGATGGCCGAGATGGGTCTGCAGAGCTATCGCTTTTCCATCTCCTGGCCCCGCCTGCTGCCCACCGGGCGCGGCGAGGTTAATGAAGCAGGCGTACAGTTTTATAGCGATCTGATCGATGAACTGCTGGCGCATAATATTGAGCCGATGATCACCCTCTATCACTGGGACCTGCCGCAGGCCCTGCAGGATGAGGGCGGCTGGGAAGCACGCAGCACCGCCGAGGCCTTCGCCGAGTACGCCCGCCTGTGCTACGCGCGCTTTGGTTCGCGGGTGAAGCTGTGGGCGACCTTTAACGAGACCATTGTCTTCATCGGCCACGGCTACATTAACGGCCTGCATCCCCCGGCCGTTCGCGATCCGGCGCGCGCCATCCAGGCCTGTCATCACGTATTTATCGCCCATGCGCTGGCGGTGAAGGCTTTTCGCGAGATGGCCGTGGCGGGCGAGATTGGTTTCGTCAATGTGCTGCAGCCGCATACCCCACTCACCGACAGCGAGGCAGACCGGCAGGCTACCGACCTGGCTGACGCCATCCATACCCACTGGCTGTACGATCCTGTGCTAAAAGGCGCCTATCCTGCTGCCCTGCTGGCGCAGACTCAAGCGCTGTGGGGCGTACCGCGCTTTGCTCCAGGGGACGACGCGCTGCTGCGAGACAACCGCTGTGACTTTATCGGTCTGAATTACTATCGTCGGGAAACGGTATCCGCCCAGCCGCCCGAAATCCCCACCGGCGGCGAGCCTGGCGTGGAGGGGTTATTCTATTTCGTGCGTAATCCGCAAAGCACCTATACCGAATGGGGCTGGGAGATCTGGCCGCAGGGGCTGACCGACGGCATTATGATGATCAAGGCGCGCTATGGCGATATCCCGATCTATATCACCGAGAATGGCCTTGGGGCGAAAGACCCGATTATTGCCGGTGAGGTGGTCGACGATCCGCGAATCGACTATCTGAGCAGCCATATTGGCGCCCTGGAAAAGGCGCTGGCGCAGGGAGCGGACGTCCGCGGCTATTATCCCTGGTCGTTTATCGATTTGCTGAGCTGGCTCAACGGTTATCAAAAGCAATATGGCTTTGTCTATGTGGACCACCAGCAAAATCTGGCACGCAAACGAAAGAAGAGTTTTTATTGGTACAAATCTGTTATTGCCAGCCGCGGCGAACAGCGTTAATCTTCTCCTGCGGGCGCCATTCGGCGCCCGGTCTGATTTAGAATATTCTTAAACATCTCCCTGCTCTTCAAGGTTGGCTTTGCTCCTTGTCATGGGTTTTTATAACCTGAATCATGCCACGCGGACCCGGCAGAAGGCGCCGTTGGTTGAGAGTAGGTTTAGTGAATGCTGATAATATTCAACGTAATTATTCCGATTATAAAATGGATACGAAAATGACCGTTCTGGACTATTTATTAAAATTCCGCAAAATCAGTTCGCTGGAAAGTCTTGAAAAACTATTTGATCACCTTAACTACTCCCTGACTGACACCGAAGAGATCGTTAATATGTATCGCGCCGCCGACCATCGCCGGGCAGAGCTGGTTTCCGGTGGTAAATTGTTCGATGTGGGCCAGGTGCCTAAATCCGTTTGGCGATTCGTGCAGTAAGACTGTCATCCTTCACGCCAGTTGCTTATACTTCCCGGCCTGCTTTTATATACTGGCGTTGAATAGGGGAGAAACATGACGTCTCAATCTGCGGAGCGCATCGGCGGCTGGCTGTTGGCACCGCTGGCCTGGTTGCTGTTGGCGCTGTTGAGCGCCTCGTTATCGCTGCTATTTTTTGCCAATGCCCTCATGTCGTCGCAGACCTGGGCCTTGCTGCGCGCCATGAGCACCGGACACATGGCGCTGTGGGTCGCCTCGCTGTTGTTTGCCATCGCCATGTGGTTTTATACGCTCTGGCTGACCATCGCCTTTTTCAAGCGGCGCTCGCTGGTGCCGAAACACTATATTGTCTGGCTGCTCATTACGCTGCTGCTGGCGATAAAGGCGTTTGCCTTCTCCCCCGTTTCGGATGCCCTTGCTCTGCGTCAGCTACTGTTTCCGCTGCTGGCCGCCGCGCTGCTGGCGCCCTATTTTCGCCGTTCACAGCGGGTCAAACGGACCTTTGTTAATCCGTAAAAACCCCACACTTACCCTGTTGTCGCCGGTATCGTTTTATTCGATAATAAGCGGCTTTTTTTCGTTTCAGGTCGCATGATGGCTGATTATTTACTGCTCTTTATCGGTACTGTCCTTGTCAATAACTTCGTTTTAGTGAAGTTCCTTGGCCTGTGCCCGTTTATGGGTGTTTCCAAAAAGCTGGAAACCGCAATGGGAATGGGGCTCGCGACCACCTTCGTGATGACCCTGGCCTCTATTTGCGCCTGGCTGATTGATACCTGGATCCTTATCCCGCTAAATCTGGTTTATTTACGTACCCTGGCCTTTATTCTGGTTATCGCCGTGGTGGTTCAGTTCACTGAGATGGTGGTGCGTAAAACCAGCCCGGCGCTTTATCGCCTGCTGGGGATCTTTTTGCCACTGATCACCACCAACTGCGCGGTGCTTGGGGTGGCGCTGCTGAACATCAATCTGGGCCACAATTTCCTGCAGTCGGCGCTGTACGGTTTTGCCGCCGCCGTCGGCTTCTCGCTGGTGATGGTGCTGTTCGCGGCGATCCGCGAGCGTCTGGTGGTGGCCGATGTCCCCGCGCCGTTCCGCGGTAATGCCATCGCGCTGATTACCGCCGGTTTAATGTCTCTGGCCTTTATGGGCTTTAGTGGTTTGGTGAAGTTGTAATGAGCGCAGTCTGGATAGCCGTGATCGCCATCAGCCTGTTAGGGCTGATTTTCGGCTTAATACTGGGGTATGCGTCGCGCCGTTTCGCGGTGCAGGACGACCCGGTGGTGGAAAAAATTGATGAACTGTTGCCGCAGAGCCAGTGTGGGCAGTGCGGCTACCCTGGCTGCCGCCCCTATGCGGAAGCGGTGGGCGTGCAGGGTGAGAAAATTAACCGCTGCGCGCCGGGTGGCGAAGCGGTGATGTTAAAAATCGCCGCCCTGCTCAACGTCGACCCGCAGCCCGTCGATGGCGACGAGCAGGCAGCCGAGCCGGCCCGCATGCTCGCCGTGATTGACGAGCCGAACTGCATCGGCTGCACCAAATGTATTCAGGCGTGTCCGGTGGATGCCATTGTCGGGGCGACCCGCGCCATGCATACCGTGATGAGCGACCTGTGCACCGGCTGCAACCTGTGTGTTGCCCCCTGCCCGACCCAGTGCATTTCACTCGTTCCGGTGGCGACGACCCCGGAAACCTGGAAATGGGATCTGCATACGATCCCGGTGCGAAATATTCCTGTGGAACAACATGTTTAAGCTATTTTCCGCTTTCCGAAAAGACAAAGTCTGGGATTTTAACGGCGGTATTCACCCGCCGGAGATGAAAACCCAGTCAAACGGCACCCCGCTGCGCCAGGTTTCCCTGCCGCAGCGCTTTGTGATTCCGCTGAAGCAGCATATCGGCGCCGAAGGCGAACTGTGCGTCAAGGTCGGCGACCGGGTGCTGCGCGGCCAGCCGCTGACCCGCGGTTGGGGAAGAATGCTGCCGGTTCACGCTCCCACCTCCGGCACCGTTGCCGCTATCGCCCCGCACACCACTGCCCATCCGTCCGCGCTGGCGGAGATGAGCGTGATCATTGACGCCGACGGCGAAGACCGCTGGATCGAACGCGACGGCTGGAGCGACTATCAGACCCGCACCCGTGAAGCGCTGATTGAGCGCATCCACCAGTTTGGCGTTGCCGGCCTCGGCGGCGCGGGCTTCCCCACCGGCAGTAAACTGCGCGGCGGCGGCGATAAAATTAAAACGCTGATCATTAACGCCGCCGAGTGCGAACCCTATATCACGGCGGACGACCGTCTGATGCAGGACTGCGCGGCGCAGATTGTCGAAGGGATCCGCATCCTTGCCCATATTCTGCAGCCTGACGAGGTGCTGATCGGCATTGAAGACAATAAGCCGCAGGCCATCTCGATGCTGCGGGCGGTGCTTTGCGACGCCCATGGCATTTCGCTGCGCGTGATCCCCACCAAATACCCCTCCGGCGGCGCCAAGCAGCTCACCCAAATTCTCACCGGCAAACAGGTACCCCACGGTGGTCGTTCTTCGGACATTGGCGTGCTGATGCAGAACGTCGGTACAGCCTATGCGGTGAAACGCGCAGTGATTGACGGAGAGCCGTTAACCGAGCGCGTGGTCACCCTCACCGGCGAGGCGGTAACCCGGCCGGGCAACGTCTGGGCGCGCCTTGGCACGCCGGTGCGCCATCTGCTTAACGACGCCGGATTCTGCGCCAGCGCCGAGCCGATGGTGATCATGGGCGGGCCGCTGATGGGCTTTACCCTGCCGGGGCTCGACGTCCCGGTGGTGAAGATCACCAACTGTCTGTTAGCGCCCTCCGCCAGCGAGATGGGCGAGCCGCCGGAAGAGAAAGGCTGCATTCGCTGCAGCGCCTGCGCCGACGCCTGCCCGGCCGATCTGCTGCCGCAGCAGCTTTACTGGTTCAGCAAAGGCCAGCAGCACGATAAAGCCACCGCCCACAATCTGGCGGACTGCATCGAATGCGGCGCGTGCGCGTGGGTATGCCCAAGCAATATTCCGCTGGTGCAGTACTTCCGTCAGGAGAAAGCCGAGATCGCGGCGATTCGTCAGGAAGAGCAGCGCGCTGCTGAAGCCAAAGCGCGATTCGAGGCCCGACAGGCGCGCCTGGAGCGTGAGAAAGCGGCCCGCGCCGAGCGGCATAAAAAAGCCGCCGTCCAGCCTGCCGCCAAAGATCAGGATGCGATTAACGCCGCCCTGGCCCGGGTACGTGATAAACAGCGCGACGCCGCGCAGCCTATCGTGATTCAGGCCGGCGCCAGACCAGACAACAGCGAGGCGATCGCCGCCCGCGAAGCGCGGAAGGCCGAAGCCCGGGCGCGTAAAGCGCAGCAGCAGGCCGCGCCGGCGGAAACTCCGGCGGCCGAGCCGGCCGACCCGCGTAAAGCCGCGGTGGAAGCCGCCATCGCCCGCGCCAAAGCGCGCAAA
>NZ_JBEAKW010000035.1:0-101050 GCF_040065795.1 Klebsiella sp. JB_Kp004 | reverse complement strand
GTGCTGAAAGCATCTAAGCACGAAACTTGCCCCGAGATGAGTTCTCCCTGAGACTATAAGTCTCCTGAAGGAACGTTGAAGACGACGACGTTGATAGGCCGGGTGTGTAAGCGCAGCGATGCGTTGAGCTAACCGGTACTAATGAACCGTGAGGCTTAACCTTACAACGCCGAAGATGTTTTGGCGATTTGAGAGAATTTTCAGCTTCGATACAGATTAATCGATGCGTCCGCAGGACGTGTTGATAAAACAGAATTTGCCTGGCGGCACTAGCGCGGTGGTCCCACCTGACCCCATGCCGAACTCAGAAGTGAAACGCCGTAGCGCCGATGGTAGTGTGGGGTCTCCCCATGTGAGAGTAGGGAACTGCCAGGCATCAAATAAAGCAGAAAGCTCAGTCGAAAGACTGAGCTTTTTTGCGTTTTTGTCCTCCGGCGAGGGTGCCGACATGCTTCCCCCGGTGGCGCTGCGCTTACCGGGGCTACGGATCTGACATGGGGCTACGCCCCTGTGGCGCGGACAAGATATGCAGCACTGACTCAGGGAAAAATATCGCCTGAAGTTCTGCTACTGCTTCGCTAACCAGCCGACAATAAATGTCGCAATCTGCGGAATATTATTTAAATCCAACAGCGGAAGTGAGGTCGCGATCGATACATCGCTGGCCACGGCGATGGTATGATCATCCATCGTTAACTCTTCCACACGATGGCCGCTGTTTTGCCGAAAAAGCAGGATCTTAGGCACTGCTTCATGCTTGAAACCCTCGACCAAAACAAGGTCCAGTCTGCTGGCATCCATTCGACTGACCAGCCATGTGAGATCTAATTCCGGCTTCTCGGGTGTTTCGGTCATCAGCGCCCACCGCTGTTCGCTGGCGACAATGGTTTGCGCAGCGCCCGCCTTGCGCAATTCATAGCTATCTTTGCCCGGCTTATCCACGTCCATATCATGATGGGTATGCTTGATCAGACCAGGACGTAATCCTTGAGCGCACAGCTCAGGAATGAGACGCTTTAATAATGTCGTTTTCCCTGTACCGCTCCAGGCGGCAATCGCTAATAGCGGGATCATGATGGCTCCTGCATACGTTGCAAATCCTCGAGCGTATTCACATTCATAAAAGCCGATTTTACCTCGCTGAAGCTAACCGGATGGCCGCCCATCTGGCGCATGAACACCATTACCCGGCGTTCGCCGCTGGCAAGACAGGCCTCCAGATGCGGAATAATTTGACGATGCGCCAGCGCAACGGCGGGATGATCCCGTTCGCCGTCATGGGCCCAAACCACCGGCGCAGCGCTTTTTTGCTGGATAAAGCGCTCAACTAAAAATGACGGAATGAAGGGCGTGTCGCAGGGGCAAAAAACAAACCATGGACTCGCGACCTGCTGCATCACAGCAAGCATACCGGCTAAAGGACCCGGGTACCCCGCCTGCGTATCACGAAACACCGGATATCCACTGGCTTGCCACTGCGTAAGGTGACGGTTGGCGCTAATCACTAACTCATCTACCTGCGGAGCTAATGCCTCCGCGACGTGTCGCCAGAGAGGACGTCCATTGAGCAACTGTAATCCTTTATCAATGCCGCCCATTCGCGTGGCCCTGCCGCCCGCCAGCACGACGCCGGTTATCGCCTCGCTTTGCATATGAATATCGCCTCTTTCATTGTGGGATTGACCCTGTTAACTTGTCCCTATCAAGAGTAAGGAGCATGACCATGAAATGTAAACGTCTGAATGAAGTAATTGAACTTCTCCAGCCCGCCTGGCAGAAAGAGCCTGAACTGAACCTGATGCAATTTTTGCAGAAGCTGGCGAAAGAGGCCGGCTATGATGGCGAACTGAGCGATCTTTCCGACGATATTCTGATCTATCACCTGAAGATGCGTGACTCTTCAAAAGATGCTGTCATCCCGGGTATTCAGAAGGATTATGAAGAGGACTTTAAAACCGCGCTGTTGCGCGCCCGCGGCGTAATAAAAGAGTAAAAGGTTGTAAGCGCTGCCGCGTAAAGCGCAATGAGATGATATCCTGAACTATTCGTACGATTATCGGATGTCAGGATGCACGATAAGGCTTTTACTTTTCAGACGCTTCGCCCGGATACCATTATCGATGGATTATTCGATCTGGGTATGCGGGTGGACTCCGGTCTTACCCCGCTGAACAGCTATGAGAACCGCGTTTATCAGTTCCAGGACGAAGAGCGTCATCGCTATGTGGTGAAGTTCTATCGTCCTGAGCGCTGGTCGGCAGCGCAGATCCTTGAAGAACACCAGTTTGCGCTTCAGCTTGTAGAAGATGAAGTGCCCGTTGCTGCGCCGCTGTTATTTAACGACAGTACGCTTCATCAGCATCAGGGATTTTATTTTGCCGTTTTCCCAAGCCTTGGCGGCCGACAGTTCGAGGCGGATAACCTTGATCAGATGGAGTGGGTTGGCCGTTATCTTGGGCGCCTGCACCAGACCGGGCGCAAACAGCGCTTTTCTGCGCGTCCGGAGATTGGCGTGCAGGAGTATCTGCTGGAACCGCGCCAGGTATTTGAACAGTCGACGCTTATCCCGTCAGGCCTGAAGGCCGATTTCCTGAAGGCGACCGATAAACTCATCGCTGCCGTCATGACCCAATGGCACGGCGGCGGGACTACTTTGCGCCTGCATGGTGACTGCCATGCAGGCAATATCCTCTGGCGCGATGGGCCGCTGTTTGTTGACTTAGACGATGCGCGAACCGGCCCGGCGATTCAGGATCTGTGGATGCTGCTCAACGGCGATAAGGCTGAACAGCGTATGCAGCTGGAGACCATCGTCGAGGCCTATGAGGAATTCAGCCCCTTTAACAGCGATGAAATCGCGCTTATTGAACCTTTACGCGCCATGCGACTGGTTTATTATCTGGCGTGGTTGCTCAGACGCTGGGACGATCCGGCTTTCCCGGTTAATTTCCCCTGGTTAACCGGGGAGGATTACTGGCGAGGGCAGACGTCTACTTTTCTCGAGCAGGTGAAGGTTCTACAGGAACCCCCGCTTCAGTTAACGCCAATGTATTAATGTGATATATCCAGGAGAGAGTAAATCATGAAAAAAGTTTGGCTGGCGCTGGCTGGTATGATTCTGGCTTTTAGTGCATCCGCTGCCCAGATCACCGACGGCAAGCAGTACATCACCCTTGATAAGCCGGTTGCTGGCGAGCCACAGGTGCTTGAGTTCTTTTCATTCTACTGCCCGCACTGCTATCAGTTTGAAGAAGTGCTGCATGTCTCTGACAGCGTGCGCCAGAAACTGCCAGAAGGCACCAAAATGACCAAATACCACGTCGAGTTCCTGGGGCCGCTGGGCAAGGAGCTGACGCAGGCATGGGCTGTTGCCATCGCGCTGGGCGTTGAAGATAAAATTACGGCGCCGATGTTCGAAGCGGTGCAGAAAAACCAGACCGTGCAGAGCCTGGCTGACATTCGTAAAGTGTTCGTCGACGCTGGCGTGAAAGGGGAAGACTACGATGCCGCATGGAACAGCTTCGTGGTGAAATCTCTGGTCGCTCAGCAGGAGAAAGCGGCAGCCGATCTGCAGCTGCAGGGGGTACCGGCTATGTACGTCAATGGTAAGTACCAGCTGAACCCGCAGGGGATGGACACCAGCAATATGGATGTCTTCGTCGCTCAGTATGCGGATACCGTGAAGCAGCTGGTTGAGAAGAAATAAAAAAAGCGCCGGTCACTGACCGGCGTTACTCTATCTGCTTTACCGTGGCGCCCCTTCTTTGTCCCGCATAATGTCAGTTAACTGACGGTCTTTCTCTTCCCACAGCCCATTCAGCCAGCGCTGGAAGCCACGCTTAAAGTTCTTATCGTTGACGTAATCGCCGTGTAGCTCTTCGCCAATCGGTACCAGATTGATACGAACCACAATGCGCGTCAGTCGGCCGCTTAACATGTCGTAAAACGGCCTTGCATTATTTTCCGGGTAGCACAGCGTAACGTTCAGTAGTTTATCGAACTGCGAACCGAGAACATTGAGCGCCATGGCAATACCTGCCGCTTTCGGTGGTAAAAGATTGTGGTAAGGGGAGCGCGTCTCGCGCTTTTTTGCGTCGGTAAAACGTGAGCCTTCCACGAAATTGACGATAGTCGTCGGATGTGAGCGGAATTTCTCACATGAACGGCGGGTGGTTTCGACATCTTTACCACGGCGTTCCGGGTGACGAATAAGATAGCTACGCGAATAGCGGCGCATAAAAGGCATATCCAGCGCCCAGCAGGCGAGACCGATGAACGGTACCCACGCCAGCTGTTGTTTAAGAAAGTACTTATTCATCGGAATATGCTTGCGGAACAGTACGCACAGCACCACGATATCTGCCCAGCTGTGGTGGTTGCTGATCAGCAGATACCAGTTCTTTTTGTTCAGGCCTTCCAGACCCTGGACGTCCCATTTTAGCCAGGGATTGAGATGCAACAGCAGCGCCAGCCCTTCGCACCAGCAGTACATCATAAAATTGCAAAAAACGGATATAGAGCGCCATACCGCTGGAATGGGGACCAGCAGTTTAATCAGCCCGGCGACGATGATCGGTACAGAGCAGATAACGGTGACTAAGATGGTTAAGGCGATACTCAGCGGAAGTGTTATCGCAGCGAGTAATCTCGACATAGTTAGTTTATTCAGAAAGTTAGGCTGACAAAGAGCGCCTTTAAGCTGCGCAAGGGGCTGATTTTACCAGAAAACGCGGCAAATGACGGGTCTTACCAGAACAGAAAAAAACAAGGATCTTCTATCCACATGGAAGATTAGGTCATCAAATTAATGCCAGGATCGTTGATCTGTTTTTAAGTGATTGATAAATAGTAATTAATACTATTTATTCATTTATTTCCCGGGGCGGATAAGCTGACGTTGTAAAACTATGCACAAAGTTATCCACAAGCTAAGTTGTCGCGCGATCGCGACGATCGTTGAATCTTTTCCGCGAAATGCGGGAAAAATTCAGGATTTCATGCCCGTCTGTGGCATCCTTTATCCATAATCTGATAAACAGGCACGGAAATTATGGTTCAGATCCCAGAAAACCCTCTCATCCTCGTTGACGGCTCCTCCTATCTTTATCGGGCGTATCATGCGTTTCCGCCGCTGACTAACAGCGCAGGGGAGCCCACCGGGGCTATGTACGGCGTACTGAATATGCTGCGCAGTTTGATTCTGCAGTATCAACCGACTCATGCCGTCGTGGTCTTTGATGCGAAAGGGAAAACCTTCCGTGATGAATTGTTCGAACATTACAAATCTCATCGCCCGCCGATGCCGGACGATCTGCGCGCGCAGATTGAGCCGTTGCATAAGATGGTGAAAGCGATGGGGCTGCCGCTGATGGCAGTCCCGGGCGTCGAAGCTGACGATGTGATTGGCACCCTGGCGCGGGAAGCGGAAAGGGCCGGACGTCCGGTGCTGATCAGTACCGGCGATAAAGACATGGCCCAGCTGGTGACGCCGGGGATCACCCTGATCAATACCATGACCAACACTATCCTCGGGCCGGATGAGGTGGTTACCAAATACGGCGTCCCGCCGGAGCTGATTATTGATTTCCTGGCGCTGATGGGCGACTCCTCGGATAACATTCCTGGCGTGCCGGGCGTGGGCGAAAAGACCGCCCAGGCGCTGCTGCAAGGCCTTGGCGGCCTCGATACGCTGTATGCGGAACCGGAGAAAATCGCTGAACTGAGCTTCCGCGGCGCGAAAACGATGGCGGCGAAGCTGGAGCAGAACAAGGAGGTGGCTTATCTCTCTTATCAGCTGGCGACCATCAAAACCGACGTCGAGCTGGAGCTCACTTGTGAAGAGCTTGAGGTGCAGCCGCCGGCGGCAGACGATCTGCTGGCGCTGTTCAGACAGTATGAGTTTAAGCGCTGGACCACCGACGTTGAAGCCGGGAAATGGCTGCAGGCGAAGGGGGGCAAACCGGCTGCGAAACCTGCAGTGCCTGCAGCAGCGGCAGAAGCCGAAGAAGAGGTTGAAGCCGCTACTGCACTTTCAGCAGAGCACTATGTCACTATCCTTGATGAGGCCACGCTGCTCACCTGGATCGATAAGCTGAAGCAGGCGCCGCTCTTTGCCTTTGATACGGAAACCGACAGCCTGGATAACATCTCCGCCAACATGGTCGGCCTTTCATTCGCTGTTGAGCCGGGCGTGGCCGCCTATGTCCCGGTAGCGCATGATTACCTTGATGCGCCGGACCAGATCCCGCGCGAGCGCGTGCTGGCGCTGCTTAAACCGCTGCTGGAGGATGAGAAGCTGCTCAAGGTTGGGCAAAATCTCAAATACGATCGCGGCATTTTGGCTAATTACGACATTGAGCTGCGCGGGATTGCGTTCGATACCATGCTGGAATCTTACATTCTCGACAGCGTGGCGGGCCGCCACGATATGGACAGTCTTTCCGACCGCTGGCTGAAGCATAAAACGATTACCTTCGAAGAGATCGCTGGCAAGGGTAAGAATCAGCTCACCTTTAACCAGATTGCGCTGGAGGAGGCTGGTCGCTACGCGGCGGAAGACGCCGACGTCACGCTTCAGTTGCATCTGAAAATGTGGCCGAAGCTGCAGCAGCATGAAGGTCCGCTGAATATCTTCCAACACATTGAAATGCCGCTGGTGCCGGTGCTGTCTCGCGTTGAGCGCAATGGCGTTAAAATCGACCCCGCCGTGCTGCATGCGCACTCGCAGGAAATTGCCCAGCGCCTGGTTGAGCTGGAGCAGCGGGCGCATGAGATCGCCGGGGAAGCGTTTAATCTCTCCTCCACCAAACAGCTGCAAACGATCCTGTTTGAAAAACAGGGTATCAAACCGCTGAAGAAGACGCCGGGCGGCGCGCCGTCAACCTCTGAAGAGGTACTGGAAGAGCTGGCGCTCGATTACCCGTTGCCGAAAGTGATTCTGGAGTACCGTGGGCTGGCGAAGCTGAAGTCGACCTATACCGATAAGCTGCCGCTGATGATTAACCCCAAAACGGGCCGCGTGCATACCTCCTATCATCAGGCGGTTACCGCCACTGGCCGTTTGTCGTCTACCGATCCAAACCTGCAAAACATTCCGGTGCGTAACGAAGAAGGGCGCCGTATTCGCCAGGCGTTTATCGCGCCGGAAGATTACGTCATTGTCTCGGCGGACTACTCGCAAATCGAGCTGCGCATTATGGCGCACCTGTCGCGGGATAAAGGCCTGCTGACCGCCTTCGCGGAAGGGAAGGATATTCACCGGGCGACGGCGGCTGAAGTGTTTGGCTTACCGCTGGACAGCGTCAGCAGCGAACAGCGGCGCAGTGCGAAAGCTATCAACTTCGGTCTGATCTATGGCATGAGCGCCTTTGGCCTGGCCCGCCAGCTGAACATCCCGCGTAAAGAAGCGCAGAAGTACATGGATCTTTATTTCGAGCGTTATCCGGGCGTGCTGGAGTATATGGAGCGCACCCGCGCGCAGGCGAAGGAGCAAGGTTATGTTGAAACGCTGGATGGCCGTCGACTCTATTTACCGGATATCAAGTCCAGCAATGGCGCTCGTCGCGCCGGTGCGGAACGTGCGGCGATTAACGCCCCGATGCAGGGGACGGCTGCGGATATCATCAAGCGGGCGATGATTGCCGTTGATGAATGGCTGCGCAGCGAGAAGCCTCGCGTGCGGATGATCATGCAGGTTCACGATGAACTGGTCTTTGAAGTGCATAAAGATGAGCTTGATGCCGTATCGAAAAAGATCCACGAACTGATGGAGAACAGCACTACGCTGGCGGTACCGTTGCTGGTGGAAGTGGGCAGCGGAGAAAACTGGGATCAAGCGCACTAAGTATACAAAGCGCAACGCGATTTTCTGTAAGTAAGCAACATAACTTATAGAGTTTTGTGAGGATCATTTGAATTTGCTATGTAAATAGTGAAAAAAAACTACAAAAAATGCTTTATCCGTGAGCGAAAGAAGAGTAGAGTTATTCGCGTAGGGTACAGAGGTAAGATGTTCTATCTTTCAGACCTTTTACTTCACGTAATCGGATTTGGCTGAATATTTTAGCCGCCCCGGTCATTTATGACCGGGGCGTTTTTTATTGCGCGAAAGAAAAGTGGCAAAGGGACAGGACACGCTTGTGCTTGATTCTGGAGAGGAACCCGGATAAGGCGCGGTACGCTCTTATCCGGCTGTTCGTGACGATTACTCGTCTGCGGCGCGCTCTTCTTCCTGCGGCGGGATTTCGTTAAACCAGCTATCCAGCTTCTGTCGCAGCTTATCCACGCCAGATTTTTTCAGCGAGGAGAAGGGTTCAACCTGGACATCGCCATTGAAGGCCAGTACCGCTTCACGCACCATATTCACTTGCGCTTTACGCGCGCCGCTGGCGAGCTTATCGGCTTTGGTCAGCAGCACCAGCACCTGAATATCGCTTTCTACCGCCCATTGGATCATCTGCTGATCGAGATCTTTAAGCGGGTGGCGAATGTCCATCAGAACCACCAGGCCCTTCAGGCACAGA
Source organism: Klebsiella sp. JB_Kp004 (assembly GCF_040065795.1). Lineage (NCBI taxonomy): Bacteria > Pseudomonadati > Pseudomonadota > Gammaproteobacteria > Enterobacterales > Enterobacteriaceae > Klebsiella > Klebsiella sp. JB_Kp004. Next base: position 92,528 of record NZ_JBEAKW010000035.1, on the reverse strand, counting down.
CGTTTTTCCAGATATTCTCCCAGCGCGCGCTGCCACTTGATCTTCATCTCTTCCGGGACTTGCGCATAACCATAGCCGGGCAGGTCGACCAGGCGTTTGCCTTCGGCAACTTCGAACAGGTTAATCAGCTGTGTACGTCCGGGCGTTTTGGAGGTCCGCGCCAGGCTTTTCTGGTTGGTCAGCGTATTCAGTGCGCTGGATTTTCCCGCATTGGAGCGGCCGGCGAATGCCACTTCAATACCAGTATCGGCAGGAAGATGGCGGATATCTGGCGCGCTGGTGACAAAGTGCGTCAGTTGATAATTCCAGTTGGTCAAGACGGTCGTCTCCGTTAAAACAGGCTATGGCAGGGATTATACCTGAACAGCAGAAAAAGGCTGTTTTTACCGCACGCCGGTTCTGTAAGTAAAAACCCTGCACTTTGTGAGACATTGGCTATTCTTCGTATAGGACATGCCTGAGAAAAATAAGGCCAATAAATCATAACCATATGAAACTAAATAAATTATAAAAATAGAGAAATCTGAAAGTAGATTTTTAACGGCCAGACTGGTTGTCGATTTTTGTCAACACGGTAAAGTAATACACAACGGCGAGGATGCTGAAAAGGATGAGGACTCAGGACGAGGGGTCAGGAAGCGCCAGGAGGCGAAGACCACAGGATTGCCAGGATGACACGCGTTTTGGAAACGTTTCAAAGGGAAAAGGAAGAAACAGGGACCGTTGGACGCTAAGGGAAAGACAGGGTAAGTCGTTAGCGAACAGGGAAAGAAGAGCCCGTTAAGGGTGGTCAGTGAGGAAAAAGGCGACAGAGTAATCTGTCGCCTTTTTTCTTTGCTTGCTTTCTGCTAGATTCCGCCTCAATTCTATACTGAATAATACTGTCTGAAGATTACACACCATGAAAAAACCGACATCCGCCACCCGTGGCAAATCCGGCCGCAAGTCGCGTGAAGAGTTAAATCAGGAAGCTCGCGATCGCAAACGGCAGAAGAAACATCGTGGCCACGCGGCAGGAAGTCGCGCGAACGGCGGCGATGCGGCTTCAGCGGGTAAAAAACAGCGCCAGGCGCAAGATCCGCGCGTGGGCAGCAAAAAACCAATCCCGCTGGGCGCGAGCGAAAGCAGCGCTCCAGCTCCCAAGCAGCATAAACCAAAGAGCGAGAAACCTATGCTTTCACCGCAGGCTGAGCTGGAGTTGCTGGAGAATGATGAGCGCCTGGACGCGCTGCTGGAACGTCTGGAAGAGGGCGGTACCCTGAATGCTGAAGAGCAGAGCTGGGTGGATGCCAAACTGGATCGTATTGATGAGCTGATGCAGCAGCTCGGCCTCTCTTACGAAGACGAAGATGAAGAAGAGGAAGAGCGTCAGGAAGATATGATGCGTCTGCTGAAGGGTGGAAACTAACATTTGCATCCCATCGGATCCCCGGTACTGCTTATAACCCTTCTGGTTATATGTTATCTGCTGTGGTTATTCGTTAAACTACGACGGTTGTCGCGGCGTCAAAAATGGCTGCGCAACCGGCTCATGACCCGCGGTGCGGTGGGGCCGGGACGGCGTACCCGTCGGCGGCACCATCGGAAGGAGTGAGCATGTCTGAGCAGATAATCGACTGGGATCTGGCCCTGATCCAGAAATATAACTATTCCGGGCCGCGCTATACCTCGTATCCCACCGCGCTGGAGTTTTCACCACAATTCGGCGCGGCGGAATTCGATGCCGCTGTGGCCCGTTACCCACAGCGTCCCCTGTCGCTGTATGTGCATATCCCGTTTTGCCATAAGCTGTGTTATTTCTGCGGCTGCAATAAGATCGTCACCCGCCAGCAGCATAAGGCCGATCAGTATCTCGATCTCCTTGAACAGGAGATCATCCACCGCGCGCCGCTGTTTGCCAACCGTCAGGTTAAGCAACTGCACTGGGGAGGCGGCACGCCGACCTATCTCAATAAGGCGCAAATCAGTCGCCTGATGGATCTGTTGCGTACCCATTTTCATTTCAGCGCCGAAGCCGAGATCTCTATCGAGGTCGATCCGCGTGAAATCGAGCTGGATGTCCTCGATCATTTACGCGCTGAGGGTTTCAACCGCCTGAGTATGGGCGTGCAGGACTTCAATAAAGAGGTTCAGCGTCTGGTTAACCGCGAGCAGGACGAAGCGTTCATCTTTGACTTGCTTCGCCATGCGCGGGAGATTGGATTTACTTCGACCAATATCGACCTCATCTACGGCCTGCCGAAGCAAACGCCGGAGAGCTTTGCCTTCACCCTGCAAAAGGTCGCCGAGCTCAACCCTGACCGCCTGAGCGTGTTTAACTACGCGCATCTGCCCACGCTCTTTGCCGCACAGCGCAAAATTAAAGATGCCGATCTGCCCTCTGCTGAACAGAAGCTGGAGATCCTCCAGGAGACCATCGGCTCGCTGACGGCGGCGGGCTATCAGTTTATCGGCATGGACCACTTCGCGCGTCCTGATGATGAATTAGCGGTCGCGCAACGTCACGGCGTACTGCATCGCAATTTCCAGGGCTACACCACTCAGGGCGATACCGATTTGCTGGGGATGGGCGTGTCTGCGATCAGCATGATTGGCGACAGCTACGCTCAGAACCAAAAAGAGCTGAAGCAGTACTACCAGCAGGTGGCAGAGCAAGGGAACGCCCTGTGGCGCGGGATCGCGTTAACCCGTGACGACTGTTTGCGTCGCGACGTGATTAAGGCGTTGATCTGTAACTTCCGTCTGGATATTGATGCCGTCGAAGCGCAGTGGGCCGTGGATTTTCAGACTTATTTTGCCGAGGACCTGAAACTGCTGGCGCCGCTGGCGCATGACGGGCTGGTGGTGGTGGAGAGTAAGGCTATCCAGGTAACGGCGAAAGGCCGCCTGCTGATCCGCAACATCTGCATGTGCTTTGATGCCTATCTCCGGCAAAAGGCTCGGATGCAGCAGTTCTCACGGGTGATTTAATGTTTTCCCCCTCTCCCGCAGGAGAGGGGGAACAATTAGCTGAACAGCCCGACCAGCGCAGCGCACAGCACGGCAGCGACTGCCGTTTGCGGCGTGTGACTCGCAGCGGCGCCGCTCGATATCATACTCACCAGTGATTCAAACATGATGCTCTCCCCTAATGCCGGGCACGATCATACTCAACTCATCGGAACAGTAAAGTACAAAATAGCAGCACTTTGCGCTGATCGGCTATTTTTCATCACGCCGTTAAACCCTACTCCATACCCAACTCTTTTAGCTTACGCGTCAGGGTATTACGACCCCATCCCAGCAGGCGCGCAGCCTCCTGTTTATGTCCTTGAGTATGACGCAGGGCGGTTGTCAGCAGCGTGCGTTCCATTTCGGGTTGCGCTTCTGAGAGCAGGTTTTGATGACCGGAGCGCAGCGCCCGATCGGCCCACTGACCCAGCAGCGTCGCCCAGCTGTCTGGCTGCATCTGCGTCGGGCTATCAGGAATGGTGGTCTCAAACAGTTCGCTCGGCAGATCCTGCGTCAGCACCTCCTGGCCGGCGGCCATGACGGTGAGCCAGCGACAGGTGTTTTCCAGCTGGCGAACGTTGCCCGGCCACGCCAGGCGGGTCAGCGCTGTCTCCGTTTCCGGATGCAGCTGTTTGGCTTCAACACCTAGCTCGCGGGCGGCAATCTGCAGAAAATGGCGGGCCAGACGAGGAATATCTTCCCGACGCTCGCGCAGCGGCGGCAAATGCACCCGGATCACGTTCAGGCGGTGGAATAAATCTTCACGGAATTTCCCCTCCTGCACCCGCTGCTCCAGATTCTGGTGGGTGGCGGCGATGATCCGCACATCGACCTTCACCGGCGCGTAACCGCCCACGCGATAAAACTGGCCATCCGCCAGAACGCGCAGCAGGCGAGTCTGGACATCCAGCGGCATATCGCCAATTTCATCCAGGAACAGCGTACCGCCGTCAGCCTGTTCAAAGCGACCCTGACGGACGGTATTGGCGCCGGTAAAGGCCCCTTTTTCATGCCCAAACAGTTCCGATTCGATCAGGTCCTTGGGGATCGCCGCCATATTCAGCGCGATAAATGGCGCTTTTGAGCGCGGGCTATGACGATGCAGGGCATGAGCGACAAGCTCTTTACCGGTACCGGATTCGCCATTGATCAGCACGCTGATGGATGAGCGCGACAGACGGCCAATAATGCGAAAGACATCCTGCATGGCCGGCGCCTCGCCAATGATATCGGCGGTGGGGCTGCTTATCGGCGCATTTCGCGGCTGCTGCTGCTCCTGATAGTGGCTAATCGCCCGGTCGACGAGGGCGACGGCTTCATCGATATCAAAAGGTTTGGGCAGATAATCAAACGCGCCTTGTTGATAAGCGCTGACCGCGGCGTCCAGATCGGAATGCGCGGTCATTATGATGACCGGAAGCATTGGATGACGCTGCTTAATCTGTTTGAGCAGCGCCAGGCCATCCATTCCCGGCATACGGATATCTGACAGCAGTACATCCGGGGTTTTGGTGGTGAGGGCATCTAGCACCTCATTGCCGCTTTCGAACGTTGTGCAGCTCAAGCCGGCTCCGGTGAGCGCGCGTTCAAGCACCCAGCGGATGGAGCTATCGTCATCAACGATCCAGGCTATCCCTCGTTGCATAAACACCTCTACTTCCGAATAGGCAGGTATACCGAAAATTCGGTATGACCCGGCCAGCTGGTGAATTCAATTTTGCCGGAGTGCTGATCGATAAGGCTGCGGGCGATAGATAAGCCCAGGCCGGTACCGCCTTCGCGGCCGCTGACCATCGGATAAAACAACGTATCCTGGAGCTGGGGCGGAATACCCGGGCCATTATCTTCGACGTCAATACGGGCGGCGAGGCGATAACGCACCCCGTGCAGCGTCAGCTGGAAAGCGGTCCGGGTACGGAGAACAATTTCGCCCCCTTCCGGCCCCAGCGCCTGCAGCGCATTACGGACGATGTTCAGCAACACCTGTTCAATTTGATCCGGGTCGTGGGGGAGTTCCGGCAGGCTGGGGTCGTAATCACGGATCAACTTCACGTTGTCCGGCAACTCCATCGAGACCAGTTTCACTACCCGTTCGGCGACCTTGTGGATGCTTTCGGTAACGTGCATGCCCGGATGCTGTGGCCCGAGCAGACGATCGACCAGATTTCTCAGCCGGTCGGCCTGCTCGATGATCACTTTGGTATATTCCGTTAGCGCCGGGTCGGGCAGGGCTTTGCTGAGCAGCTGTGCCGCGCCGCGCAGGCCGCCTAACGGGTTTTTAATCTCGTGCGCCAGGCCGCGGACCAGATCGCGGGCGGCGACCTGCTGCGCGTGCTGCAGCTGCTCCTGGCTCAGGCGGCGCTGGTTATCCATCGGCGCCATTTCCAGCAGAATAAAGCCTTCCGGCAGCCGCTGGGCGGTCAGCGACAGGATATGCGAGCGGCCATCGATAACCAGCGTCACTTCGTTATCGGTAAAACCCTGGCCCGCCTGCAGACTCTCCTGCATCAGCCCGATATTCAATGAGAAATAGCTCAACAGCTCAGGTAACGGGGTGCCAAACAGTTTGCGCGAACTCTGCGCCAGCAGCTGCTGGGCCGCAGGATTGGCAAAGTGCACCGCCAGGTCGTCATCGACCAGTAAGATACTGTTGATAAGAGAGTTAAGGATCTGCCCAGCATCGGGCAGTGTGCCTGTTGCCATTCGACAGTCTCCTGAAAAAGAGTGCACCAATTTAGTGCAGTATAGCTTTTTATCGGTAAAAAGCTCGCGAGATCAGCGTGTTGGTGGAGAAAAAAGCCCATCCTGAGATGGGCTGAAAGTTTCCACGGCAACAAAATATCCCGGGCATCTCGCGCCACAACACGACATACCCTGGATTTACAGCAAAATTAGACGCTGTAGTACAGTTCGAACTCAACCGGATGCGGAGTCATGCGTACGCGGTCGTTCTCTTCCAGACGCAGGGCGATGTAAGCATCGATAGCGTCATTAGTGAATACGCCGCCAGCTGTCAGGAACTCGCGGTCAGCATCCAGGGCCTGCAGGGCTTCTTCCAGAGAACCGGCAACCTGCGGGATCTCTTTCGCTTCTTCCGGCGGCAGGTCGTACAGGTTTTTGTCCATTGCTTCGCCCGGATGGATTTTGTTCTTGATACCATCGAGGCCAGCCATCAGCAGCGCCGCAAAGCACAGGTACGGGTTGGCAGCCGGGTCCGGGAAGCGCACTTCGATACGACGCGCTTTCGGAGAGGTCACCACCGGAATACGGATGGAGGCAGAGCGGTTACGGGCAGAGTAAGCCAGCATAACCGGCGCTTCGTAACCCGGGACCAGACGCTTGTAGGAGTTGGTGGTCGGGTTCGCCAGGGCGTTGATGGCTTTAGCGTGTTTGATTACGCCGCCGATGTAGAACAGCGCCTGCTCAGACAGACCTGCGTATTTGTCGCCGGAGAACAGGTTGGTGCCGTTCTTCGCCAGAGACATATGGCAGTGCATACCGGAACCGTTGTCGCCGAACATCGGTTTCGGCATAAAGGTCGCGGTTTTACCGAAGCGGTGAGCGACGTTGTGAACAACGTATTTGTAAATCTGAATTTCGTCCGCTTTTTTGGTCATGGTGTTGAAGCGGGTTGCCACTTCGTTCTGACCTGCGGTAGCCACTTCGTGGTGGTGAGCTTCAACAACCAGGCCCATCTCTTCCATGATCATACACATGGTGGAACGGATATCCTGAGAAGAGTCTACTGGCGGAACCGGGAAGTAACCCCCTTTCACGCCCGGACGGTGACCTTTGTTACCGCCTTCGTATTTGGTGGAGGAGTTCCACGCACCTTCGATGTCATCGATCGCGACATGGGAGCCGGAGATAGAGGCGCCGAAACGGATGTCGTCGAACAGGAAGAATTCTGGTTCTGGCCCAAACAGGACGGTGTCAGCAATGCCGGTGGCGCGCAGGTACTCTTCAGCGCGTTTCGCGATGGAGCGCGGGTCACGGTCATAGCCCTGCAGGGTGCCTGGCTCGAGGATATCGCAGCGGATGATCAGGGTCGGTTCTTCGTAGAACGGGTCAATGACCGCGGTGGAAGCGTCCGGCATCAGGACCATGTCAGATTCGTTGATACCTTTCCAGCCACCAATCGAGGAGCCATCAAACATTTTGCCTTCTTCGAAGAATTCGGCATTTACCTGATGAGACGGAATCGTGACGTGCTGTTCTTTACCTTTGGTATCGGTGAAGCGCAGATCGACAAACTTCACTTCGTGCTCGTTCAGCATCGTCAAAACGTGTTCAGCGGACATACTTAAACTCTCCCGGATTGGTCATTGTCGTCGTGGTAACGAAAACTTCATACTGCTTAAAAGTGGCGTTGTTGCCTTAAAAAATATAAAGCGAAATCTGTGCCAACTTTTAAATGCCCTATAAAACGCTGTATCATGCGCACCATAGTGCAAAAGGACTGCACCATGATGGAGATAATGCACCAAAATAGTGCCTCAGTGTGAACATTGAGCACCATTTTGGTGCAATTTTTGTTACGGTGCCCTTTTATCGCTCCGTGAAAGCGGTCACAAAGAAACTCTGCAATACTTGTTTGCGGAGGATGTTTGTGATCCTGTTCAGTCCTTCGCTTAATACGTGTACAATAACGCGCTATTTCTAATGCCTGAGGCAAAGTTGTGATCGAAAATCTGCGTAATATCGCCATCATCGCGCACGTTGACCATGGTAAAACTACCCTGGTTGACAAGCTGCTACAGCAATCCGGTACGTTCGACGCACGTACTGAAGCACAAGAACGTGTGATGGACTCCAACGATTTGGAGAAAGAGCGTGGGATTACCATCCTCGCGAAAAACACCGCAATCAAATGGAATGATTACCGTATCAACATCGTTGATACCCCAGGGCACGCCGACTTCGGAGGTGAAGTTGAGCGTGTTATGTCCATGGTTGACTCTGTGCTGCTGGTGGTAGATGCCTTTGATGGCCCGATGCCGCAAACGCGCTTCGTGACCAAAAAAGCTTTTGCCCACGGTCTGAAGCCGATCGTGGTCATCAACAAAGTTGACCGCCCGGGCGCGCGTCCGGACTGGGTTGTCGATCAGGTGTTCGACCTGTTCGTTAACCTCGACGCGACCGACGAACAGCTGGACTTCCCGATCGTTTACGCGTCCGCGCTGAACGGTATCGCGGGTCTGGACCACGAAGACATGGCTGAAGACATGACCCCGCTGTACCAGGCGATTGTCGATCGCGTGCCGGCGCCGGACGTTGACCTTGACGGTCCGCTGCAGATGCAAATCTCCCAGCTGGACTACAACAACTACGTTGGCGTCATCGGCATCGGCCGCATCAAACGCGGTAAAGTGAAGCCGAACCAGCAGGTCACTATCATCGATAGCGAAGGCAAAACCCGTAACGGTAAAGTCGGTAAAGTACTGACCCACCTGGGTCTTGAGCGTATCGAGAGCGACGTAGCTGAAGCTGGCGACATCATCGCGATCACCGGTCTGGGCGAGCTGAACATCTCCGACACCATCTGCGACCCGCAGAATGTCGAAGCGCTGCCAGCCCTGTCCGTCGATGAACCGACCGTTTCCATGTTCTTCAACGTCAACACCTCTCCGTTCTGCGGTAAAGAAGGTAAGTTCGTTACCTCTCGCCAGATTCTGGACCGCCTGAACAAAGAGCTGGTGCACAACGTGGCGCTGCGCGTTGAAGAAACCGAAGACGCTGATGCGTTCCGCGTTTCCGGCCGTGGTGAACTGCACCTGTCCGTTCTGATTGAAAACATGCGTCGTGAAGGTTTCGAGATGGCGGTTTCCCGTCCGAAAGTTATCTTCCGTGAAATCGACGGCCGTAAACAAGAGCCGTTCGAGAACGTGACGCTGGACGTCGAAGAGCAGCACCAGGGTTCTGTTATGCAGGCGCTGGGCGAGCGTAAAGGCGACCTGAAAAACATGAATCCGGACGGAAAAGGCCGCGTACGTCTCGACTACGTGATCCCAAGCCGCGGTCTGATCGGCTTCCGTTCAGAGTTCATGACCATGACCTCCGGTACCGGTCTGCTGTACTCCACCTTCAGCCACTACGACGACGTTCGTCCGGGCGAAGTGGGCCAGCGTAACAATGGCGTGCTGATCTCCAACGGTCAGGGTAAAGCGGTAGCGTTCGCCCTGTTCGGGCTGCAGGATCGCGGTAAGCTGTTCCTCGGTCACGGTGCGGAAGTTTACGAAGGCCAGATCATCGGTATTCACAGCCGTTCTAACGACCTGACGGTAAACTGCCTGACCGGTAAGAAACTGACCAACATGCGTGCGTCCGGTACTGACGAAGCCACGGTTCTGGTTCCGCCGGTTAAGATGACCCTGGAGCAGGCTCTGGAGTTCATCGATGACGACGAACTGGTAGAAGTCACTCCGACCTCTATCCGTATCCGTAAACGTCACCTGACCGAGAACGACCGTAAACGCGCGATGCGCGGTGCAAAAGAAGAGTAATTTATTCTTCTTGTTGTTCGTAAAACCCCGCCTCTCCGGCGGGGTTTCTTTTTTTGATTCCTGCATCACACGCCAATAGTCAAATCCTGCCTTTCCCGCTAAAGTTAATTTTCCACGGCGCGGAAGGAGACGAAAATGCTCTATATCTTTGATTTAGGTAATGTGATTGTCGACATTGACTTCAACCGGGTATTGGGGGCCTGGAGCGATTTAACCCGCATCCCGCTGGCGACGCTGAAGCAGCATTTCACCATGGGAGAGGCATTCCATCAGCATGAGCGCGGCGAGCTCAGCGATGAAGATTTTGCCGCCGCCATGTGCCATGAAATGAATATGTCCCTCAGCTATGAGCAGTTTGCTCACGGCTGGCAGGCAGTGTTTGTCGCGCTGCGTCCGGAAGTGATTGCGATCATACAAAAACTGCGTGCCCAGGGCCATCGCGTGGTGGTGCTCTCCAATACCAATCGTCTTCACACCACGTTCTGGCCGGATGAATACCCGGAAGTGCGCGCTGCCGCCGATCGCATCTATCTGTCTCAGGAGATGGGAATGCGTAAGCCTGAAGCGCAAATTTATCAGCGAGTACTGGAAGAAGAGGGTTTTTCCGCCGCAGATACGGTCTTTTTTGATGATAACGTCGATAATATAGCAGGGGCTAACCGGTTGGGGATCACCAGTATTCTGGTGACCGGGAAGAAGACCATCCCTGACTATTTCGCGAAACAGATATGCTAAGAACCGTTCATCAAAAATTACTCCACCATACCCGGCCGCTGCTGGCGTGGCTTAAGCTGCTGTGGCGGCGTATTGATGAAGACCATATGACCACCCTGGCGGGGAACCTCGCCTATGTGTCATTACTGTCCCTGGTGCCGCTGATTGCCGTCGTGTTCGCGCTGTTTGCGGCCTTCCCCATGTTCTCCGAAGTCAGCGTGCAGATCCGCCATTTTATCTTCGCCAATTTTATTCCGGCGACCGGGGATGTGATCCAGGGATATATCGAGCAGTTCGTCGCCAATTCCAGCCGCATGACCGCCGTAGGCGCCTTTGGCCTGATCGTGACCTCGCTGCTGCTGATGTACTCGATCGACAGTGCGCTAAACACCATCTGGCGCAGCACGCGCAGCCGGTCCAAAGTTTACTCCTTTGCCGTCTACTGGATGATCCTGACCCTTGGTCCGCTGCTGGCGGGCGCCAGCCTGGCGATCAGTTCCTATCTGCTGTCGCTGCGCTGGGCAAGCGACCTGGACGGCGTAATTGATAATCTGCTCCGCCTTTTCCCGCTGATCCTCTCCTGGGCAGCATTCTGGCTGCTCTACAGTATTGTACCCACGACCCAGGTGCGGAACCGCGACGCGGTGATCGGGGCGCTGGTGGCGGCGCTGCTGTTCGAGGCAGGTAAAAAAGCGTTTGCCCTCTATATCACCACCTTTCCGTCCTATCAGCTCATTTATGGCGTGATTTCGGTGGTGCCGATTTTGTTCGTCTGGGTGTACTGGACCTGGTGTATCGTCTTGCTTGGCGCTGAAATTACTGTCACTCTCGGTGAATACCGCAAACTTAAAACAGAAGAAACAGAACAACCATGATTGCATTAATTCAACGCGTATCCCGTGCAAGCGTTACCGTGGCGGACGAAGTGACGGGCGAAATTGGCCCGGGGCTTCTGGTGCTGCTGGGGGTCGAAAAAGACGATGATGAACAAAAAGCGAATCGCCTCTGCGAGCGCGTGCTGGGCTACCGCATCTTCAGCGATGCGGAGGGGAAAATGAACCTGAATGTTCAGCAGGCGGGCGGCAGCGTGCTGGTGGTTTCGCAATTTACGCTGGCGGCCGATACCGAGCGGGGGATGCGGCCGAGCTTCTCGAAAGGCGCTGCTCCGGACCGCGCTGAGGCGCTGTATGAGTATTTTGTCGCCCGCTGTCGCCAGCAGGAAATGAACACCCAGACCGGAAGATTCGCTGCGGATATGCAGGTTTCTTTGGTCAATGATGGTCCCGTGACCTTTTGGTTGCAGGTATGACCCAGCTTCCGGGCAGGCTGCGGGTAACAAAAGAGAGTACGACTATGTATCACCTTCGTGTACCGCAAACAGCAGAAGAGTTAGAGAGCTACTATCAGTTCCGTTGGGAAATGCTGCGTAAGCCGCTGCATCAGCCTAAGGGTTCGGAACGTGACGCCTGGGATGCGATGGCGCATCATCAGATGGTGGTGGATGAAGAGGGCAACCTGGTGGCCGTCGGCCGGCTATATATCAATGCGGAGAATGAAGCTTCCATTCGCTTTATGGCTGTTCATCCCTCGGTGCAGGATAAAGGGCTGGGTACGCTGATGGCGATGACCCTCGAGTCCGTCGCGCGTCAGGAAGGGGTTAAGCGGGTCACCTGTAGCGCTCGCGAAGATGCGGTGGAGTTTTTCGCCAAGCTCGGCTTTGTCAATCAGGGGGAGATTACTACCCCGACCACCACGCCGATCCGTCATTTCCTGATGATTAAACCGGTCGCGTCGCTGGACGATATTCTCCACCGCGGCGACTGGTGCGCGCAGCTGCAGCAGGCGTGGTATCAGCATATCCCGCTGAGTGAAAAGATGGGCGTGCGCATTCAGCAGTACACCGGGCAGAAATTTATTACTACCATGCCGGAAGCGGGGAATCAGAATCCGCACCACACGCTGTTTGCCGGCAGCTTGTTCTCTCTCGCCACCTTAACCGGATGGGGGCTTATCTGGCTGATGCTGCGCGAGCGGCACCTGGGGGGCACCATCATTCTGGCGGATGCGCACATCCGCTACAGTCAGCCCATTAGCGGCCGTCCCAGCGCCATTGCCGACCTCGGTTCGCTGAGCGGCGATCTTGACCGTCTGGCGCGTGGGCGTAAAGCCCGCGTGCAAATGCAGGTGGAGCTTTTTGGCGACGATAAACAGGGCGCCGTATTCGAGGGGATCTACATCGTGCTGCCGGCGAAGCCCTTTGGCTCTTACGAAGAGGGCGGCAACGAGGAAGAGTAGCCCCGGGCGGTTATCGTCCTGGCGATGCTACGCGCCAGGCGATATCCCGCATGGCCTCTCGCGCGGCGCGGCTGATCCCCCCCAGCTGAAAGAAGCCGTGGATCACTCCCAGATAGCGCTGACAGGAACTCTCCACCCCTTGCGCCATCAGCCTTCGATGCAGCGCTTCGCCCTCGTCGCGTAAAGGATCGAACTCCGCCGTCAGAATATGCACCGGCGGCAAACCGTGAAAATCGTCTCGCCAGAGCGGACTGGCATCCGGATGGTTCGCCGGCGTCGAGGCGAGGTACATTTCATAGCCGCTCAGCAGCGTGTCCCGGGTAATCACATAGTCAGCGCCGTTGCTGACGTAGCTCGCCATGCTGGCGGTGGGGTCAAGCATGGGATAAATCAGAATCAGTTGCGCGGGTTGCCACGCCGTATTCGCTTTCAGGCGCAGGGCCGTTACCAGAGCGAGGTGCCCGCCGGCGCTGTCGCCAGCCAGGGTGATGCGTGATGCGTCAACGCCAAGCTGCTCCGCGTGTCGGTGGATAATCATGACACCTTGTTCTGCGTCATCGTGCGCCGCCGGAAAGGTATGCTCCGGCGCCAGGCGGTACTGCACGGCGATCACCCGGCAGCCGCTGAACCAGGCTAGCTGACGGAGCTGATTGTCGTGGGTGGCAAAGCCGCCGCTGACAAAACAGCCGCCGTGGTAGTAGATAAGTGTCGGCAACAAGCCGCTGGCGGTGGGTGGTGAAACGATGCGGAAGTTCATCCCCTCCAGCGTGATATCCTCCACCCGCACTCTGGTTTCCATCTCCCCGGCGAGCACCGCGCTGGCGATATAGCCGGCTCTCCGATCATCAATATGTTGATCGCGTGATGACGGACGCTCTGCCGCAATAAACGCCTCAACCAGCGAAGCAATCCCTTTTTCCAGCGCCATGTGAAGTTCCTTATACTGTTTTAATATCCAGTGTTATAGCCTGGATTATGGCGAAAAGACAGACTTGATGAGATCGCCTTTACGTTCTGGAAAGCGGCTCGCAAAAATGCGTGAACGCCGGCCGAGGTGCTGGATACTGCGGTTTGGCACTTGTAATGTGTGACTGGTAGCTGTACGAGCCTGATTCGATTACTGTAAGCCAATGGCGTAGCAAGATGATCTTTATAGAAACGCATTGAAAGACCGGGTCGCAAGTGCTTCCCGGTTTGATGAGAACTTACTCCCCTTCGCCGGGGAACATGAACGGGTTTATTGAGCTTCTGGCGAAGCCTTCCTGCTCCATGCGGGCGTCGAGCTCCAGGGATGCCAAATCGTCGGCGACGGCTTCGACTTTCGGATCCTTCTCCTGATACATAATTTTCAGGTAGGTTCCGCAGTCGCCACAGCTTTCAGCTTTCACCGCAGCCTGCTCGTTGTCCAGTGACCAGTAGTGCAGATCGCGGCTCTGTTCGCAATTGCTACATTTGACGCGTACCACGTGCCACTCGGTTTCGCACAGATTGCAGTGCAGATAGCGCAGCCCCTGGGTGGTACCGATCTGCACGATGCTGGAGACCGGCATCGAGCCGCACACCGGGCAGAACTGGCGCTGTTCGCCGTATTCGGCGCGCGCTTTTCCGGGGATCAGGCTGGCCATCTGCGCCCAGTAGAGCGACAGCGCGGCCCAGATGAACGGCGCTTTATCGCTGCTGACCGAGGCGAAGTCGGAAGCAAACAGCGCGCTGGCCATCTGCTCCAGCTCCTGCTCAGAGGCTTTTTCCAGATTCTCAATCACCGCCAGCGCCGGGCCGCTCATCTCCGGCTTCAGCTCGGCAATCAGCGAGTGCAGCAGCTTATGCCAGTGTTTGTCGCGCGGCAGGACGTGGATATCCAGCGGCGGCTTGCCCTGTTCGCTGGCCGCTTTAATGCGGGCGGTGAGATCCATCTGCAGCGGATGGTCGTACAGCACCACTTCCTGGGCATGGGCGATCAGCGCGGCAAAGCGCAGATAATCGCCCAGCGGGTTGTTGGCGGCCAGCTCGCGCAGGCGTTCAGCGCGGCGGTTATACAAATTTTTCAGTCTGGGGAACAGTAGCGGCGGAATGGCTTCCGCCGTGCGTTTCTCGCTCGAACCCAGCTCGTCTTGCGGGATTATGCGAATACTCATTCAGATGACTTTTCCTGTTTCTGGCGGACCTCTCGGTACCAGCGCGGGTGATGTTTCTTCGCCCACGTACTGGTGACCCAGCCTTCCACCATCGCGGTAATGGTGCCTTTCACCCAGAGGGCGGCGTAGATATGCACCATGATAACCACAATTAACGCCACTGCGGCAAATGAATGCAGCATCAGCGCAAATCGGATCACCGGGATTGAGAAAGCCGGCGCAAAATACGGACGCCAGATGATCACACCGCTCACCAGCAGCAGTACCAGGAAGATAATCGCCGCCCAGAATACGCATTTCTGGCCGAAGTTATAGCGCCCGGTATCGCCTACCTCCTCGTTGACGACGATCTTACGAATATTCTTCGCCCAAAAGATATCATCCCGATTGATTAGGTTGTGGTGCCAGTAACGGAAAAACATGATGATGAACGACGCGAACATCACCACCCCGACGAATGGGTGGAGAATTCGCGCCAGCTGCGGCGTGCCGAGGATATGCATCAGCCAGTTAAAGGACGGGAAGAAAAAGCCTAACCCGCTTACCGCCGCCAGGATGAAGCAGAAGGCGGTGACCCAGTGGTTGATGCGTTCCGGCGCCGTGTAGCGCACGATGGTGTCACGTCGTTTCATTTGCGCACCTCGTCTTTCTCTTCATGCAGGTTGTCCTCTTCCTCTTCCGCGCGGTTCGGACCGACGCCGACGTAGTGGAAGATACTGGCTGCGAAGGTCGCGGCGAAGCCGACGGCCGCCAGCGGTTTCCAGATGCCTTTCCAGAACTTGACGGTCTGGCTGATCTCCGGGTTTTCCGGCAGGCCGTGGTACAGATTCGGCTTGTCGGCATGGTGCAGCACGTACATGACGTGGGTGCCGCCGACGCCGGCCGGATCGTACAGGCCCGCATTGTCGTAACCGCGGGTTTTCAGCTCAGCCACGCGCTCGCCGGCCAGCGTTTTCATATCCTCTTTGGAGCCAAAGTGGATGGCGCCGGTTGGGCAGGTTTTCACGCAGGCCGGTTCCTGGCCGACGGTGACGCGGTCTACGCACAGGGTACATTTGTAGACGCGGTTGTCTTCCGGGTTCAGACGCGGCACATCGAAAGGACAGCCGGCGATACAGTAACCGCAGCCGATGCACTGCTCGGACTGGAAATCGACGATGCCGTTGGCGTACTGAATGATCGCGCCTTCTGACGGGCAGGCCTTCAGGCAGCCCGGATCGGCGCAGTGCATGCAGCCATCTTTGCGGATGAGCCATTCCAGCTTGTCGTTTTGCTCCACTTCCGAGAAGCGCATTACCGTCCATGACTTGGCGGTCAGGTCCGCCGGGTTGTCATACACCCCGACGTTGTGACCGACTTCATCCCGGATGTCGTTCCACTCGGAACAGGCCACCTGGCAGGCTTTACAGCCGATACAGGTGGTGACGTCGATAAGCTTCGCCACCTCCTGCTGGTGGTCCCGCGCCTGAGGCGCGGGGGTGAAACCGTTAGTCGCGGAACGACGAATAATATCTTGCGATTGATAAGCCATAAGTCGTCTCCGTTACACCTTTTTCACGTTCACGAGGAAAGCTTTGAACTCCGGCGTCTGCGTGTTCGCATCACCGACGAACGGCGTCAGGGTATTGGCAATAAAGCCTTTTTTCGCCACGCCCTCATAGCCCCAGTGAATAGGAATGCCGATGGTATCGATATCCTTACCGTCCACTTTCAGCGTGCGAATACGTTTGGTCACCACCGCCTTGGCCTTGATGTAGCCGCGGTTGGAGGAGACCTTGACGGTATCGCCATGGCTGATGCCAAGCTTATTCGCCAGTTTTTCACCGATCTCCACAAACTGCTCCGGCTGCGCGATGGCGTTAAGCAGCGCGTGCTTGGTCCAGTAGTGGAAGTGTTCGGTCAGGCGGTAAGTGGTGCCGACGTACGGGAATTTCTCCGCTTTGCCCATCTGCTCGAGATCGCCTTTGAAGACGCGAGCGGCCGGGTTAGAGACCACGTTCGGGTGCAGCGGGTTAGTCCCGAGCGGCGTTTCAAACGGCTCGTAGTGTTCCGGGAACGGTCCTTCCGCCATCTTATCGATAGCGAACAGACGGCCCATCCCTTCCGGCTGCATGATAAACGGACCGACGTCGCTGCCAGGCGCGGCGGCGCTGTAGTCCGGAATATCCACGCCGCCCCATTTCGCGCCGTCCCACTTCAGCAACTGACGTTTAGGATCCCACGGTTTACCCTGTGGGTCCGCGGAGGCGCGGTTATACAGGATGCGGCGGTTGAGCGGCCATGCCCAGGCCCAGCCCAGCGTATTGCCCAGACCGGACGGATCGGCGTTATCGCGGCGCGCCATCTGGTTGCCTTCCGGCGTCCAGCTTCCGGCGAAGATCCAGCAGCCGCTGGAGGTCGTGCCGTCGTCGCGTAGCTGTGCGAAGGAGCTCAGCTGCTGCCCTTTCTTGACGATCACCGCGCCGGTCGCCGGGTCGGTAATATCCGCCAGCGCTTTACCGTTGCTTTCCATCGCCACTTCTTCCGACGCCGGCTCATGCGGTGTGGAGTAATTCCACGTCATGTTGAGCACTGGCTCTGGCGCCGGGCCACCCTCTTCGGCATACATCTTACGCAGGCGAGTGAAGATACCGGCGAGGATTTCGCCATCGGTGACAGCGATCCCCGGGGCGTCCGCACCTTTCCAGTGCCACTGCAGCCAGCGGCCGGAGTTGACGATAGACCCGTTCTCTTCGGCGAAGCAGGTGGACGGCAGACGGAACACTTCGGTCTGGATTTTCGACGGGTCAACATCGTTCGACTCACCGTGGTTTTGCCAGAAGGTGGATGTTTCGGTATTGAGCGGGTCGATGGTCACGAGGAACTTCAGCTTCGACAGGGAAGCGACGACCTTGTTTTTGTTCGGGAACGAGGCGACCGGGTTAAAGCCCTGGCAAATATAGCCATTCACTTTGCCCTGATTCATCATCTCGAAGTACTGCAGAACGTCGTAGCTCTTATCCCACTTCGGCAGCCAGTCAAAGCCCCAGCTGTTTTCTGCTGTCGCTTTATCGCCGAAGAAGGCTTTCATCATGGAGACGAAGAACTTCGGATAGTTGCCCCAGTAGTTGACCTGGTCTTTCAGCAGCGGCTTCGGCGTGTTAGCCGTCAGGTAGGTCTGCAGGTCGGCCTGTTTTTCGTTAGGCAGCGACATGTAGCCCGGCAGGCTGGTAGAGAGCAGGCCGAGGTCGGTCAGACCCTGGATATTGGAGTGGCCGCGCAGGGCGTTGACGCCGCCGCCTGCCATCCCCATGTTGCCGAGCAGCAGCTGGATCATCGCCATGGTGCGGATGTTCTGCGCGCCGATGGAGTGCTGGGTCCAGCCGAGAGCGTACAGGAACGACGCGGTTTTATCCGGCGCGCTGGTTTCGGCAATGTATTCACAGACTTTGAGGAAGTCGGCCTTCGGCGTACCGCAGATGTTTTCGACCACATCCGGGGTATAACGGGAAACGTGCTGCTTCAGCAGGTTCCAGACGCAGCGCGGATGTTGCAGCGTGGTATCGCGTTTGGCGAAGCCGTTTTCGTCCAGCTCATAGTTCCAGCTGGTTTTGTCGTACTGGCGTTTTTCTGCGTTATAGCCGCTGAACAGCCCGTCGTCGAAGCTGTAGTCCTCACGCACGATCAGGCTGGCGTTGGTGTAGGCTTCGGTGTATTCGCGGTTGAATTTTTCGTTATTCAGCAGGTACAGGATCACGCCCGACAGGAAGGTAATGTCGGTACCGGAACGAATCGGGGTATAGAAATCAGCCACTGACGCTGTACGCGTGAAGCGCGGATCGATAACGATGAGTTTGGCACCGTTATGGATTTTGGCTTCCATCGCCCAGCGGAATCCCACCGGATGCGCTTCAGCGGCGTTACCGCCCATCACCACGATCAGGTTGGCGTTCTTAATATCCACCCAGTGGTTGGTCATCGCACCGCGACCAAATGTTGGAGCAAGACTTGCTACCGTTGGTCCGTGTCAGACACGCGCCTGGTTATCCACCGCCAGCATCCCGAGGGCGCGGGTGAATTTTTGCGTTAAATAGCCGGTTTCGTTACTGGAAGCGGAGGCGCACAGCATCCCGGTGGTCAACCAGCGGTTGACGGTGGTGCCGGCGTCGTTTTGTGCGATAAAGTTGGCGTCGCGGTCCTCTTTCATCAGCTTCGCGATGCGATCGAACGCTTCGTCCCAGCTGATTTGCTGCCATTTATCGGAGCCTGGCGCGCGATATTCCGGGAATTTCAGGCGGCTTTCAGAATGGATAAAGTCCACCAGACCGGCCCCTTTCGGACAGAGCGCACCACGGTTAACCGGATGATCCGGATCGCCTTCGATATGGAAAATGGATGCTTTGGCGTTTTTTGCGCCGTCGCCGAGGCTATACATCAACAGCCCACAGCCGACAGAACAGTATGTGCAGGTGTTACGGGTTTCGCGTGTGCGCAGCAATTTGTACTGCCGTGTCTCCGCGAGCGCAGTTGCCGGGGCAAAGCCCAGCGCTGCTGCCGTGGTTCCCGCCATACCGCCAGCGCAGATCTTAAAGAACTGCCTTCTGCTGACCTGCATGGTTCGCTCCTTGTTTCGACATTGTCACATGTAGTTATTTGCTTTGCGGTGAAGGCCGCAAAGGTTCAGAATTAGGGCATATTTCCCTCATTCCTGAAGGGATAAAAACAGAATACCACATTGTGTGTATGCCTGTTCCAATACGGTTAAAGCAAAGTGAACAAGAAGCCTCTCGAACAAATCGAAAATGTGACGAATATCACAGGATATCGCCAGGTCTCCCTCTGGAAGCGCGAGGATCTGCAACACCCTCAGCCAGATGAGTTAGCGGAAGAGGTCCCCGTCGCGCTGGTCTACAACGGTATCTCCCACGTAGTGATGATGGCCACGCCGAAAGACCTCGAGCAATTCGCCGTCGGCTTCTCCTTATCCGAAGGGATTATTGAGCATCGGCGGGAGATTTTCGGCATGGACGTGGTGTCGATGTGCAACGGCCTTGAGGTGCAGATTGAACTCTCCAGCCGGCGTTTTATGGGGCTCAAAGCCCGGCGTCGCGCGCTGGCCGGGCGCACCGGCTGCGGGGTATGCGGCGTCGAGCAGCTCAATGATATTGGTAAGCCGGTCCAGCCGCTGCCGTTCACCCAGACGTTCGATCTCGCCAACCTCGACCAGGCTCTGGCGCATCTTAACGACTTTCAACCGATCGGCCGACTCTCCGGCTGCACCCACGCGGCCGCCTGGGTCCGGTCGACGGGCGAACTGGCGGGCGGTTTTGAAGACGTCGGCCGGCATGTGGCGCTGGATAAACTGCTCGGCCGGCGGGCGGAAATCGGCGAGGGCTGGCTGCCTGGCGCCGCGCTGGTATCCAGCCGCGCCAGCTATGAAATGGTGCAGAAAGCCGCGATGTGCGGCGTCGAGATCCTGTTCGCGGTATCAGCAGCTACTACCTTAGCGGTGGAAGTCGCCGAGCGCTGCAACCTGACGCTGGTGGGCTTTTGCAAGCCGGGCAGGGCGACGATCTACACCCACCCGCAGCGTTTGAATGCGGGTTAAAAGTTGATCAGTAAATTTGAACAATGACAGCAAATCCTTCCGCTTTTTGTTTGGTGATGTGCGGGCTACTATTTAACACATCAAGGCACAACGCCTTATCTAAACAACTAAATGAAAGGGTTTATCTCATGAAAAGCATCAAAACTTTTGTCGCAGTAATCGCTATGGCCGCCTCTTTTGCTTCCTTCGCTGCTGAAACCGTCACCGCTACCGCGACAACGATGGACGGCGCGGAAGCGAAAATCGCCGCACAGGCCCAGGCAGCAGGCGCTTCGTCTTACAAAATTACCGAAGCGTTTACCGGCAACCGCGTGCATATGACTGCGGAACTGAACAAATAAGCGTAACGTTACTGTCGAAAGAGCGCCTCAGGGCGCTTTTTTTGTTTCCGCTTTGGCAAAAAACAGCCACTATTTCCCACCGTCGCGAAAAAAATGTGGCAGTACTCACGTTTCCGTTCTTTTCTTAAATCCCCATTATTACCGCAAATGAAACATCTTCAATGCTGAATATCTCGATGTTTTAACGCTATGAAATATAAAGATATTAAAACCAGAAAGCGATGAAGATCACTCTCTTTTAATGAGATGTTTATCACAAAAATAAGCGTGATATCACTCCTGTCAACTATTCACGGACCTAATTTAATACGCATTATGTGATCTCCATTGCAAATAGAAGTCTTGCAGTCAGGGAAAAATGTCGTCAGGCAAATGAGCGAGGAAGCGTCATGAAAATTGGCATCGTTATTAGCGGCGGGGATGTTTCGGGAATGAATAATTTTATATTCCAGATTGCCAGGCAGGCTGATGCCGAGATCACCCTGTTTAATGGCGGTATTCCTGGTCTGCTGGAGAAAAATCATCAGGATATCGCGTGGCGCGATCTGGTTGATTTCTCTATTACCGCTGTGCCGATCATTACCTCCGGACGCACCAGTCGCAAACTGCAGCGCAGCGAATATGAAATGATTGCTAAAAAACTTAAATCGTTGCGTATTGATGTGCTTATTATGGCCGGGGGGGATGGCAGCCTGCAGTTTCTCAATACCCTAAGTGAATTTGATATTAATTGCTTTGGCGTGGGAATGACTATCGATAATGATGTGTATGGCAGTGATTATACGATTGGTTTTTCCACGGCCTGCGAGCAGATTATTAAAGAAGTCTCCCGTTTAAGAAATACCGGAAGAGCGCTGCCGGGGCGGGTTTTTATGGTTGAGATATTAGGAGGTTATTGTGGAGAACTAACGTTACAGTCCGCCATTAAATGCAATGCGGATATTGCCCTGATCCCGGAGGCGCAGATGCCGCTGGCCATGCTTGCGGAACGGATTACCCGGAAGCTGAGCATGCAGAACAGCGTCGTTATCCTCTGCTCAGAAGGCTACACCAAAGAGTACTCTCCCGGCTTTCAGGGAGCGATTGATACCATGATCAAACAGCTGGAACCGCAAATTGGCGTCCGTATCCGTAAAACGATTGTCGGCTATGGCTTACGCAGCGGTGAACCGACCTGTGAAGAGATTTATCAGGGCACCATTATGGCCAGTGAGGTGGTTCGCTGTATTCAGTCAGGTATGAAAAATAAAGCCATAATAATTAATTCCAGTAATAAACCTATTCCGATTGATTTAGTCAGTATGAAAAAACGTCTGGTCGATCCTGAAGGACATCATTATAAACTTGCCAAGCAACTCAATATTATTTGAGGAGACCCTCCATGCTGAAAATTTTATGCGTATGTGGCTGCGGCCTCGGTTCAAGCTTTGCCATTGAAATGACGGCGAAGGCAGTTTTAAAAAAGCTGGAAATTCCCGCTCATATTGAACACACCACCGTATCCGAAGCCGGAGCCTTTAAATCGGATATGATTTTGACGCAAAAAACCTTTGCCGACATCTTAACTGCCGATGCCACTGAAGAGGAAATTAAACGCGTCGTGGTGCTCAATAAACTTACGGATAAAGAGGAAATTGAAACCAAAATCGTCGCATTCTTAAAAGAACGTCATCTGAAGGTGGCTGATTATGAATAGCTTCGTTGCGTTTATCGTTAAGGATTTACTTGGTCAGGCATCTATTCTTATTGCTTTTATTGCCATGCTTGGCCTGATCCTGCAAAAGAAATCCCCGGGCAAAACCGCGGAAGGGACGTTTAAAACGCTGCTCGGCTTCTTAATTATGATGGCCGGGATCAACATCATTGTCGCCACGCTAACCTTCCTCAACGATATTTTCACCCAGGGGTTTGGCATGAAGGGCTACATTACCGATGTGGCCGCCATCGCCGGGTTAGCGAATCGGGAATTAGGTTCGGAAGTGGCGCTGACGCTGCTGGTGATCTTTGCCGTCAATATAATTATCGCCCGTCTGACGCCGCTAAAATATATTTTCCTGACCGGTCAGGCGCTGCTGTGGATGGCGACGATCGGCGCCGTGATTGGCTATAAATCCGGGCTCACCGGCGTACCGCTGATTTTAACCGGGGGCATCTTCGGCGGCGTGATGGCGGTGTTAATGCCGGCCCTGGCGCAGCCGGTGGTCAGGCGCATAACCGGGTCTGACGACGTAGCCCTGGGGCACTTCTGTACCATCGGTTATCTGGTGCAGGCCGCCGTCGCGAAGGTCGTCGGCAAAGGTTCCCGCTCCACGGAAGATCTCGAGCTGCCTGATAACTTTAAGTTTCTGCAGGATACCTATCTGGCCATGGCGGTGGTGATGGTGCCGATGTATCTCATCCCGGCTATCGCGGCGGGCCCGCAGTACATCGCGCAGTTCTCCGGCGGGATTAACTACCTGATGTATGCCTTTATGCAGTCCATTCAGTTTGTCGCCGGGGTTTTTGTCCTCTATAGCGGCGTGCGTTTATTGCTCAATGAGCTGGTGCCGGCCTTTCGCGGTATCGCGATGCGTATTGTTCCGGATGCGAAGCCGGCTCTCGATTGCCCGGTACTGTTTCCTTATGCGCCGAATGCGGTGATTGTCGGATTTCTGGCGACGACCGTCGGCTCGATTATCGGCATGCTGGTCTTCCCAATGTTCGGTCTGGCGATGATCCTCCCCGGGCTGTTAACCAACTTTTTCGCCGGCGGCACGGCAGGGGTATTTGGCAACGCGCTGGGCGGACGCCGCGGGGCGATGATCGGCGGGGTTATTCACGGTCTGTTTATCACGTTTCTGCCGGCCATTCTGGTGCCCATGCTGGAGAGTTACGGCTTTACGGGCGTCACCTTCAGCGACTCTGACGTCATCAGCTCGGGTCTGGTATTAGGCCACGCCTTCCAGAATAACTGGCTCTTTGTCGCCTTATTTATTGTGTTTGTCGCCGCACTGGCATGGTTTGTCAACGGGAAATCCGCTAAGCCGAAAGGGGAAAATGTTCATGAGTCTGTATAATTTCAATGAGATTTTAAAAATCGCCCAAGAGAGAAATTTTAAAGCGATTGGCTCGTTTAACTTGCACTGTATTGAGATGCTACCGGCATTTTTCAAAGCCGCGCAAAACAGCCACAGCCCGTTAATGATCCAAATTTCAACCGGGACCGCGGAGTACCTCGGCTATCGTTTGCTGGTCGACGCCGTGCGTTCATTAGCGGACAGTGAAAATATTCCAACCTGTCTGCATCTTGACCACTGCTCAGATATTAAGGCCATCGAGACGGCAATGAACGCGGGCTTTTCGTCGGTGATGTACGACGGCTCACATTTAAGCCTTGAGGAAAATATCGGTAATACGCGAATAGTGGTGGAAATGGCCCGCCCGCGCAATATTACGGTAGAAGGCGAACTGGGGGCGATCGGCGGGTCAGAGGATGGAAAAGCGGTGGCGGCGGAAGATATCTGTTTTACCACCGTCGAAGACGCAAAACGCTTTGTGGAGGAGACCCAGGTCGATATGCTGGCCGTCTCGGTGGGCACTGTGCATGGCCTCTACACCGGTAAAGCGCAGATACAGCACCAGCGGCTGAAACAGATTAGCGCGGCGACCGGCGTGCCGCTGGTGCTGCATGGCGGTACCGGCGTCAGCGACGAGGATATGCGGCTGGCCGTCACCGAAGGGATTAATAAAGTGAACGTCGGGACGGAAATGAACGTGCAGTGGGTTGACCGCTGTAAAACGACGTTTGAGAAAGGGAAAGTGAATGACAGCGTACGGAAATTCTTAATTCCCGCCAACCAGGCTGTCACTGATGTCTTAATGGAAAAAATGGCGTTATTTAAATAACGTTTTCTCCGTCACTCTCAATTTCGTTGCCCTGTCTTCCGCCAGGGAGGGAACTTGCTATGTTTGAATCATTGAAAACGTTGTGGAAAAAAGAGCAAACCCCGCTGCAGGATTATGATCAACAGTCCCGTCAGTTGGCGGAGGAGATTACCAGGCTGGAAGGCGAACTACAGCGCCAGCCTGGCAATAGCGAGGTGCAAAAAACATTGATGCTGACTTACAACCGGGCGCTATCCATATATGCCAAAAGCACCACTCACCGGCAGGATATTGATACGCTGTTTCTGCAGATTGATAATTTACGCAATATTATCCGCCGCAATATTTAGGAATACAGAATGACCATAAAAGAACTGCTTATTGAGGCCGATGCCATTCAGGTTGGCGTTGTGGAGTCCGACTGGCAGCGGGTAATAAAGTTGGCTGCCCGCCCGCTGGAGGCAAAAGGCTTTATTTCGAAGGAATATAGCCAGGCGGTGATCGACAATACCCTGAATCATGGCGCCTATTACGTTTTCGATGAAGGTATTGCTATACCCCATGCCCGACCCGAGTGCGGCGTCAGACGCAACTGCTTTAGCCTGGTGCTGTTGGAAAAGCCGATTCCCTTTGCAGACAGTGAAAAGGCCGACATCGTCATTATGTTTGGCGCCCGGGATAGCAATGCGCATATCGAGGAGGGGATCCGCTCCATCGTCGCGCTGCTGGATAACAATGACACGATGGCCAAACTGCGGATGGCCCGCAGCCGGGAGGAGGTTGTCGCATTACTATGAACAGACATCTGACCCCAGTCTGCAAAACGGCTATTTTAATCAACGGCATTCCGGCTTCGGGGAAGAGTACCATCACCCGTTTGCTGGCGGAGACCTTCAGCCTGCCGGTATTGACGATCGACGGCATCAAAGAGCCGTTTATGGCGCGTCTGGCCCCGGTCGACCGGCCAATGAATCGCCAACTGGGCTGTGCGGCGTATGAGGTGATCTGGTCGATTGTCGGCGCATCGCCTGCCAGCATGGTCTGGTTGATCGACGCCTGGTTCGGCTTCCAGCCCCGGGAGACCTTGCAAAAATTGCTGCAGCAGGCGGGCGTGGAGCAGGTGATTGAGATCTGGAACCATATCTCTCCCGAGCTGGCGGTCGCGCGCTATGCCTCGCGGCTGGCGACGCGGTCGCCGGGCCACCCCGGCGAAGAGTATCTGCCGGAGCTGGCCCAGCTGGCCGGGCGTGCGCAGCCCATGTCTTTAGGGCCCCTTCTGACGATAGACCAGCGGCGCCCGCTGGAGATAACGCCGGTTATTCACTGGCTTGAAGGCACAATTAGCGGACAACGCACCGGCCTGGCGAATTTCGCATACCCGTCCTAGGGCATACCCGCCAGCCGCAGCAGCGCCGTCACCACCGCCGCGGCGATAATTACGCCGATCAGCGGCACCTTGCGCCAGGCGAGGAACACCGCGACGGCAACGCCCAGAACGCGCGCCATGCCGGCGAAATGCGCGCCTTCATAGAAAGTGGTGGCCAGGGCGACGGAAAAAAGCAGCACCGTCGCCGCATCGGAAAGCAGCGCCTGCGAGCGCTCGGAAAAGGCCAGCCGATTACCAAGCTTCACGCCGCCAAGACGCATCAGATAGGTTCCCAGCGACAGGATGGCGATACCGGCGATAAACAGCGTCATATTGCCCATTATTTTTTCCTCGACAGTAAACCAAACAGCGAGAGCAGCACCGGCAGCCCGGTAGGCGCAAACGGCACGGCGGCAAGCGCCAGCGCGGCGCCGCTGGCGGCGCGGATCAGCGTGGTACGGTTTTTAAAGGCCGGGATCACCAGCGCCAGCAGAATTGCCGGGAAGACCGCATCAAGCCCGATGGTCTCCGGCGCCGGCAGCAGTTTGCCGACGGCGGCGCCGGTGAGCGTACCCAAAGGCCAGATCAGCGCCACGCCGGCGCCGCACAGCCAGTAGGCCGCTTTGCGCTGCGCGGGGGTGGGCTGCGACAAGCCAAAGACCACGCTCTCGTCGTTCATAATGTGGCACCCGATAAAGCTTAAGGCGCGCTGACCCACCAGTTCACGCACGGTCACCCCGAAAGGGATATGACGCGCGTTGACTAACAGGCCAGCGGCGGCGGCGGCCAGTGGGCTACCGCCGCTGGCGACAATGCCGATAAACATAAATTCAGAGGCGCCCGCCAGCACGGACACCGAAAGCACGAGCGGCACCCATAAGGGGAAGCCGTAAGCCACCGCCAGCGACCCATAGGACATGCCCACCACCCCGACGGCGAGGCAAACTAAAGCAATCGCTTTTATCGTGTCTCCGCTGAGACTGGAGAGAGTTTGTTTCATATCACTTAGCCATATCGAACGAATTTCCATTATAATGAACACATAATAATCGTTTTTCAAGGCGAACAAATCGTTCGATATAAAAAACAAGGGGCGGGTATGACACAGCCAATCAGCGTTATCGCCAAAAGTCTGGTGCGGGAGCGGGCGCGGACCGGGCTTTCGCTGGCGGAAGTCGCGCGTCGGGCGGGTATCGCCAAATCCACGCTATCGCAACTGGAGTCCGGCAACGGTAATCCTAGTCTGGAAACGCTGTGGTCGCTCTGCGTGGCGCTGGATATTCCATTTGCCCGGCTGCTTGAGCCGCAGGTGAACAAAACGCAGGTGATCCGCCGCGGCGAGGGGACAAAAGTGGTGGCGGAGCAGGCGAACTATCAGGCTATTTTGCTGGCCGCCTGTCCGCCCGGCGCGCGTCGGGACATCTATTTGCTGCTCACCCAGCCCGGCGCCGACCGCATTTCGCATCCGCATCCGCCAGGGTCAGTGGAACATATTATCGTCACTCAGGGGCGCGCGCGGGTAGGATTGACGTCGGCGCCGGAAGAGCTCGGCGAGGGCGACTATATCTGCTACCCGGCGGATCAGGAGCATGTGTTTCAGGCCCTGGAGCCGGATACGCAGGCGCTGCTGATCGCTGAGCAAAACTGACATCGCACCGGCGGGCGTCGCGCTCTCGCTGGACGCCATAGCCGTATTGCGGGACACTAGCCGCATTCTTCCGCGAAGACAGGCATACCTATGTCGCTGAAAGCCATTGCTAAAGAACTTGGGATCTCGGTTACGACCGTCAGCCGCGCGTTAAACGGCTATGATGATGTGTCGCAGGAGACCCGTGCTCGCGTCGAGGCTGAAGCGCAGCGTCGCGGATATCGGCCAAACACGTTCGCGCGTCGCCTGAAAATGGGCAAAATCGACGCCGTTGGCCTCGTGTTCCCGGTACGTCCCGCGCCGCTGAATAACAACGTCTTTCTCGAAATGGTGGGAGAAATCAGCCACGAACTGGCGCGCTATGAGATTGATTTACTGCTGATCGCCGATGATGAACAGGCCGATAAGCACGGGTATATGCGCATGGTGCAGAGCCGTCGCGTCGATGCGCTGATCGTCGCGCATACCCTGGACGACGACCCGCGCCTGATTCAGCTGCTCTCTTCCGGCTTTCCTTTCCTCGCGCTGGGCCGTAGCCGCCTGCCGCAGCCCTACGCCTGGTTTGATTTCGATAACCAGGCGGGTACCTACCGCGCCACCCGCCATCTGATTAGCCAGGGGCATCGGCGCATCGCGCTGCTGAGTGAAAATAATAATCAGGCGTTTATTACCCAACGGCGCAACGGTTACCTGGAAGCCCTGCGCGAAGCGGGCCTGGCGGAAACCTGGCTGCGCAGCGTGCCGCCCACCCGCCGCGGCGGGTTTCAGGCAACGATGGAGCTGCTGCGCTTGCCTGAACCGCCAACGGCGATTGTCACCGACTGCAACACCCATGGCGACGGCGCGGCGATGGCCCTGGCTCAGCTCGGGCGTCTTACCGGCGCCGATCGCGTCTCACTGGTGGTCTACGACGGTTTGCCGCAGGACAGCATCATCGACACCCCGGTAGGCGCAGTGGTTCAGTCCACCCGACAGGGGGTGGGCCGCCAGATAGCCACGATGGTCCGCCGCTTAATCGCCGGCGAGGATCTGGCCTCGCTCCAGGTGCTCTGGCAGCCCGAATTCATCCCCGGCGAAACCGCCTGATACCGCTCTCCACAGATTAATTTCCTGAACTCGATCACGGATCCGAAACGTTTTGGTTGGTTTCCGAAACGTTTCGGATCAACAGTAAGGCATTCCTTGAAGTGGAGATGTCTAATGTCTGATTCGATTATACGCCTGCAAAGCGCAGCGGCTGACGTGGTGATCAAAACCCACCCTTTCGCCGAAATTATCTACTGGGGGCCGCATTTAAGCCACTTTTCGCCGCAGGATGCCGACAGCCTGACGCGGCCGGTCGCCAATGGCCGCCTCGACGTCGATTCCCCGGTCACCTTAATGGCGGAGCTGGGCCATGGTCTGTTTGGCGCTCCGGGCATTGAAGGCCATCGCCAGGGGCTGGATGCCTCGCCGATTTTCGCCACCAGCGAAGTGCGGCACGAGGGCCAGACGCTGACCCTGGTCAGCGAAGACCCGCAGGCCGGCCTGCGGTTGTGCAGTGAAATCCAGCTTGATAGCAGCGGCGTGCTGAGCGTGCGCCATGGCGTGACCAATCTGCGCGCCAGCCCATGGCAGGTGGAGCGCCTGGCGGTCACGCTGCCGATCGCCGAACGCGCTCGCGAGGTAATGGCTTTCCACGGCCGCTGGATCCGCGAGTTTCAGCCTCATCGCCTGACCCTGGAGCACGACAGCTTTGTGCTGGAGAACCGCCGCGGGCGTACCTCTCACGAACATTTCCCGGCCCTGATCACCGGCAGCCACGCCTTTAGCGAGATGCAGGGTGAAGTCTGGGGCGTGCATCTGGGCTGGAGCGGCAACCATCGCCTGCGGGCGGAGGTGAAAACCGATGGCCGCCGCTATCTGCAGGCCGAGGCGCTCTATCTGCCTGGCGAAATGGCGCTGGCGGAAGGGGAAACCTTATGGACGCCGTACCTGTATGCCAGCTACTCGGCGAACGGGCTGAACGGTATGAGCCAGCAGTTCCATCGTTATCTGCGCGAACGGATTATTCGCTTCCCGGGCAACAAGCCGCGCCCGGTGCATCTCAACACCTGGGAGGGGATCTATTTCGACCACGATCCGGACTACATCATGCGCATGGCGGATGAAGCAGCGGCGCTGGGCGTGGAGCGTTTTATCATTGACGACGGCTGGTTTAAAGGACGCAACGACGACTGGGCGGCGCTCGGCGACTGGTATCTCGATGAGGACAAATATCCCCACGGCCTGACGCCGGTTATCGACCACGTGAAGTCGCTGGGGATGGAGTTCGGCATCTGGGTGGAGCCTGAGATGATTAACCCGGATTCTGATCTGTTTCGGGCACACCCTGATTGGGTGCTGGCGCTGCCGGGCTATACGCCGCTTCCCGGGCGTCATCAGTTTGTCCTGAACCTGAATATTCCGGAAGCCTTTGATTATCTGCTGGAGCGGATGAGCTGGCTGCTGGGCGAGCACGCGGTGGACTACGTGAAGTGGGATATGAACCGCGAGCTGGTGCAGCCGGGGCATAACGGTAAAGCTGCCGCCGATGCGCAAACCCGCCAGTTCTATCGCCTGCTCGATACGCTGGTGGCCCGCTTCCCGCATATTGAATTTGAATCCTGCTCCTCCGGCGGCGGTCGTATCGATTATGAAGTCCTCAAGCGCAGCCATCGCTTCTGGGCTTCTGACAACAATGACGCCCTTGAACGCAATACCATCCAGCGCGGCATGAGCTACTTCTTCCCGCCGGAGGTGATGGGCGCGCACATCGGTAATCGCCACTGTCATGCCACCTTCCGCCAGCACAGTATCGCCTTCCGCGGCCTGACGGCGCTGTTCGGTCATATGGGGCTTGAGCTGGATCCGGTGAGCGCCGATGAAGAAGAACGCGCCGGGTACCGGAAATACGCGGCCCTGCATAAGCAGTGGCGCGACGTGATCCATCACGGCGTGCAGTGGCGGATGGATATGCCGGACGCCACCACCCTTGCCCATGGCGTCGTCAGCCCGGATAAAGCGCAGGCGATTTTCCTCGTCAGCCAGCTGGCGATGCCGGACTACACCCTGATGGCGCCGCTGCGCCTGGCGGGGCTGGAGGCGAGCGCCCGCTATCAGGTGACGCTCCTCGATCATCCGAACATACAGATCACCGGCGAGGGCGGCCACACCATGCGGAAGCTGCCGGCATGGATGACGACGCCGCAGACCGTAAGCGGTGAGTGGCTACAGCAGGCGGGGTTGGCGCTGCCCATCCTCGACCCGGAAAGCGCCATTCTGATTGGCCTGCAACGCGTGTGATGGTACCGGGCCGCGCCGCGGCCCTTCTTGAGGAAAATATAATGAACCCGACCGTCTGTACCCACAAAAACAACCCCAACTTCTGGATTTTCGGGCTGTTCTTCTTTCTCTACTTCTTCATCATGGCCACCTGCTTTCCGTTTCTGCCGATCTGGCTGTCGGACGTCATCGGCCTGAATAAAACCGAAACCGGCCTCGTTTTCTCCAGCCTGTCGCTGTTCGCCATCTGTTTCCAGCCGATCCTCGGGGTGATCTCTGACAAGCTGGGGCTGAAAAAACACCTGATGTGGATCGTGACCGTTCTGCTGGTGCTGATTGCTCCCTTCTTCCTCTATGTTTTCGCTCCGCTGCTGAAAACCAATATCTGGCTCGGGGCGCTGAGCGGCGGCGCTTACATTGGCTTTGTGTTCTCCGCTGGCGCCGGCGCGATGGAGGCCTATATCGAACGGGTAAGCCGCAACAGCGGGTTTGAATACGGCAAGGCGCGCACCTTTGGTTGCCTGGGCTGGGCGCTGTGCGCCACCACGGCGGGGATGCTGTTCAGCGTTAACCCGGAGTGGGTGTTCTGGATGGGCTCGGCCGCCGCGCTGCTGCTGGTGGTGCTGGTGGCTATCGCCAAACCGCAGGCCAGTCAGTCCGCGCAGGTAATGGACTCGCTCGGCGCCAATCGCCCGGCGATCGATTTAAAAACGGCGGTGCGCATGTTCCGCCAGCGGAAGATGTGGATGTTTATTCTGTACGTCATCGGTGTGGCCTGCGTGTATGACGTTTTCGATCAGCAGTTCGCCACCTTCTTTAAATCGTTCTTCGCGACCCCGGAAGCAGGCACCCGTGCCTTTGGTTTCGCCACCACCGCGGGAGAAATTTGTAACGCCATCATTATGTTCAGCTCGCCGTGGATTATTAACCGCATCGGGGCGAAGAATACCTTGCTGATTGCCGGGATGGTGATGGCGGCAAGAATGATTGGCTCTTCCTTCGCCACCACCGCCGCGGAAGTGGTGGCGCTGAAAATGCTCCATGCGCTGGAGGTGCCATTCCTGCTGGTGGGCGCCTTTAAATATATTACCGGCGTGTTTGACGTCCGCCTGTCGGCGACCATTTACCTGGTGGGCTTCCAGTTCGCCAAGCAGGTGGCGGCGATCTTCCTCTCCGCCTTCGCCGGGAATATGTATGATCGGATTGGTTTCCAGGAGACCTATATGATCCTCGGCGGTATTGCCCTCACCGTCACTTTAATATCGGCGTTTACGTTAGCGGGTAAGACGAAAACTGAGCCGCTGCGCGATAATGCGATGACGGTTTAATCATTGGAAGGTAAGATCACATGGATGTGACTGAAAGATAAGAATATTTTTATGGTGAAAATGAAAGAGCGCATAAGCAGCGGTAGGCATTAAAATATAAGGAATGAACAATAACCGCCAGAATTGTACCCGGCTTTACCCTATATAAGGGCTATAACTTATTCTTCTTTTTGTAAAAAAGAGATAATCCTTTCGGTCAATAAAAGTTAACTCCCTCATACTCGTGATGAGCTGTAATGATATCATCACACCTCTGTATTTCCTGTCTGGAAAGCTTGATATCTTTTTATTATGTTATTTTTCTCAATTAACGTATCTTAATAAAGATGACCAGTAAAATAAAAATGCGAGGCCAGAGTATGGATCTATGTAACGCAGCAACATGTGAACTGGATTACATTCCTGGCAGAGTTCACAATTTATAGTGAACACCATTGTTAGAGGGTATGATCAATCACCATGGCATCGATTAAAGACGTAGCGAAAAGAGCTGGGGTCTCGACGGCGACCGTATCACGAGTCCTGAATAATCACCCCAGCGTAGTCGCGGAAACGCGTAAGGCGGTGCGGGAGGCGATGGATTATCTTTGCTATGTTCCCAGCAAAAGTTCGTTTCAGCTTAGCGGGAAATGTTCAGGGCTGATTGGTGTGGTTTTGCCTAATCTGGTGAATCCTCACTTCTGTGAACTGCTGGCGACGGTGGAAGAAGAGGCCCGGTATATCGGCAAATCGGTGATCGTTAAAACGCATCAGAATCAGCCGCAGCAGGATAAACATATTATTCAGACCTTAGTGGGGATGGGCATTGACAGTTTGCTATGGGTGCCGACAGAAGCAGAAGCCGAACTTTCAGAATGGTTAAGCATTACCCGGATCCCGGTCGCCGTCGTCACCCAGGTATCCCGGTTCTTTAATTCCGTATCGATTAATCAGGACCGGGGCGCAGAAAGTATTGCGGAACATTTTATTCATACAGGCCATCTTTCATTTGGCTTTGTGGCCCAGGAAGGGGTGGATAGCCGTAAGGTTTCGTCGTACAGCAAAAAAATAGCGAGTCACGGTTTAAAGCTTGCTAAAGATAATTCGTTCTGGATAGCCAAAGGCGAGGGTGAAAAGATATCAGGCCATATTAGTATTCTTGATGATGTTATCGAGAAACTCAGCGAGCCGACGCGAACCTGTACATGCCTCTTAGTGTATAATGATATTGCGGCAAACTATATTATCGATGGACTAAAAGAAAAAGGCATCTCCGCTCCTGAAGATATTGCGATTGCCAGCTTTGATAATACCCTACTGGCGCAAACAAAAAAAATCACCAGCGTTGCACAGCCGGTAAATGAAATTGCTCACCTCGCGTTTCAGATGGTGAAACATCAACAGCAGCCGGACAGTATTGAAATGCACGAAATTGTCTCTCGGTTAATTATTCGTGAGAGCAGCGTAAAAATTAATATTACTTCCCTGTAAGGGTTTTATGTTTAGAAATGGCGCGACATTTGGCGCCATGGGCTCCTTTTAACAAAAAATAGGTGTATTTATGTCTGCTACCGCAATGGAAAAGCCAAGCGCTTATGAAAAGCTGGGGCTGAGGGAGAAGATCGGCTACGGCATGGGTGACGCCGGTTCAGGAATGATATGGAGCGTACTGGCGCTCTATCTGACGTGGTTCTATACCGATGTCTATGGCCTCAATGCCGGAGTGGTGGGCACATTATTCCTGGTGATTCGCATCTTCGACGCGTTTAGCGATCCGCTGATGGGGGCAATCTGCGACCGCACCGTGTCGCGCTGGGGAAAATTCCGTCCATGGCTATTATGGATGGCATTTCCGTTTGGTCTGGGGGCGGTACTGATGTTCACGACCCCAGAGCTCAGCATGAACGGCAAGATTATTTATGCCTGGGTTACCTATCTGGTTATGTCACTGATTTATACCGCGATTAATATTCCCTATTGCTCGGTCGGCGGCGTCATTACCCTCAATCAGAAAGAGCGTATGGGCTGTTTGTCATGGCGCTTTTTCCTGAATGGCCTGGCAACATTAATTATCTCCTCCTCTATTCTGCCGTTAACGGACTGGCTGGGTAATGGCGACCGCGCCTCCGGTTTCCAGCTGACCATGGTCATTATGGGTGGTGCGGCAACGCTGATGTTCCTGTTCTGCTTTTCCAGCATTAAAGAGCGGGTGGTATCGGTTAAGCAAAACGAGTCGTTGAAAAAAGACCTGCGGGACATTATCAAAAACGATCAGTGGCTCTTAATGATCTCTATTACTTTCCTGAACGTTTTTCCGGCATTTATCCGCGGTGGCGTCACTATTTATTATGCGACTTATGTCATGAAGGCGTCTGTCGGATTTATTACCTTCTTTATGGCGCTGGGCGTGGCCTGTAATATGCTGGGCAGCGTGCTTGCCAAACCGCTTACCGATCGCTTTGATAAGCTGGCGCTATTCCGCATTATTAACATTATTCTCGGTATTCTGTCATTTGCGCTGTGGTTTATCGATCCGCAATCACTGACCCCGCTGATGGCGCTATTTATCGTCATTAACATTCTGCATTTAATTCAGTCTGGCCCCATCCTGTGGGCGATGATGTCCGACGTCGATGACTACGGTGACTGGAAATTTGGTAAACGCCTGACCGGCATCTCCTTTGCGGGAAACCTGTTTATGCTCAAAATGGGGCTGGCGGTCGCTGGCGCAATCGTCGCCTGGATTCTGGCATTTACCGGCTATGTCGCGAATGAGCCGCAGCAGAATTCTCAGACTATTCAAGGAATTATTATGATGTTCTCACTGTTGCCGATGGTGAGTTATTTCATCAGCGCGTATCTGGTGCGCTACTTCAAGCTGAATAACGCGTTCCTTGAGAAAATCAAAACGGATCTTGCAAAACGTGAGCTGGAAAAAGGTCGCGATTAATCGCCAGCGGATCAGGCTATCCGTACTATTTATCATTAAATATCAGTATTAATCAAATCAGAATTTTTTTAATTGATTTTCTGTTCATAGCAGAGGAGGTTCTTCATGACGCATGATAATTATTATGACGTGACGCAGTGGCATATCGGTAATCCTAACAAGGATATCGGCGAAGTTATCAACAGTATTATCCTCGATATTAAAAAACGGCAAACTGCAACCGATATTAATAATGGCGGAAAACCCGGTGCCATCATCTATATCCCACCAGGCGACTATCATCTGAAGACGCAGGTTTTGATCGATATCAGTTATTTAAAAATAATGGGTGCCGGACACGGTTTTGTCTCCTCAAGTATTCGTTTCAATACGCCAGCTGATGACTGGGCGAATTTGCATGATATTTGGCCGGGTGGCAGCCGTATTCTGGTCGATATTTGTGCGCACCCCCGTGATGAAGAACACGCTGGTGCTGCATTTTACGTGAAACGCAGCGGAGCGCCGCGAATTAGTTCTGTAGCGTTTGAAAACTTCTGTATTGATGGTTTGCACTTTGTTGATGATGGGCTGGGAAACAACGACCCGGAAAATACCTATACGAACGGTAAAACCGGCATTTATATCGCCAGCGCGCAGGACGCTTTCCGCATTACCGGGATGGGATTTATCTATCTGGAGCATGGCCTCACCACGTACAATAGCGATGCAATGGCGATCCATAATAACTTTATCGCCGAATGCGGTAACTGTATCGAGCTGCGTGGCGCCGGGCAGGCTTCAAAAATAACCGATAACCTGATTGGCGCGGGCTATAAAGGCTATTCTATTTACGCGCAAAACTTCGGGGGGTTATTGATTTCTACCAACAATATTTTTCCCCGTGGTGCGAGCAGCGTGCACTTATCGGGCGTGGTCCGCTCTAGCATCACCAGCAATCGATTCCATTCATTTTATCCGGGAATGCTCGTTCTCGAGAACAACTGCGCGGAGAATCTGATCTCGGCAAACCATTTCTTGCGCGATCGTGAACCCTGGCCGCCGATGCAGGCCTATGACAACGGCCTGGATGACGCCTATGGCTTGCTGCATATAAACGGCAGTAATAATTCGGTTATTGCCAATCATATTTCCGAAACGATTGATGTCCAGTATCTCAAGCCGCTGGGAATAAAACCGGTCATCATCCGCCTTGTTTCCGGCAAAGGGAATTATATTGTGAATAACCATATCGTGGCGACCACGGAGACGTCAGCGGCGCAGGCGCAGCCCTCTGAAGAGGATGCCTGCTTTGCGGCGCAGGTCAGCGCTTTGCTGACGACGGCCAGGTTAAAAGAACTCGATGCGGTCGCCGTACAGGTAGAAAAAGAATCCGCGCAAAACACGATACTTGATAGCGGCAGTGACGCACAGGTGGTCATAGACAGAGCGCGTAATGCCTTCAGGGCGACACCGGTTGCTGGAAATTAATATTCACTCTGTTTGTTAATCCGTATAGCGAATGACGTTATTTAAGGAGGCAGATTACACGTTATTTCATTCATTCTTCTGCTAAATAAAAATCAAAATATAAAAGGTGAATATTTTTATTCACCTTATCCCACCTTTTACCTCTGGGAAAATAAAAATGAATAAAACAACATTATCAATAGCGCTAGGCTTGTGTTTAATGACGGGATCGGCGGTCGGAAAAAATAATCAACTGACGCTGGAACAACGAATGGAACAGCTTGAAGCGCGGCTAGCCGCCGCGGAAAGCCGGGCGACGGTAGCGGAAGGCCAGGTGCGGGATTTGCAGGCGAAGCAGAATGCCGCGATTCAGGCGGCGCAAACTCGTGTGCCGGTAAACAGCGCGGCAGCAACCGCGGAGAGTAAAAAGAATCTTAGCGTCCCGGAGCTGAAATTATCCGGCTATGGCGATCTGAAAATCTACGGCGACGTGGAGTTCAACATGGACGCGGAAAGCAAACACGGTCTGCTGGCGATGACCAACGCCGATGTCGGCAGCGATCCCACCTACGATAAGTGGGATTTAAACGGCCGTATCCTGCTCGGCTTCGACGGTATCCGCAAAACGGATAACGGCTATTTTGCCGGTTTCTCTGTCCAGCCGCTGGCGGATATGACCGGCTCGATGAACCTCGACGACGCGGTTTTCTTCTTTGGTCAGGAGAACGACTGGAAGGTGAAAGTGGGGCGCTTTGAAGCGTACGATATGTTCCCGCTGAACCAGGACACCTTCGTCGAGCACTCCGGTAATACCGCCAACGACCTCTACAGCGACGGCCATGGCTATATCTATATGATGAAAGAGGGGCGCGGCCGCTCTGACGCAGGCGGCAACTTTCTGCTGAGCAAGCAGCTTGATAACTGGTATTTTGAGCTCAACACCCTGCTGGAAGACGGTACGTCGCTGTACGACAACGATGGCTACCATGGTCGAGATATGGAGCAGAAAAAGAACGTCGCCTATTTGCGTCCGGTGGTGTCATGGGCGAAAGACGAATTTTCCGTTGCCGCGGCCATGGAAGCGAACGTGGTGCAGAACGCCTACGGCTATAAAGATGCCCAGGGCAACTTTATCGATCAGTCGGGGCGCACCGGCTATGGCCTGACCATGACCTGGAACGGCCTGAAGCGCGACCCGGAGGACGGGGTGGTGGTGAATCTGAACACCGCTTATATGGACGCCAGCAACGAACAGGATTTGACCGCCGGGGTGAACGCGCTGTGGCGGCGCTTCGAGCTGGGATATATCTACGCGCATAACAAAATCAGCGATTATGCCGGGGTGATTTGCGATAACGATTGCTGGATTAAGGATGAAGGCACCTACAATATTCATACCTTCCACGCGTCGTATCAAATTCCGAACGTGATGAATATGCAGAACTTTAATATCTATCTCGGCGCCTATTACTCCATTCTGGATAGCGACAATAAGCTGAGCCAGAGCGATGACGACGATCGCTACGGCGCGCGCGTGCGCTTTAAGTACTTCTTCTAAGAGCTTGAAACGGCTGCCCCGCTCAGCACTACGGGGCAGCCGTAGTTTTACTCCAGATAAAACACCTCTTTAAGCTCCGCGCTCACCGGACTGTTGTCCGGATTGGCAGGCATCACATCACGCATATGCTGCCACCAGCGCTGGCATACCTCGGTCCCGGCGACGGCGTTCCAGCGCGCTTCAGACTCAATCTCCACCGTGGCGAACAGCAGGTGGCGTTCTTTATCGAGATAGATGGCGTAGTGGTGCGCGCCGTGGGCTTTCAGCGTAGCCTCCAGCTCCGGCCAGATGGGGTTATGACGGCGCTGGTACTCCTCGTGCGCGTCCGGGTTTACCTGCATGACAAAGGCTTTACGGATCATAATGCCTCCAGATAGAGCTCGCGGACCTCATCGCGGCTGGCGGGGCGCGGGTTACATGGCGCGCACGGGTCGGCCAGCGCTTTGTCCAGCCAGCCTTCGATATCGGCTTTGCTGACGCCAAGCTGGCTGAAGCCCTGGGGGATCCCCACGCGTTTGCTCAGCGCGCGAATGGCGTTGATGGCCTCCATGCTGGCGGCTTCATCGCTCATGCCGCGGGTATCGACACCCATCGCTTGCGCCACGCGGGCGAAGCGCGCCACGGCGTTCGGGCGGTTAAAGTTTTCGATGATCGGCAGCAGGATGGCGTTGCACACCCCGTGCGGCAGGTTGTGGGTGGCGCCAGGCTGATGGGCCAGGGCGTGTACCAGCCCGAGGCCGGCGCTGTTGAACGCCATGCCCGCCAGATACTGGCCAAACGCCATCTGCTCGCGGGCCTGCAGATCGTGTCCATCGTCTACCGCTTTCGGCAGCCACAGGTTGATCAGGCGGATGGCCTCGAGGGCGTTGGCGTCGGTCAGGGGATGGGCGCCAACGGAGACAAAGGCCTCAATGGCGTGGGTCAGGGCGTCCATGCCGGTGGCGGCGGTAACGGCTGGCGGGATGTCGAGCATCACGCTGGCGTCGTCGACGGCGATATCCGGGATCAGGTTCGGGTCGATAATCACCTCTTTTACCTGACGCTCGCTATCGATAATCACTGCGTTGCTGGTCATCTCCGCCGCCGTGCCGGCAGTGGTGTTGATGGCCACCAGCGGCACACCAGCGTTTTTCACTTTGCCGACGCCGGAATAGGCTGTGGAGGGGCCAGGGTTGGCGGTGAGGATTTTTATCGCCTTGGCGGTATCAATCGGGCTGCCGCCGCCGAAGGCGATCAGGTAATCGCAGCGGGCCGCCTGGTACGCCGCATAGCCTTGCTGCACCAACGCTTCGGTAGGGTTGGGAAACACGTCGTCAAACAGCTGATATGCCATCTGCTGTTCATCCAGCGCGGAAAACAGACTGTCCAGCAGGCCCAGCGTCACCAGCTGCCCGTCGGTGACGATCAGCGCCTTGCCCCACTGTTTACCCGCTACCAGCTTGACCATATCGCCGATAGCGCCTGCGCCGTGGAGGCTGATTTTAGGTAGTGCCAACATAAAACTCATGATAATTCTCCTTAATGTTGATTTGGGTAATCCGTTTCCCTTCACCCACTCCCGGGTCGCGGCTGGCGCCTTACCCGGGCTACAGGTTCACTGGCGTCTGCAGGCCGGTAGCCAGGACAGGTGCGTAGCACCGCCTCCGGGATGTAGGGCGAGGGGGGAAATTAACATCGTCTTCGCTGTAGCATCCGCCGGGTCATAATCGGCAGGGAGATAACCACGATCAGCATCGCGCCGATAATCACCGACATCACGATGCCGGGGACGTTGAGCAGGCTCAGGCCGAAGGTCACCAGCCCCATCAGAAAGGCGGCGATGATCACCCCGGGCATGCTGCCGGAGCCGCCGAGAATATTGACGCCGCCGAGCACCGCCATGGTGACAACCGCCAGCTCCCAACCCATCGCCAGGGTAGGGCGGGTACTGCCGAGCCGTGAGGTCAGCAGGACCGCCGCCAGTCCGGCCATCAGCCCGACCAGCGCGAACAGCGCCAGGTTATGGCGCTTCACGTTGATCCCGGAGTACCAGGCGCCGGTCGGATTATTGCCGATGGCGTAGGTCCGGCGACCAAAGTTGGTTTTATGCAGCAGGAAGGTGAAGGCGGCCGCGAGGAGGATAAACAGCGCAAACTCAAAAGAGAGCGCGCCCCACACGTACCCCTGGCCGAACCAGGCAAAGCTCTCCGGGTAGTGGTTGAGCGCCTGATCGCCCAGCAGGATATAGGTGATGCCGCGATACAGGCTCATGGTGCCGATGGTGATCACGATCGACGACAGGTTAAAACGCGTCACCAGGATACCGTTGAACAGGCCGCACAGCAGACCCACGCCCAACCCGACCAATACCAGCAGCGGCGTATCCATCCCCGCCGCCGCGCAGAAGCCCATCACCGTTGAGCTGAGCGCCATCGTCGAGGCTACCGAAAGATCGATTTCCCGGGCGATAATCAGCATCGCCATCGGCAGGACGACGATCGCTTTCTCGGTAAAGGTGAAGGTGGCGTCCGACAGGTTCCAGATATTAAGGAAATAAGGGGAAGCCAGGGCGTTGCCGATAAATACCGCCAGGGTGACCGCCAGTAAAAACCCTTCCCAGCACAGCAGGCGGCGCAGCGGCGACGGCGCGGCCGGGGCGTTTTTCATCTCTTCAGATACCATCATCTTGCTCATGATTTCACCCCCTGTTTCTGCCGGGCTAGCGCCGCGTTACGCAGGATTAACCGCCCGTGACCGCGATTGCCGCGCTCGTTAAGCAGCACCGCCATGACGATCACCGCCCCGGAAATCGCCATTTGCCAGAACGGCGAGATGCCGATCACCGGCAGGGCATTATTGATGACGCCGAGGAACAGCGCGCCGCACAGGCAGCCCAGCACCCGTCCGCTTCCGCCCATGGTGCTGATACCGCCGATCACGCAGGCGGCGACCACCTGCAGTTCAAAGCCGTTCGCTACGTCGACATAGGCGACGGCGAAGCGCGAGATCCACAGATAGCCGCAGAAGCCGGCCAGCGCGCCGGAGAGACAGAAGCTGACGAACTGCATTTTCCCGGCGTTAATACCGGTGTAGTACGCCGCCGTCGCGTTGCCGCCTGCGGTGTATAAGGCCCGGCCGGTGCGGCTGTAGCGCAGGAAATAACCCACCAGCAGCAGCGCGGCGATGGCGCACCAGCTCAGCAGCGGCAATCCCAGGAGGGCGCTGCGCGGCAGACTGAGGAAATCAGCGCTCATCTGATGTGAGTTAACCCAGCCGCCGTCGGTCAGCAGAAAGATAATGCCGCGATAAATGCTCATGGTGCCCAGGGTCACCACGATGGCGGGAATGCCGAGGCGCCAGACCAGCAGGCCGTTAATCACCCCCATCAGCAGGCCCAGCAGGGTTGCCAGCGCCAGCAGCGCCACCACCGGAATACCCGGATAGTGGGCGTTAAGCAGGGCGACGATCATCCCGGTCAGCGCCAGGTTGGCGGCCATCGACAGATCGATGCCTTTGGTGAGCAGCACCATCATCTGCCCGAGGGCGAGGATGATAAGGATGGCGGTATCGTTAAACATCTCCACCAGATTGCCCGGTGAAACGAACGATGGCGCCCGGCTGCCAATGGCGCCGATCATCAAAATGATGACCACCGCCAGCAGCGCTTCGCGATGCTTCAGCCATGCGTGTCCCATCATGCTGCCTCCTGGCCAATGCCGCTGGCGGCGCTAACGATGGTTTCCGCCGTCGCTTCCCCGGCCCGGTACTCGGCGACCATCAGCCCTTCGTGCATCACGATAATCCGGTCGGCCATGCCCATCACTTCGGGCAACTCTGACGAGACCATAATCACCGCCAGCCCCTGGCTGACCAGCTCGGACATAAACTGATGCACGGCGGCTTTTGAGCCGATATCGATGCCTTTGGTCGGCTCGTCGAGGATAATCACCTCGGGATGGGTCGCCAGCCATTTGCCGATCACCACTTTCTGCTGGTTGCCGCCGGAGAGGGTCTCCACCGGCTGCCGCCAGCTGAAGGCTTTAACCTGCAGGCGCGAGGCGTACTCGTCCGCCAGCCGCCATTCCCGGGCGTCGTTCAGGACGCCGTTAGGGTTGAGCTTACTGAGCTGCGGCAGACTGATGTTTTGGGCGATGGGCAGGGCGATGATCGCCCCCTGTTTCTGCCGCTCTTCCGGTACGCAGACGATGCCGGCGCGGATGGCGTCGGCGGGCTGGCGAAAGCGCATGGGGCTGCCGTTCAGCCGGATCTCGCCGGAGGAGGGATGCGTTACGCCGGAGAGCGCCTGCATCAGCTCGGTGCGTCCGGCGCCCACCAGGCCGTAAAAGCCGAGAATTTCTCCCTTGCGCAGGCTGAAGCTGATATGGGCAAACTCGGTGGGGTGACAGAGGTCTTGCACCTCCAGCACCGTTTCCCCTGGGGTACAGTCAACTTTCGGGTAGGTTTGGGTAATCGCGCGGCCCACCATCATCGCCACCATCCGCTCTTCGGTGATGTCGTTTATCGCTCCGGAGCTGACGTAAACGCCGTCGCGCAGAATGGTGTAGTAGTCCGCCAGCTCGAAAATCTCATCAAACTTATGCGAGATAAACAGGATCGCTTTGCCGTCCTGCTTCAGACGCTCAACGATCTGATAAAACTCCAGAATTTCATGTTGCGAGAGCGCGGCGGTCGGCTCATCCAGGATCACCACCTGGGCGTCGAAAGCCAGCGCCCGGGCAATCGCCACCATGTGCCGTTGGGCGATGCTGAGCGTTTTTAGCGTGGCGCGCGGGTCGATCAGAACTTCAAGCCGGGCGAGGATCTCGCCAGCCCGGCGATGCATCGCGGGCCAGTCGAGCGTTTTGAACAGCCCCTTATACAGATACTGACCGACGAAAATGTTTTCGCTGACCGAGAGTTCGTCAAACAGCACGGTTTCCTGGTGAATGGCGGTGATCCCCACCTTGTGCGCCGATTCCGGCGTCGGCAGATGAATGGGGATCGCTTTATAGAGGATCTCCCCCTCTTCGGGCTGATAAATACCGGTCATGACTTTGACCAGCGTGGATTTCCCCGCGCCGTTTTCGCCGATGAGGGCGGTCACTTTG
The DNA here is from genome assembly GCF_040065795.1 of Klebsiella sp. JB_Kp004. Classification (NCBI taxonomy): domain Bacteria; kingdom Pseudomonadati; phylum Pseudomonadota; class Gammaproteobacteria; order Enterobacterales; family Enterobacteriaceae; genus Klebsiella; species Klebsiella sp. JB_Kp004. The sequence continues at coordinate 49,433 of NZ_JBEAKW010000035.1, read as the reverse complement.
CCGGGCCAGAGATCAAGCTGTACGTTCTCAAGGGCACGCACACCGGGAAAAATCTTGGTGATGCCCTTCAGCGACAGCAGTGGCGTTGATGCTGACATGATAGTTCTCCGTAAAATCGCCCCTTACCCTAACTCTCTTCCCAAAGGGGAGAGGGAACGGTCCGGCGCCCGCTGGCCGCATCGCGGAGAGGGCCGGGGTGAGGGAACAAGGGTTAGAAAATCTTCGAGAACTTATCGATGTTGCTTGCATCGTAGACAAACGGCTCGGCCATCGCGCCGTTCCCCTCGGCATCCAGCTTCACTTTGCCCAGCTTGCCCATACTGGCTTCGGTTTTGGTCGCGGTGCCTTTGACTAAATCGTCGGCCAGATAGGTGGCGGCGTAGCCCAGGTCAATCGGGTTCCAGATGGCGAAACTTTTGCTGGCGCCAGACTTGATCGCGCCGGCCATTTCCGACGGCAGCCCCAGCCCGGTGACATACACTTTGCCGATTTTGCCCTGGTCCTTCACCGCCTGCGCGGCGGCAACGATCCCCACCGATGACGGCGAAACAATGACTTTCAGGTCCGGATATGATTTCAGCAGGCCCACCGCTTCGCGGTAGCTTTTATCCGACAGATCGTCACCGTAGGCGACCGTGACAAGGTGTACGGACGGATACTGCGGCAGCACCTTTTTCATCTCCTCAATCCAGATATTCTGGTTAGTGGAGGTCGGAGTGGCGCTTAACACTGCCACATCCCCCTTCTCCACGTTCAGCGCCTTCAGCGCATCGGCGGCGAGCTTGACGTTGGTTTCGCCAATTAAGGCGTTATTTGAGGGGTTAAGATGGATCTGGCGGCCTGCCGGCGCCACGCCGGAGTCCCACGAGACCACCTTGATGCCGCGCTGCATCGCTTTTTTCAGCACCGGCACCACCGCGTCCGGATCGTTAGCGGAAATGGCGATCGCATCCACCCCCTGGGCGATCAACCCGTTCAGCACGTCGATCTGCGCTTCGGCGGTAGTGGTGGTCGGGCCGGTGTAGATCACTTTGACATCACCTAACTCTTTGGCTGCCTGTTGGGCGCCAACGTTGGCGGCTTCGAAGAAGCCATTTCCCAGCGATTTCGCCACGAGGGCGATTTTGACTTCTGCTAAGGCGGAACCGGACAACGCCAGGGCGGCAACGGTGAGGATCAAGCTTGTCTTTGTTTTCATTGCTTTTACTCCACATGAGTCAGTTTTGTAGGGTTTGCAGGTGAGGCTTCGCCCCGTCTCGGTGAGCGGGGCGCGATGTTGTTATGGATAAAGATCTAACGCGGACTGCAGCGGCTGCACGTTGAAGCGTTTGCCAAGGGCGATAAGCTCTTCGCGAGTGATGGTCTGCTTCATACCGCCCATGGACAAGACTTTCACCAGCACTTCGGCGGACTTCTCGGCGGTGTCGATCAGGCCGAAGGTCTCATCCAGGGTTGGGCCGCTGCCGAAGACGCCGTGGAACGGCCACAGCACCAGCGAGTGTTTTTGCATGGTTTCCGCAGTGGCCTGGCCGATTTCATCGGTGCCTGGCACCATCCATGGCAGAATGCCGACGCCGTCCGGGAAGACCACCAGACATTCGGTGCTGCCTTCCCACAGCTTGCGGGTGAACAGATCGCTGTGGTTCTCCAGGACGTAGGTCAGGGCGATCAGGTTGGTGGCATGACAGTGCATGATCACCCGGTCCTTGCCGTCGGTCAGTTTGATGCGCTCGCTGTGCGACAGGAAGTGTGCCGGCAGCTCGGAGGTCGGCACCGCATCCTCCGTCAGGCCCCACAGGATATGGTATCCCGCGCCGTCGCTGTCGACTTTCACCACGCCAAGGTTAGCGGCCGGGTCGAGCTGGACATTACGGAAGAATTTGCCGGAGCCGGTGACGATAAACGGCTGGTTAGCCAGGGTTGGCATCGGCTGGCTGAGGGCGATATAGCGCGGTTTAGCGTGGAAATCCGCCACGTAAGGTTCGATATCCGCCTCATCCAGACGCAGCGTCAGGTTGCCGCCGTTGCGCTCGTCCCAGCCCTTCAGCCAGGCGTCGGAGGTGGCTTTGATCATGCCCTGGACGAACCAGGCGTCGATAATGTTCTGCATAGTCTTGTCTTTCCTGTTGATTCGGTGAGGGGTTGACCCCCTCACCCTAAATATGTGCGTGCCCCCGGATTGCGCCGTAAACGGCTTATCCGGGCTACCGGTTCGTAGCCCGGGTAAGGCGTCAGCCGCGACCCGGGGAAGCCCGTGCATTACCCGCGCTGGCTCAGAACCGCATTCTCATAAGCCCGCACGTTGTCCAGCCACTGGCTGCCCGCCGGCGTGTCGTGACGCTGGCAGTACATCTCCCAGATGGCCTGCCACGGCAGGGATTTTTGCTCTTCGAGCAGCGCCAGGCGGGCGGTGTAATCGCCGTCGTTCTCCAGCTGGCGCAGCTGATCGGTCGGTTCCAGCAGGGCGCGCAGCAGCGCTTTTTTCATATTGCGGGTACCAATCACCCAGGCCGCGATGCGGTTGATGGAGGCATCGAAGAAGTCGAGGCCGATGTGCACGCGGTCAAACAGGTTATGGCGAATGATTTCGCTGGCGATGGCCTGGGTCTCATCATCCAGCAGCACCACGTGGTCGCTGTCCCAGCGCACCGGGCGGCTGACGTGCAGTAGCAGACGCGGGATGTAGAGCATGGCGGCGGAGATCTTGTCGGAGATGACCTCCGTCGGGTGGAAGTGGCCGGCATCCAGGCACAGCGCCGTCTGGCGGCTGGTGGCGTAGCCCATATAGAACTCGTTGGAGCCGACGGTATAGCTTTCGGCGCCGATACCGAACAGCTTGCTCTCCACAGCGTCAATGTGATGCGCCGGGTCGAATTTTTCGCTGATGACTTCATCCAGCGCGTTCAGCAGCCGCTGGCGCGGCGCGAAGCGGTCAACGGTAATATCCTTCATGCCGTCCGGCACCCAGATATTCATCACCGACGGGGTGCCCAGCTGTTCGCCAAAATAAGCGGATACGCGGCGGCTGGCTTTGCAATGGTCGATCCAGAACTGGCGGATCTCATCGTTGGCATGCGATAGGGTAAAGCCGTCGGCGCTCAGCGGATGCGAGAAGCAGGAGGGGTTGAAATCCAGCCCCAGTTTGTTGGCTTTCGCCCACTCAACCCAGTTTTTAAAGTGCTCCGGCTTAATCTCATTGCGCGCCACCGGCGCGTCGGATTCCAGATAAATAGCGTGCAGGTTGAGACGCTTTGGCCCCGGGATCAGGCTCAGCGCCTGCTCAAGGTCGGCGCGTAGCTCCTGAGCATTGCGCGCTTTGCCCGGGTAGTTGCCGGTGGCCTGGATGCCGCCGGTCAGGCTTCCCGCCGGATTTTCGAACCCGGCGACGTCGTCACCCTGCCAGCAGTGCATGGATACGGGCAGACGGTCCAGCTGGCGCAGGGCCTCCTCGACATCCACGCCGACGGCGGCGTAGCGCTGCTTAGCAATTTCCCAGGCTTGTTCAAGTTGAGTGGTCATGCGCAAAGCTCCTTGGTCTGTTGTGGCTGAAACTGCGCCACGAAACGGGCAATTTCACTATCAGGATTGGGGGTAAAGGTGGTGAGGGACGCGTTGCCGCGCACCACCTGACGAAACTCATCGACGCTGGCCAGCTCGTCGAGGGTCATTAGCTGGATGCCGATATTGCCGAGGGTGGAGGCCTCTGTCGGGCCGGCCACGACGACGATCCCGCAGGCGTCGGCGCACAGCTGGTTAAGCAGTTCGTTCTGGCAGCCGCCGCCGACGATATGCAGCTGGCTGAAGGGCTGGCGGCGCAGCGCCGCCAGCTCGTTAAGCACCCGGGCGTAGAGCAGCGCCAGGCTGTCGAAAATGCAGCGCGCCAGTTCGGCGTCGCTGTCCGGAACCGGCTGACCGGATCCGCGGCAGGCGGCCTGGATCTCGGCGCTCATACTGGCCGGGTTGATAAAGCGGTCGTCATTGCAGTCAATGATGAAGCGGCATGCCGGCAGCGCGGCGGTGCGGGCGATTAGCCCCTGCAGGTCGCTGACGTTTTGCTCTTTTAGCACCCGCTGCAGCAGCCACAGCCCCATAATATTTTTCAGCACCCGATAGCGGCCTTCGGCCCCGCCTTCGTTGGTGATATTGGCCTGCAGCGCCGCGTCGCAGGTGTACGGGGTCAGGCTTTCAAACCCCATCAGCGACCAGGTCCCGGAGGAGAGATAGGCGGCGTGGCGGTCGGCCAGCGGGGAGGCGATCACCGCGCTGGCGGTGTCGTGGCTGGCGACGGCGACCACCGGGATGTTATTACCCTGCGGACAAATCCAGTGGCCGATAACGTTGCCGGGATGCGTCGGCGCACCGAACCATTCGCGCGGCGCGCCGGTCCAGTTCAGCAGCGTCTCATCCCAGCTATCGCTGTGGATGTTGACCAGCTGGGTGGTGGTGGCGTTGGTATATTCCCAGTTCAGATTGCCGGTCAGGCGGAAGCTGAAATAGTCGGGGATCAGCACGGCATGGGCGGCCTGACTGACCAGCTCCGGCTGCTGCTCCACCAGGGCGCGCAGCTGATAGAGGGTGTTAAACGGCAGAAACTGAATGCCGCTGCGGCGATAGATCTCCGCCCGGCCCAGCTGTTCTTCAGCGTGACGTAGCAGGCCCTGGGTGCGATCGTCACGATAGGAGACCGGCAGCCCGACGCGCTGACCCTGCTTATCCAGCAGGACATAATCCACGCCCCAGGTATCGATGCCGATGCTGTCGATCAGGATGCCCTGCTCACACACTTTCTCCAGCCCGCGGCGGATCTCGCCTTCGAGGCTATCGAGATCCCAGCAGTCGAAGCCATCCACCTTCTGCAGGCTGTTGGTGAAGCGATGAATTTCACGCAGCGTCAGGGCGCGCGGCCCGGACTGATAGCTGGCGAGCATGACCCGCCCGCTGGAGGCGCCTAAATCGACGGCGACACAATGACGAATACTCATGGAACGACCCTTCTTAAAATCATTGTCCGCAGTCTAAAAAAGGGCGCTGACTAACACCTTCTCGCTACGGACAGCCGAAACTGGCCGCTGGCAAGAAAGCAAAGGTGACCGTGAGGAAAATCACAAATTGCGGTTTTGGGCGGTGGTGAGGAGGATGTGATGGGGTCCGCAGTTCCGCATCTTTCCGGCTGATTCTTGAAAAAGCGGCAGGATTTACGAATTTCGCGGTCAAAAATTGAAGGCCGGATAGCCAACCCTTCATTACTATCAGCCGGTGACTGATAATTTTTCTCATTACGAGGGTGGCATCATGACCATATTGCACAGTACGGATTTCTTTAAGGCCGGGATCTCGACGGTGGCTATTGAACCCCGCCTCCCTCAGTCGGCCTTTCCGGAGCATCACCATGATTTCCATGAAATTGTCATCGTGGAGCAGGGCACGGGCATTCACGTCTTCAATGGCCAGCCCTATACCATCGGCGGCGGCTCGGTCTGCTTTATTCGCGATCACGACCGGCATCTTTACGAGCACACGGACAATCTGTGTCTGACCAACGTGCTCTATCGCGCGCCGGATGCGTTTCGTTTTCTCGCCGGGGTCAGCCAGCTGCTGCCTCAGGAGCAGGAGGGCAACTACCCGTCGCACTGGCGGGTGAACCAGACGGTCCTGCAGCAGGTGCGGCATATCGTGGCGCAGATGGAGGCCATGGGGAGCGAAACGGATACCCATGCCGTCGCCAGCCGTGAGATCCTGTTTATGCAGCTGCTGGTGCTGCTGCGGAAAAGCAGCCTTGCGGAAGAGGCCACCAACAACGATGCGCGGCTGAATCAGCTGCTGGCCTGGCTGGAAGACCATTTTGCGCAGGAGATCTGCTGGGAGGAGGTGGCGGCGCAGTTTTCGCTGTCGCTGCGTACTCTACACCGCCAGCTGAAGCAGCAGACCGGCCTGACGCCGCAGCGCTATCTCAATCGGGTGCGCCTGATGAAAGCCCGCCACCTGCTGCGCCACAGCGATGAAAGCGTGACTGATATCGCCTATCGCTGCGGATTCGGCGACAGTAACCACTTTTCGACGCTTTTTCGCCGCGAGTTTTCCTGGTCGCCGCGCGATATCCGCCAGGGGCGCGACGCTATTCTTCAGTAACGCGAGAGGAGTCAACGTATTGCGGACCAAAAACGCGAATAATGCGCCGTTATCCGCGTTGGGAGTGTGAGCCGTGGCCGGTTTGATTCTACGTAAAGAGGAGTTTTTCCCTTCCGCCACGCAGGCGGTGGCGGTGGCCGACCGCTACCCGCAAAACGTCTTCGCTGAACACACTCATGAGTTCTGCGAGCTGGTGCTGGTGTGGCGGGGCAACGGGCTGCACGTTCTCAACGACCGTCCCTGGCGCATTACCCGCGGCGATCTCTTCTATATTCGCGCCGAAGATAAACACTCCTATGCTTCCGTTAACGATCTGGTTCTGCAGAACATCATCTATTGCCCGGAGCGGCTGCAGCTCAATTTCGACTGGGCGGGGGCGATCCCTGGCCTCTTCGGCACGCCGTGGAAGCCCCACTGGCGTATGGGCAGCACCGGTATGGCGCAGGCGCGCCAGGTAATTAGCCAGCTTGAGCATGAGTGTTCCCGGCACGATGCGCAGGGGAATGCGATGGCCGAGCTGCTGTTTGCTCAGCTGGCGCTGACCCTCCAGCGCCATCGCTACGCGACGGATAATCTGGCGGCGACGCAGCGCGAAGCGCTGTTGGACAAACTGCTGGCCGCGCTGGCGGCCAGCCTGAGCCGACCCTTTGTCCTGGAGCGTTTCTGCGAGCAGGAGGGCGGCAGCGAGCGGGCGCTACGGCAGCAATTTCGCCAGCAAACCGGCATGACCATCAATCACTATTTACGCCAGCTACGGATCTGCCATGCGCAGTATCTGTTGCAGCATACCGAGCGCTTAATCGGCGATATCGCCATGCAGTGCGGCTTTGAGGACAGTAACTACTTTTCGGTGGTGTTCAGCCGGGAAATCGGCATGTCGCCGGGGCAGTGGCGGCAGCGCAGTCGCGCCGCCGCCTGAAGAGCGTCTTTGTCAGGCAGATGATCCGGTGCTTAACTGGCCATTCCCAGACCGACGATGTTGGCGGCGATGATGATCACCACGCAGCCGAGGCTCAGGACGCTCACCGGACGACGACCGGCGTTGTTCCACTCTTTCAGCACCAGACCCACCAGACCGCCGCACAGTACGTAGAAACTCATGTGCAGCATCCAGCTCATATAGTCATACTGCGCCGGAATGCTGGCGTGGCCCCAGGCATAGAAGAAGAACTGGAGATACCACATCAGGCCGCCGAGGGCGGAAAGCAGTAGGTTGCTGATGATGAGCGGTTTGGCCAGTGAGAAATCGGCTTTGACTGACAGAGTCTTCACTTTCGCCAGACGAATAAAGCAGAAGCCAAGGTTGACCAGCGCCCCGCCGCCCATAATCACCACGTAGCTTGGCAGCGCCGCATATAACGGGTCGACGCCGAGCGCCGCGGCGGCATCATGCATCGGTTTGGCGGCGTTCATCGCGAACGACATCCCTGCCGAGAAGATACCGCACATCACCGCCAGCAGAAGCCCTTTCTTCAGATTGAACTCTTCGGCTTTGATGCCCATTTTGCGCTCTTTCAGCTGGCCCGCGCGGGTGACGATGCCAACGCCAACCACCGCCACCAGCACGCCGAGCAGCGTCATTTGACCGCCCTGGGTGTGCATCAGCACCGAAAACTGACCGTTAATAATCGGCGTCATCAGCGTACCGACAATCAGCGTGATGCCAATGGCGATGCCAATCCCCATCGACATGCCGAGATAGCGCATGGTCAGGCCATAGTTGATATTACCGATGCCCCACATGGCGCCGAACAGAAAGACCGGCAGCAGCGTGGAGGCGTTAAAGGAGCGGTAGTAGGCCCAGAAATCGGGTAACAGGGTGGCGCTGATGGCCCAGGGCAGGATCAGCCAGGAGACGATCCCCCCGACCGACCACATGGTTTCCCACGACCAGTGTTTTACTTTCTTGAACGGGGCATAGAAACAGGCGGCACTGGCGGCCCCTATCAAATGCCAAAAAATACCCATCGTAATCGCGTGGTTCATTGATTTTATCCTCATCTTTTTTTATCGGAGACGGCGGCTTCCGATGCGATGAGTGTAAAAATTAGCCGCTTTGGCCGCCTTCAGGACGTTGCCACAGGATGGCGAACTCTGGCAACCATGGGCTTAATTAGTTGTTCTACATCACAAAACGACGGGTATTTCTTCTGGTTATATCCATATGAAAAATACGGCATTGATAAGCATTTTCAATACCATTTAATTAACTATAATGGACAAACTGCTTACGCGGCGTTAACACTTGAGCCGCTCGACAATAATGGAGATGATTATGAGCTATACCCTGCCATCCCTGCCGTACGCTTACGATGCTCTGGAACCGCACTTCGACAAGCAGACGATGGAGATCCATCACACCAAACACCACCAGACCTACGTGAACAATGCCAACGCCGCGCTGGAAAGCCTGCCGGAGTTCGCTAACCTGTCCGCTGAAGAGCTGATCACCAAGCTGGATCAGCTGCCGGCTGACAAAAAAACCGTACTGCGTAACAACGCCGGCGGCCACGCGAACCACAGCCTGTTCTGGAAAGGCCTGAAAACCGGTACCACCCTGCAGGGCGACCTGAAAGCGGCTATCGAGCGCGATTTCGGCTCTGTGGACAATTTCAAAGCGGAATTCGAAAAAGCCGCTGCGACCCGTTTCGGTTCCGGCTGGGCGTGGCTGGTCCTGAAAGGTGACAAACTGGCCGTTGTCTCCACCGCAAACCAGGATTCCCCGCTGATGGGCGAAGCCATTTCCGGCGCTTCCGGCTTCCCGATCCTGGGTCTGGACGTGTGGGAACACGCTTACTACCTGAAATTCCAGAACCGTCGCCCGGACTACATCAAAGCCTTCTGGGACGTGGTGAACTGGGACGAAGCTGCAGCGCGTTTTGCCGCCAAAAAATAAGGTTGCAATGTGCTAAGAGAGAAGCGAGTCTGATGGCTCGCTTTTTTTATATCGGTAGCAAGGAGAGCAGACATGCATTATCCGGTGAATGTCTTTGTCGGCAAAATCAGGGACTACACGGGCAGTCGTCCCAGCGCGATCGGCAAAATCCAGGTTGACGGCGAGTTGCAGCTCGGCGATCTCGGTCTCGAAGGGGATGAGCAGGCGGAGAAGAAAATACACGGCGGGCCGGACCGCGCGCTGTGTCACTATCCGCGCGAACACTATGCCGACTGGATCCGTGAATTCCCCCAGCAGGCCGATCGGTTCTGCGCCCCGGCGTTCGGCGAAAACCTCTCCACCACCGGCCTCACCGAACAAAACGTCTACATTGGCGACATCTTTCGCTGGGGCGAGGCGCTGATCCAGGTCACCCAGCCGCGCTCTCCGTGCTTCAAGCTCAACTTTCATTTTGCGATCGGTGATATGGCGCAGCTGATGCAAAACAGCGGGAAGACCGGCTGGTTGTACCGGGTGATCGCCGGGGGGAAAGTCTCCAGCGATGCGCCGCTCGAACTGGTCTCTCGCCTGAGCGATGTCAGCGTCCATGAGGCCGGGGCGATTGCCTGGCAGATGCCGTTTGATGACGATCAGTACCACCGCTTATTGTCGGCCGCGGGCCTGTCGGTAAGCTGGAGTCGAACCATGCAGAAGCGGCGTTTAAGCGGCAAGATCGAGGATAATTCACGGCGATTATGGGGGAAATAATTCCCCCATATTGGCGCTTTCCGCAGCGTCTCCCGGGTAGCGGCGCAAGCGCCTTACCCGGGCGACCTGACCGTTCCTGGCGGTAACCCGGCGCAGCGCAGGCCGGGTCAGCGTCAGGTCCGCTTATACAGCGGTAGCCAGAGGGTTAAGCGCAGACCGCCCAGCGGGCTGTCGTCGGCCTTCACCCAGCCACGGTGCTGCTGAATAGCGGTTTCGACAATCGCCAGCCCCAGGCCGGTGCCGCCGGACTCGCGGTCGCGCGCCTCGTCGGTCCGGTAGAATGGCCGGAAAATCTGCTCGCGATCCTCCGGGCTGACTCCCGGGCCGTCGTCATCGACGTTAACCGTAATCCCGTCTTTATCCACTGAGAAGCTGACGGAAATCTTGGTGTGCGAGTAGCGCAGGGCGTTGCGGACGATATTCTCCAGCGCGCTTTCCAGCGCATTGGGGTTACCGTACAGCGGCCACGGACCCGGCGGATACTCAACGGTGAACGATTTACCCATCTGCTCGGCTTCAAACGCCGCGTTGTCCAGCACTTCGCCCCACAGCTGATTGGCTTTGACCGTCTCGCTCACCAGGGCGTTTTTCGCCTGATTGCGCGACATCACCAGCAGGTCGTTGATCATGCTGTCCAGTCGGTGCGCTTCAGTTTCGATACGCTCCAGCTCTTTGCTCTCACCGCTGCGGCGGCGCAGCAGGGCGGTGCCCAGCTGCAGGCGCGTGAGCGGCGTGCGCAGCTCGTGCGAGATATCGGACAGCAGCCGTTGCTGGCTGGTCATCATCCGCTCCAGGGCCGTCACCATCTGGTTAAAGCTGGCGCCGGCGGCTAAAAACTCCTGCGGTCCGGCTTCCAGCTCCGGATGCTGCCGCAGGTTGCCCTGGGCGACCTCGTCAGCGGCATTTTTCAGCTTACGCGCCGGTTTCGCCAGGCTCCACGCCAGCCACAGCAGCAGCGGGGCGCTAACCAGCATTGTGACGATCAGCAGCAGCAGCGGCCGGTCAAACAGCAGGTTGATAAAGTCGGATTGTGAGGTGCTGGCGGGACGGATCAGATACAGCTGATAGTTATCCTCCCCATCCCTGACGGAGAACGGGCCCACCATTTCCAGGCGGCCATAGCGTTTTTTCTGCGGATGATCGGCGTTATCGGCCTGGCCGATAAAGTTGCGAATGATCTGCATCTCGTTGCGTTCTGCGCCGATCACGCGGCCTTCGCTGGTCACCAGCAGCAGGCGCTGACCCGGAGGCGCCCATTTATCGATGGCGCGAAACAGACGACGCCACCACATCAGGTCGTTTGGCGGATCGTTGGCCAGCTCGGCCTCGACGTGCTGCTCGATCATGATGCCTTGACGCTGCTCGCTTTCCAGCAGCTCGGTCATCTGCCGGGAGTCCAGTTTGGGCAGCATCAGCACCAGCATCAACACCAGCGCCAGCGTGAGCCAGAAGATGGCGAAGATGCGTGCAGTCAAACTTCCAATCATGAAGCGGAAACCATCAGATACCCGCGGCCACGCAGCGTTTTAAACCACGGATGGCCATCTTTGCGCTCCGGCAGCTTACGCCGCAGGTTAGAAATATGCATATCGATGGCGCGGTCGAACGGCGTCAGGCGCTTGCCTAACACTTCCTGGCTTAAATGTTCGCGTGACACCACCTGGCCGAGATGCTGCGCTAACAGATAGAGCAGGGTGAACTCGGTGCCCGTGAGCTCCAGCGTCTGGCCATCGAAATTGGCTTCCTGACGGCCCGGATTGAGGCTTAAGGCATCCACTTCCAGGGTCGGCGAGCCGGCTTCGGTCGTCTGCTGCTGTTCGCTCCAGTGGGAACGGCGCAGAATCGCGCGTATACGCGCCACCAGTTCGCGATCGTTGAACGGCTTAGGCAAATAGTCATCTGCGCCCAGCTCGAGGCCGAGAACGCGATCCAGCTCGCTCCCGCGCGCTGTTAGCATGATAACCGGAGTCTGGTGTGTCTGACGCAGCTCTTTAAGCGTATCGATACCGTTTTTCTTCGGCATCATTACGTCGAGCAGCAATAAATCAATGCTGTCGTCCAGAAGGGCCAGCGCCTGTTCCCCATCATGGGCCACCAGCACGTTAAAACCTTCCATATCGAGCAGCTCTTTTAACAGGGAGGTGAGCTCCCGGTCATCATCAACTAACAGGATTTTATTCATTGTTTAAATACCTCCGAGGCAGAAATTACGTCATCAAGGCCCGCTAATCCATGACTTTACGTTGTTTTACACCCCCTGACGCATGTTTGCAGCCTGAATCGTAGACTGTCTCTCGTTGAATCGCGACACAAACGTTTTGGGAGTATGTGATGCGCAATGTTATCGCTGCCGTCATGGCCTCAACGCTGGCGCTAAGTGCATATAGCCAGGCCGCTGAAGTCGTTACCAGCGTTAACTGGCTCCCCGGAGACGAAGGGGGACAGCGCGGTAGCCAGAGCCATATGTTTGACGGCATAAGTTTAACCGAGCAGCAACGTCAGCAGTTACGGGATCTTATGCAACGGGCACGCCACGACAGGCTCCCCGTTAATGTTAGCGAAATGGAGACAATGCATCGCCTTGTCACCGCAGAAAATTTTGATGAAAACGCTGTGCGCGCTCAGGCAGAAAAGATGGCGCAGGAACAGGTTGCTCGCCAGGTCGAGATGGCTAAGGTCCGCAACCAGATGTACCACCTGCTTACGCCAGAGCAGCAAGCGGTTTTAAATGCTAAGCACCAGCAACGTATGGATCAGTTGCGTGAGGTTGCAAGGACGCAGAAAGGCTCAGCGATGATGCTTTCGAGTAGTAGCAACACCCTGCAACCCCAGTAACAAACCCTGTTTTCCTTGCCATAGACACCATCCCTGTCTTCCCCCACATGATGTGGGGGTTTTTTTTGTCCTTTTTCGGCAAATCAACTTCTTCGCCTGTCCCTTGAGCGTCACCAGTTCAGGTTATACTAAGCGCAGTGCAGGAGAAGGAGCCTATATGAATCAATCTTATGGCCGGTTGGTCAGCCGCGCCGCTATCGCTGCGACGGCGATGGCCTCCGCGTTACTTTTGATCAAAATTTTTGCGTGGTGGTATACCGGTTCAGTCAGTATTCTGGCCGCGCTGGTGGATTCGCTGGTGGATATTGCCGCCTCGCTGACCAACCTGCTGGTGGTGCGCTATTCGCTGCAGCCTGCTGATGAAGAACATACCTTTGGCCACGGCAAAGCAGAGTCGCTGGCGGCGCTGGCGCAAAGCATGTTTATCTCCGGCTCGGCGCTGTTTCTGTTTCTTACCGGTATTCAGCACCTGGTGCGTCCGGAGCCGCTACAGGCCGCCGGCGTCGGGGTTGTCGTCACGTTGATTGCCCTGTTCAGCACGCTAGCGCTGGTGACCTTCCAGCGCTGGGTGGTGCGAAAAACCCAAAGCCAGGCGGTGCGGGCGGATATGCTTCATTATCAGTCTGATGTTATGATGAACGGCGCCATTCTGGTGGCGCTGGGCCTCTCCTGGTACGGCTGGCATCGCGCCGATGCGTTGTTTGCCTTAGGAATTGGCATCTATATTTTATATAGCGCGCTGCGGATGGGCTATGAGGCGGTTCAGTCGTTACTCGACCGCGCTTTGCCTGACGAGGAGCGTCAGGACATTATCACCATCGTGACCGCATGGCCCGGCATCCGCGGGGCGCACGATCTACGAACGCGGCAGTCAGGGCCGACCCGCTTTATTCAGATTCATTTGGAAATGGAAGATAACCTCCCGCTGGTGCAAGCCCACGTGATTGCAGACCAGGTGGAGCAGGCGATTCTGCGCCGTTTCCCGGGTTCCGATGTCATTATCCATCAGGATCCCAGTTCTGTGGTGCCGGCGGCGCAGCAGGGCTTTTTTGAGCGTTAGGTTATAGTCTGTAAACTCGATGTAAAAATGTGGGTCAGCTCGGCATTTTTTGTATAAATTACCGCCGTTTGGTCTGACCTGAATCAATTCAGCTTGAGGCGTTTGATATACTATTGTCATTAGCGTCGTGCACTCCTGGTGAGGGAGCGCTTCAGGCAACAGAATTATTTTTTGCTTCCTAAGTTCAGAGGTAGTCATGATTAAGAAAATCGGTGTGTTGACAAGTGGCGGTGATGCGCCGGGCATGAACGCAGCAATTCGTGGCGTTGTGCGCGCGGCATTAACGGAAGGTCTGGAAGTTTTTGGAATCTATGACGGTTACCTCGGCTTGTACGAAGACCGTATGGTTCAGCTCGACCGTTACAGCGTTTCCGACATGATCAACCGCGGCGGCACCTTCCTGGGCTCCGCTCGCTTCCCGGAATTCCGCGAAGAACACATCCGCGCAGTGGCTATCGAAAACATGAAGAAGCGTGGCCTGGACGCGCTGGTGGTTATCGGTGGTGACGGGTCCTATATGGGGGCGATGCGCCTGACCGAGATGGGCTTCCCGTGCATCGGCCTGCCGGGCACTATCGACAACGATATCAAAGGCACTGACTACACCATCGGCTTCTTCACCGCTCTGAGCACCGTGGTGGAAGCGATTGACCGTCTGCGCGACACCTCCTCATCGCACCAGCGTATCTCCGTGGTGGAAGTGATGGGCCGTTACTGTGGCGACTTGACTCTGGCGGCGGCGATTGCCGGCGGCTGTGAGTTCATCATGGTGCCGGAAGTGGAATATACCCGTGACGATCTGGTAGCGGAAATCAAAGCCGGCATCGCGAAAGGGAAGAAACACGCTATCGTGGCGATCACCGAGCACATGTGCGACGTTGACGAGCTGGCAAGCTACATCGAGAAAGAGACCGGCCGTGAAACCCGTGCTACCGTCCTCGGCCACATTCAGCGCGGCGGTTCCCCGGTTCCTTACGACCGTATCCTGGCTTCCCGCATGGGCGCCTATGCGATTGAGCTGCTGCTGCAGGGCCATGGCGGCCGTTGCGTCGGCATCCAGAACGAGAAGCTGGTGCACCACGACATCATCGATGCCATTGAGAACATGAAGCGTCCGTTCAAGAACGACTGGCTGGATTGCGCGAAGAAACTGTACTAAGTTACGCGCCGGATAAACAAAAGGCCTTCTCATGGAGAAGGCCTTTTTTATGGCGCAAGGTTTATTCGATATCCAGCGGGTCTTCCGACAGAATCATCCCGGTGTTATCGGCATACAGATGGTCGCCGCTGAAGAAGGTCACGCCGCCGAAATTGACGCGCACGTCGCTTTCGCCGATGCCTTCGCCAGCCGCGCCGACCGGAATGGCCGCCAGCGCCTGGATGCCGATATCCAGTTCCTCAAGGTCGTCAACCTGGCGCACCGCGCCATAGACCACCAACCCTTCCCATTCATTCTGTACGGCCAGACGAGCCAGGTCAGCGTCAATTAACGCGCGTCGTACTGAGCCGCCGCCGTCGATCAGGAGAATATGACCACGGCCATTCTGCTCGAGCAGATCGTAGAGCAACCCGTTATCCTCGAAACATTTTACCGTAATGATCTGTCCACCAAACGACGACCGTCCTCCAAAGTTAGAGAACAGCGGTTCCACGACGTTGACATCTTCCTGGTAGATGTCACAAAGCTCGGAAGTATCGTATTTCATAGGCTTAACGTTCAGTTGCTGCGAGAGTTTTTAGTATATCCCGCGAATCGCATTGTTGGCAAAATCATCAATTGTTAATTGATATTTGTCAGTTAAGCCGCCAGCTTACTGGCAATAATCCCGATAACAAACAGCAGGTTGGTCAGTAAAGCCCCTTTGACCGTCTTTTCGAGCATCGGCCGCATCGCCAGCGGATCGGATTCGCGCAGGACGTAACGCGCCTGTTTGACCAGCAGCGGCGTGGCGAGAATAAACAGCCAGCCCCACGCAGAATGCAGCGCCAGCAGGTTAAACAGCGCCAGACACAGCAGGGCGCCGAGCAGCAGGCAGGCATGATAGCGGCGGGCATTGACCGGCCCCAGGCGCACGGCGAGGGTGTTCTTCCCGTTCTGCCGGTCGCTGTCGATATCACGCAGGTTATTGATGTTCAGTACGGCGGTCGCCAGCAGACCGCAGGCCGTTGCCGGCAGAAAAATGGCCGCTTCCACATTGTGGGCTTGCAGATACCAGCTGCCGAGGACGCTCAGCCAGCCGAAGAAAACGAGTACCGAAATATCACCGAGGCCAATATAACCATACGGGCGGGTGCCCACTGTGTAGGTGATGGCGGCCACGATCGACAGGCCACCCAGCGCGAGGAAACCGATGAAATCGCCGACGCTCTGCCAGGCGACGCACAGTAGCGCCAGACCAAACAGACAGATCAGCGCGACGGTGACAATCAAGGCGCGCTTCATCTGCTGGGGGGTAATCACCCCTTTCTGCATCCCGCGCAGCGGCCCGATGCGGTCCGGTTTATCGCTCCCCTTGACCGCGTCG
Source organism: Klebsiella sp. JB_Kp004 (assembly GCF_040065795.1). Lineage (NCBI taxonomy): Bacteria > Pseudomonadati > Pseudomonadota > Gammaproteobacteria > Enterobacterales > Enterobacteriaceae > Klebsiella > Klebsiella sp. JB_Kp004. The sequence goes on along the minus strand of NZ_JBEAKW010000035.1, from coordinate 33,241 downwards.
CCGTAGTCATTGGCGAGGTTGGAAAGAATTTGCAGCAAGCCGGCGGTGATCAGCGCCAGCAGGGCGACCCAGGGATCAAAATGCCCCTGCTCCCAGGCAAGGACGGTGCCAACAATAATCGCGGCAAACGCCAGCGGTAACGTTTTAGGACGCAGGCTTTCCAGCCACGCCTGAGAACGGCTGATATCAGTCATAGTTATTTTAGCCAATAAAAATGGGGGCGATAGCCCCCATCAACAGTGATGAAAATGCATTGCACCGGATTATAGGATAAAACGGCTCAGATCTTCATCTGCCACCAGAACATCCAGGTGCTTACTCACATATTCGGCATCGATAGTGACGGTCTGGCCGTTCATCTCGCTGGCATCATAGGAGATATCTTCCACCAGGCGCTCCAGCACGGTGTGCAGACGGCGCGCGCCGATGTTCTCGGTGGTTTCGTTTACCTGCCATGCGGCCTGAGCGATACGCTTGATACCGTCTTCGGTGAATTCGATATTCACCCCTTCGGTCGCCATCAGCGCCTTGTACTGCACGGTGATGGAGGCGTTCGGTTCGGTCAGGATGCGCTCGAAGTCATGGGTGGTCAGCGCCTTCAGCTCAACGCGGATCGGCAGACGCCCCTGCAGTTCCGGGATCAGATCGGACGGGCTGGCCACCTGGAACGCGCCGGAGGCGATAAACAGGATGTGGTCGGTCTTGACCATCCCGTGCTTGGTGGAGACGGTGCAGCCTTCCACCAGCGGCAGCAGGTCGCGCTGTACGCCTTCACGGGAGACGTCCGGGCCGGAGGTGTTGCCGCCGCGCTTACAGATTTTGTCGATTTCGTCGATAAAGACGATACCGTGCTGCTCAACAGCGTCGATGGCTTCCTGCTTCAGCTCTTCCGGATTGACCAGTTTGGCCGCTTCTTCTTCAATCAGCAGCTTCATCGCGTCTTTGATTTTCAGCTTACGCGGTTTCTGCTTCTGGCCGCCGAGGTTCTGGAACATGGACTGCAGCTGGCTGGTCATCTCTTCCATGCCCGGAGGGGACATGATTTCAACGCCCATCGGCGCCGCAGCGAGATCGATTTCAATCTCTTTATCGTCCAGCTGGCCTTCACGCAGTTTCTTACGGAACGCCTGGCGCGCCGCAGACGGTTCCTGCGACGGCTCAGTCTGGCCCCAGTTGTTCTTCGCCGGCGGTATCAGCACATCAAGCACGCGCTCTTCCGCCAGCTCTTCCGCGCGGTAACGGTTCTTATCGATGGACTGCATACGAACCATTTTGATCGCCGCATCGGTCAGATCGCGGATGATAGAGTCCACTTCTTTACCGACATAGCCCACTTCGGTGAACTTCGTCGCTTCAACTTTAATAAACGGCGCGTTGGCCAGTTTCGCCAGACGACGAGCGATTTCGGTTTTACCGACGCCGGTTGGGCCGATCATCAGAATGTTTTTCGGCGTGACTTCATGACGCAGCTCTTCGTTAAGCTGCATCCGGCGCCAGCGGTTACGCAGGGCGATAGCAACAGAACGCTTGGCGGCGTCCTGGCCGATAATGTGTTTGTCCAGTTCGCTGACAATTTCGCGTGGGGTCATTTCAGACATGGGAGATCCTTACGCTTTAGAAGGTAATTCTTCGATGGTGTGGAAATGGTTGGTATAGATGCAGATATCACCTGCAATATCCAACGCTTTCTCGGCGATATCGCGCGCGCCCATATCGGTGTTTTCCAGCAGCGCGCGGGCCGCGGCCTGGGCGTAAGGACCGCCGGAGCCGATAGCAATCAAATCGTTTTCCGGCTGTACCACGTCACCGTTACCGGTGATGATAAGCGACGCGTTTTCGTCCGCGACGGCCAGCAGCGCTTCCAGCTTGCGCAACATCCGATCGGTTCGCCAGTCTTTAGCCAGCTCAACGGCGGCCTTCACCAGATGGCCCTGGTGCATTTCCAGTTTGCGTTCAAACAGTTCGAACAGCGTGAAGGCGTCGGCGGTGCCGCCAGCGAAACCGGCAATCACTTTGTCGTTGTACAGACGACGCACTTTTTTCACGTTGCCCTTCATTACGGTGTTGCCCAGCGTGGCCTGGCCATCACCGGCAATAACAACATGGCCGTTACGGCGAACACTTACAATTGTAGTCACGAGCAGACCCCTTGGTTGCAAAAGCGGAACAGGGGCCCCGCGCTGTCCGCGGGGCCGAATGCAATTATAGATGGGGGGGATTTTGAGGGTTTCAACCCCTGGCGGCGAGACGAATGCAGTTCGCGTGTCCAGCCATCTTCAGGCGGGTGATCATCTCGTTGGCGCTTTCTTTGCCTTTCAGCGGGCCAATGACCACGCGGTTCCAGCCGTTGTTGGTGGTGATGTGCGAGGCAAACCCTTCGAAAGCCAGCTGAGCGCGGACGGTTTCGGCCTGCTCGGCGCCTTTAAAGGAGCCGCACTGGATCATCCAGCTACGATCGTCTTTTTTCTCGGCGGTCGTTTTCGGCGCTTCCTCCACTCGAGTCACCGGCGCGGCGGCCTGCGCGCGCGGCTGCGTAGTCGTAGTGTGCGCCGGCGTCTGCAGCAGATCCTGGTACGGCTGCTGGTTTGACGCGGTCTGCTTCGGCTGTTGCTGCTGGACCGGCTTCGGCTGCTGAACGCGCGGCGGCTGCTGCACGGTCTGCGGCTGAGTTTGCGCCCACTGTTGCTGTTGCGCCTGCTGCTGTTGCTGCGCTAAACGCTGACGCTGCAGCGTCTGCTGGCGCTGGGCCGGCGTTTGTTCGTTCCACGGCACTTCGGTCAGCTGAGTCGGCTGTTGACGCATATCGGCCTGCATCTGGGCCAGCAGCTGACGCTGTTCGTCGGTCAGTTGCTCCGGTTTCATTACTTCGCCGCCGGCGGTCGGTTCGGTCGGCGCGCGAACGCCCGGCTGGCGGCTTTCCAGCTCTTTAATATAGCGCCAGCGCTCTTCCGGTTTTGGCGGCAAGCCGTTGCCGGCGGCCTGGCGATTTTGCATCGCTTCCGCTTCTTCTTTCTTATGGTGCGTAATGAAATAGAGTCCACCGATAAAGGCCACCAGCACAGCCGCCGCGATCGCCACCATAGCCGGTGAAATTGCCGGGAGGCTGCTTTGCTTATTCCTTGAGCTTCGGGTAGTGCTCTTTTTGCGCCGCGAAGAAGCCGGTTGGCTGCGGCGTACATAATCTCGTTGTGCCACTATCGTTTCGCTGTCTTATATTCGTTCGTCAGCCCGCCATGTTACTTAAGCGGCGGGCCTTTGACCAGAAGAGCAGGCCCGAAAGCCTGATGGTTATCGTCTGATTTTTTGCGTACTGCCGCGAACAATCAGTTCGCAATCGAGCAGGCGCGAGCCGCTGTTCACGTTATGACCCTGCATTTGCTCAAGTAATAGCAGCATTCCTTCACGGCCGATATCAAAACGCGGCTGTGACACGGTGGTCAATGGCGGATCGCAAAATTCAGACAACGCGATGTTATCGAAGCCGACAATCGACAGGTCGTCCGGCACTTTCAGACCGCGGCGTTTCGCCAGCGATAAGGCGCCCAGCGCCATCACATCGCTATGGCAAAAGACCGCGGTGGGCGGTACCGGCTGCGACAGCAGCTGCTCCAGCGCATTGGCGCCAGCTTCGAAGGTAAAGTTGCCGCGAGCGATATAGTGCGGATCAACGGTGATACCGCTGCGGCGCAGCGCCTGCACGTAACCCTGCAGGCGATAATGGCACAGCGGCATATCTTCCGGGCCGGCGATGCAGCCGATACGCTGGTGTCCCAGCTCGTGAAGATAGTTTACCGCGTTAAAAGCCGCCGTCAGGTTATCGATGTGGACGGTGGGCAGCTCCAGCTCCGGCGCGAACTCGTTCGACATGACCATCGGCGGCAAATTACGCTGCTCTTCCACGCTGGCGTCAAACGGCAGGCGCGAGCTGAGCAGCACCATGCCGTCAATCTGCTTGGTGATGATAAGGTCGATAAAGGTTTTTTCTTTCTGATTCTGGTGGGCGCAATCGCCGATTAACACCAGATATCCGTGCTCGGCGGCAGTGACTTCAATACCGCGGATCACTTCGCTAAAAAAGGGATCGCAGATATCCGGGACGATCACGAGGATCGTCCGCGATTCGTTGCGCTTCATATTGCGTCCGAGCGACTGCGGTAAATAGCCGACTTCCAGCGCCGCCTGCTCGACCCGGTTACGGGTGGCTTGCGACACCTTATCAGGGTTCATCAACGCTCGGGACACGGTTGCCGTGGAAACGTTTGCCTTTAAGGCGACGTCTTTCATGGTGGCGGCAACCACTTGTTTTTTGGGCTTCACCTGGTTTCTCCTCGCTGAATGGCGCTGGCATTTCCCTTGCGCGCTAACTGCTGCATCATTTTTATCAGATAGTCGCGGCAGTGAGTTACAGAATTTTCATGAAAAACGTGATGCTTGTTAAATTTTTCGATCCGGCTCGCAAGAGAAGGCTTACCCTTCAATAGGATCGACATCCAGCACCCACTTCACTTTTTTCGCCTCCGGCAACGTATTGATCAGCGCCAGCGTACCGCTGACGATATGCTGCAGGCGTACCCGCGAAGGATGCTGCAGCAATATCTGCCACCGCCAGCGGCCGCCGCGCTTCGGCGCCAGCGCCGGAACCGGACCGAGCACCCATAGCTTGTCGTCGGCCAGCGGACTGGCCTGCAGCAGATTGCGCAGCTGTTGTAAAAACAGCGGCGCCTGCTGGTTGTTATGGTCTTCCGCACGAATCAGCACATGGCTGGTCCACGGCGGTAGCTGCATTGTCTGCCGCTCTGCCAGCGCCTGTTCGGCGAAGGCGTCGTAGCCTTTATACAGCAGGGTCTGCAGCAGAGGGTGTTCAGGATGGTGAGTTTGCAGGATCACTTCGCCCTGTTTTCCTGCCCGTCCCGCTCGCCCGGAGACCTGGGTATAGAGCTGAGCGAAACGCTCGGCGGAGCGGAAATCCGCGGAAAACAGCGCCCCGTCGACGTCCAGCAGGGAGACGAGGGTGACGTCCGGGAAGTGGTGGCCTTTGGCCAGCATCTGGGTGCCAATTAAAATACGCGCCCCGCCGCGATGGACGGCGGCGAGATGCTCCTCCAGCGCCCCTTTGCGGCTGGTGGTATCGCGGTCGATACGCGAGATAGGCACGTCAGGGAACAGCGGCGCCAGGGCCTGCTCCAGCTGTTCGGTGCCGATACCCACCGGCACCAGGTGCGTGGAGCCGCAGGAGGGACATTGGCGCGGGATAGGGCGCTGACTGTCGCAATGGTGGCAGCGCAGATGGTGCTGCGCCTGGTGCAACGTGTAGTAGCTGTCGCAGCGCGGACATTCCGCTATCCAACCGCAGTCGTGGCACAGCAGCGCTGGCGCAAAGCCGCGGCGGTTAAGAAACAGGATCACCTGGTTATCCGCCTGCAGATGCTGGCGCATACGGTTAATCAGCGCGGGAGACAGACCCGCCTGCAGCGGTTGCCCTTTGAGATCGAGCACGTGCTGCTGGGCAGGGCGCGCATTGCCCGCGCGTTTGCTTAAGGTTAACTGGCGGTATTTGCCCTGGCGGACGTTATGCAGGGTCTCCAGCGCCGGCGTCGCCGAGCCGAGAATAATCGGGATCTGTTCGCTGTGGGCGCGCCATACCGCCAGGTCGCGGGCATGGTAGCGCCAGCCCTCCTGCTGCTTGTAGGAGCTGTCATGCTCTTCGTCGATAACGATGACGCCGAGGTCTTTAAACGGGGTAAACAGCGAGGAGCGGGTGCCGATCACAATGGCCGCTTCGCCGTTTTTCGCCTTCAGCCAGGCCGAAAGACGTTCGCTGTCATTGAGTCCGGAGTGCAGCACTTCCACCGGCGCGTTAAAGCGCTGGCGGAAACGGGCGATGGTCTGCGGCGTCAGACCGATCTCCGGCACCATCACCAGCGCCTGGCGCCCCTGCGCCAGCACATTCTCCAGCACGCTTAAATAGACTTCCGTTTTCCCTGAGCCGGTAATACCCGCCAGCAGCCAGGCGGAGAAGCGATCGGCGGCGCTGTGGATCGCCCCGACGGCGGTGGCTTGCTCGGTATTAAGACGCAGGCGTTCGCCGGCAACCGAATACGCGCTGCGCCAGTCGGTGAGGGCGGGCGCTTCGCAGGCCAGCTCCGCCAGCCCTTTGCCGCGCAGCGCCTGCAGCGCCGCTTCATTAAATTCCAGTTCGCCAACCTGATGACGCCAGATTTTTCCCTGGCGCAGCGCCGCCAGCGCCTGCTGCTGCTTCGGCGAGCGTTTCAGACCGTTAAGGTCGACGGCCTGCCCCTGCTCGGTGGCGAACCAGTACCACAGCGGCGTCGCGCTGGCGGGTTTGCCCTGGCGCAGCAGAATGGGCAGCGCATGGAACAGCACATCGCCAATCGGATGATGGTAATACTCAGCCGCCCACATCAGCAGCCGCCAGATGGTACCGGAGAAGACCGGTTCGTCGTCCAGCGCTTCCGCGACCGGTTTTAGCTCGTCCAGCGGCAGCTCGCTGCGTTCGCTGACCGCCGCGACAATACCGATCCGCTCCTGTTTGCCGAACGGCACCCGCACCCGACAGCCCGCTTTGACCGCCATGCCTTCAGGCAGCAGATAGTCAAAAGTGCGCGGTAGCGGAACGGGTAGGGCAACGTGGGCGACGGGCATGTCATCTTCCTGACTTGAAATCTGGCGGGATAGTATACACATTACGATAAGGCGGCGCGGATCAGTTTGCATATGCTGGTCAAATTCTGTATGATTCGCCGCCTTTGATGCGCTTTATATCGCATTGAAGATTGACCATTACCGCGTGCTTCACGCTGTCAACAGCGTAGAGGGCGACGGGAAATTACTAATATCGCGTGGTGTCTGGCGTTAGGGCTGGAAGAGCGACGCGGCCTTAACTGAGGTTCTCCCATGAAAAAAGGTATTCACCCAAATTACGACGAAATTACTGCTACCTGTTCTTGCGGTAATGTCATGAAAATCCGCTCCACCGTAGGTCACGACCTGAACCTCGACGTGTGCGGCAAATGCCACCCGTTCTTCACCGGCAAACAGCGTGATGTTGCTACCGGTGGCCGTGTTGACCGCTTCAACAAGCGCTTCAGCATCCCGGGCAGCAAGTAAGTTGCCAGAAGAAGCCGCCTCAGGGCGGCTTTTTTGTGTCTCTCGCCTGCCTGGGCGGGAAAGAAAAAGGGCGGAAGCGTGCTTCCGCCCTTTTTATCGTCTCAGTATTCCCACGTATCCGGGTCGATACCCAGTTCACGCATAATCGCTTTCGCCGCTTCCGGGATCTCATCGCTGCGCTCTTTACGCAGGTCTTCATCGTTAGGCAACGGTTGTCCGGTAAAGGCATGCAGGAACGCTTCGCACAGCAGTTCGCTGTTGGTCGCGTGACGCAGGTTATTCACCTGACGACGCGTGCGTTCATCGGTGAGGATTTTTAACACCTTCAGAGGAATGGAAACCGTAATTTTCTTTACTTGCTCACTCTTCTTACCGTGCTCAGCGTATGGGCTGATATATTCGCCGCTCCATTCAGCCATGAGATACCTTAATCCTCTGTTTATTAGTGAAGGGCCAGAATATTCCGCCCGGGCTATAATCGCGCGTAGTTTACCGTATGCGCGGGCTTTCTGACATGAGATAAGCCGCCGCCGACGTGCGCTAATGCATATAATTTTAACGGCTATTTGCACTTTGCTCAATCTATACGCAAAGAAGTTTAGATGTCCAGATGTATTGACGTCTATTGTGACAATGTTTACTCTGGAGCCTGACTTTTCACCGATTCAGCCCAGGAACTTCCCAACATGACGCGTAAACAGGCCACCATCGCAGTGCGTAGCGGTTTAAATGACGACGAGCAGTACGGTTGCGTTGTCCCGCCGATCCACCTCTCCAGTACCTATAACTTCACCGACTTTAATGAACCTCGCGCTCACGACTATTCCCGCCGCGGCAACCCGACGCGTGATGTGGTGCAGCGCGCTTTAGCGGAGCTGGAGGGCGGCGCTGGCGCGGTGCTGACCAATACCGGTATGTCGGCGATCCTGCTGGTGACGACGGTGTTCCTTAAGCCTGGCGATCTGCTGGTGGCGCCGCACGACTGCTACGGCGGCAGCTACCGTCTGTTCGATAGCCTGGCGAAGCGCGGCTGCTATCGCGTTCAGTTCGTCGATCAAAACGATGAGCAGGCGCTGCGGGCGGCGCTGGCGGAAAAACCGAAGCTGGTGCTGGTCGAAAGCCCAAGTAATCCATTGCTGCGGGTGGTGGATATTGCGAAAATCTGTGGTCTGGCGCGCGAAGCCGGGGCGATCAGCGTGGTCGATAACACCTTCCTGAGTCCGGCGCTGCAAAACCCGCTGGCGCTGGGCGCCGATCTGGTGTTGCACTCCTGTACTAAATACCTTAATGGTCACTCTGATGTGGTGGCCGGGGTGGTGATTGCCAACGATCCGGCGACTGTCACCGAACTGGCATGGTGGGCGAATAACATTGGCGTCACCGGCAGCGCCTTCGACAGCTATCTGCTGTTGCGCGGGCTGCGGACGCTTTCTCCCCGCATGGAAGTGGCGCAACGTAATGCCCTGGCGATCGTCGAGTATCTGAAAACCCAGCCGCTGGTGAAAAAGCTGTATCATCCGTCGCTGCCGGAAAACCAGGGGCATGAAATTGCGGCGCGTCAGCAAAAAGGTTTTGGCGCAATGTTAAGCTTCGAGCTGGACGGTGACGAGCAGACGCTGCGCCGCTTCCTGAGCGGGCTGTCGCTGTTTACACTGGCGGAATCGCTGGGGGGCGTTGAAAGCCTGATTTCCCATGCGGCAACGATGACGCATGCCGGCATGGCGCCTGAAGCGCGTGCCGCCGCCGGAATTTCAGAAACGCTCCTGCGTATTTCGACCGGTATTGAAGATGGTGAAGATTTAATTGCCGACCTGGAAAATGGCTTCCGGGCAGCAAACGAGGAATAAAGATGAGTGTGATTGCGCAGGCAGGGGCGAAGGGTCGTCAGCTGCACAAATTTGGTGGGAGTAGTTTAGCGGATGCGAAATGTTACCTGCGCGTCGCGGGGATCATGAAGGAGTATTCGCAGGCGGGGGACATGATGGTCGTCTCCGCCGCTGGCAGCACCACCAACCAGCTGATCAGCTGGCTTAAGCTTAGCCAGAGCGATCGCCTTGCTGCGCATCAGGTTCAGCAGTCGCTTCGCCGCTATCACACCGAGCTGATTGGCGGTCTGGTGGAGCCTGCGGCGGCGGATACGTTGATCGCCGCCTTTATCCACGACCTTGAGCGTCTGGCTGGTCTGCTGGACGGCGGGGTTTCCGAAGCGGTCTATGCGGAAGTGGTCGGCCATGGGGAAGTGTGGTCCGCGCGCCTGATGGCGGCGGTTCTCAACCAGCTGGGAATGGAAGCCGCCTGGCTGGACGCGCGCGCGTTCCTGCGCGCGGAACGCGCCGCGCAGCCGCAGGTGGATGAAGGATTATCCTATCCACTGCTGCAGCAGCTGATGGCGCAGCATCCTAACAAGCGTCTGGTGGTGACCGGCTTTATCTCCCGCAACCAGGCCGGTGAAACCGTCCTGCTGGGCCGTAACGGGTCTGACTACTCTGCCACCCAGATCGGCGCGCTGGCGGGCGCTTCCCGCGTCACTATCTGGAGCGACGTCGCCGGGGTGTACAGCGCGGATCCGCGCAAGGTGAAAGACGCCTGTCTGCTGCCGCTGCTGCGTCTGGACGAAGCCAGCGAGCTGGCGCGTCTGGCCGCGCCGGTGCTCCATGCCCGCACGCTACAGCCGGTTTCCGCCAGCGATATCGATCTGCAGTTACGCTGCAGCTATACGCCGGAACAGGGTTCCACGCGCATTGAGCGCGTGCTGGCCTCCGGTACTGGCGCCCGGATTGTCACCAGCCATGACGATGTCTGCCTGGTGGAGTTCCAGGTGCCGGCCGGTCACGATTTCAAACTGGCGCATAAAGAGCTGGACGCCCTGCTCAAACGCGCCCAGCTGCGCCCGTTAGCCGTTGGCGTCCATGCCGACCGCAAACTGCTGCAGTTCTGCTATACCTCCGAGGTGGCCGACAGCGCGCTGAAGCTGCTCGATGAGGCAGGTCTGCCGGGCGAGCTGCGTCTGCGTCAGAAGCTGGCGCTGGTGGCGATGGTGGGCGCGGGCGTCACCCGCAACCCACTGCACTGCCACCGTTTCTGGCAGCAGCTGAAAGGGCAGCCGGTAGAGTTCACCTGGCAGTCGGAAGAGGGGATCAGCCTGGTGGCCGTCCTGCGCGCCGGGCCGACGGAAAGCCTGATCCAGGGGCTGCACCAGTCCTTGTTTCGTGCCGAAAAGCGTATCGGCCTGATGCTGTTCGGCAAAGGGAACATCGGTTCCCGCTGGCTGGAGCTGTTCGCCCGTGAACAAACCACGCTCTCGGCGCGCACCGGCTTTGAGTTTGTTCTCGCCGGCGTGGTCGACAGTAAACGCAGTCTGCTGAACTACGACGGGCTGGACGCCAGCCGGGCGCTGGCTTTCTTCAACGATGAAGCGGTGGAGCAGGACGAAGAGTCGCTGTTCCTGTGGATGCGCGCGCACCCGTATGATGATTTAGTAGTGCTGGACGTCACCGCCAGCGAGCAGCTGGCCGACCAGTATCTTGATTTCGCCAGCCATGGCTTCCACGTGATCAGCGCCAACAAGCTGGCGGGGGCCAGCAGCAGCGATAAGTATCGCCAGATCCACGACGCGTTTGAGAAGACAGGGCGCCACTGGCTGTATAACGCCACCGTGGGCGCCGGCTTGCCGGTGAACCATACGGTGCGCGACCTGATCGACAGCGGCGATACCATCCTCGGCCTGAGCGGTATCTTCTCGGGAACGCTCTCCTGGCTGTTCCTGCAGTTTGATGGCACCGTGCCGTTCACCGACCTGGTGGATCAGGCGTGGCAGCAGGGTCTGACCGAGCCGGATCCGCGCGTCGATCTGTCCGGTAAAGATGTGATGCGCAAGCTGGTGATCCTCGCGCGGGAAGCGGGTTACGACATCGAGCCGGATCAGGTGCGCGTGGAATCACTGGTCCCGGCGCACTGTGAAGAGGGTTCGGTCGATCACTTCTTTGAGAATGGCGAAGAGCTGAACGAGCAGATGCTGCAGCGCCTGGAGGCGGCCCGCGAGATGGGGCTGGTGCTCCGCTACGTGGCGCGTTTTGATGCCAACGGCAAAGCACGCGTCGGCGTGGAGGCGGTACGCGAAGAGCACCCGCTGGCGGCGCTGCTGCCGTGCGATAACGTGTTCGCTATCGAAAGCCGCTGGTATCGCGATAATCCGCTGGTGATCCGCGGGCCCGGCGCCGGGCGCGATGTGACCGCCGGGGCGATCCAGTCGGATATTAACCGTCTGGCGCAGCTGCTGTAGTCCCTGGAAAAGACCAGGCGCGGCCTGGTCTTTTTTGTTAGTGCGCCGCAAAAACTGCTTTAGCGGCAAACAGGCCGTTTAGCGCCGCCGGGAATCCGGCGTAGACCGCCATCTGCATGATCACTTCCGTAATTTCCTCTTGCGTCAGACCGACATTTAATCCCGCGGCAATATGCACTTTCAGCTGCGGCTCGGCGTTACCCAGCGCGGTGAGCGCGGCGATGGTGGCGATTTCCCGGCTACGCAAATCAAGCCCTGGCCGGGCGTAAATATCGCCGAAGGGGAACTCAATCAGATAGCGGGCGAAGTCGGGGGCGATATCCCGCAGGCTGTTGACGACGGCCTCCCCGCCGCTACCGTCCACGCGCTGAAGCATTTCCTGACCGGTGGTATAACGTTCGCTGGACATCGTTTTTTCCTCTCTGTGATGATGCGTTGAGAGGAAGGGTAGGGAAGTTTACCGGACTTGAGTAATACCCTTTTCGTGATACCTTTTCAGTATGACAACTTCGCGATTACATTCTCTCGATATCCGCCTGCTGCGTGCCTTTGCCGTGGTAGCTGAGGAAAATAACATCAGCCGGGCGGCGCAGCGGTTATTTATCTCGCAGCCGCCGCTGAGTCGCCATATGCGCTATCTGGAAGCGCAGCTGGGGGTGACGCTGTTTCAGCGCCATAGCAAAGGCCTGATCCTTACCGACGCGGGCAGAGAGGTGCTGGCGATCATTCGGCCCATGCTGGCGCTCCAGGAACGCACGCTGGCGGCATTGAGTGAACTCTCCGTTCACTCGCCGCCGTCTCTGCGTCTGGGCGTGACCACCGCCTTCGAACAAGGCATTTTCGCTGCTGTTGAATCTGCGCTGAGCGAACATACCCGCGGGTTGCATATCACCCGCCACGCCTCACCGGCGCTGGCGCAGCAGGTGCGCAAAGGCAAACTCGATGCGGCGCTGGTCGCGCTGCCGCTCAATACTGAAGGGCTGCACCTGCATCCATTGCCGTATCAGGAGCCGCTCATCGCGGCAGTGCCAGCCTCCTGGCCGGAAGCCGTCATACCAGCGTTAACGCTAAGCGCGCTCAATCATCGGCCGCTGTTCTGGTTTAAACGCGAGCGTAACCCCGATTTCTTTGACTACACGCGGCGCATTTTCGACCGGGCTGGCTATACCCCCGCTTATGTGGAAGAGCCTGCCGAACATGATGTGCTGCTGGCGCGAATCGCGCGTGGGGAAGGCATGATCCTCCTGCCGGCGTCCTTTTCCGCGATCCAGCGTCAGGGGGTAGTGTTCTGCCCTGTCGCTGAAGGCGACAGCATGCCGTTAAGCCTTGGGGTGATCTATGCGCCTCACCAGGCAGGAGCCGTGCAGCAATGGCTCTCACTGCTGGATGATCACCTGACGACTCGCTCGTCTCATGCTGAATATCGTTCTACCCCATGTTGACCGCAGAGCGGGCTCTTTCGGCTGGCAAAGCGCCGGTAGATGAAGTTTTTTCATGTTGGCAGCCTTTTCCTCACTCTTTACGCAGATTTTTCTATTGACGCCCGGGCGCTTTTCCGTCATTTTTACATCTGGACGTCTAAACGTATAGAAGTTCGCAACACAACAGCCATTACATGCGATTGATGAGGTAAGGTATGAGCTTTTTTCACGCCAATCAGCGGGAAGCCCTGAATCAGAGCCTGGCGGAAGTCCAGGGCCAGATTAATGTGTCCTTTGAATTCTTTCCGCCGCGCACCAGTGAAATGGAGCAAACCCTGTGGAAATCCATCGATCGCCTGAGCAGTCTGAAACCGAAGTTTGTCTCGGTGACCTATGGCGCGAACTCCGGCGAGCGCGATCGCACCCACAGCATCATCAAAGGTATTAAAGAGCGAACCGGTCTGGAAGCGGCGCCGCACCTGACCTGTATCGATGCTACTCGCGATGAGCTGCGCACTATCGCCCAGGATTACTGGAACAACGGCATCCGCCATATCGTCGCTCTGCGCGGCGACCTGCCGCCGGGCAGCGGTAAACCGGAGATGTACGCCGCCGATCTGGTCACTCTGCTGAAAGAGTTGGGAGATTTTGATATCTCCGTCGCCGCATATCCGGAAGTGCATCCGGAAGCGAAAAGCGCGCAGGCGGATTTGCTCAACCTGAAACGCAAAGTCGAGGCAGGCGCCAACCGCGCGATCACCCAGTTCTTCTTCGATGTGGAAAGCTACCTGCGTTTTCGCGATCGCTGCGTCTCGGCGGGCATCGACGTGGAAATTATTCCGGGTATCCTGCCGGTTTCCAACTTTAAACAGGCGAAAAAGTTTGCGGATATGACCAACGTTCGTATCCCGGTGTGGATGTCGAAAATGTTCGAAGGGCTGGATAATGACGCCGAAACCCGTCAGCTGGTGGGGGCGAATATCGCCATGGACATGGTGAAGATCTTAAGTCGGGAAGGGGTAAAAGATTTCCACTTCTACACCCTTAACCGCGCCGAAATGAGCTACGCCATCTGTCATACGCTGGGCGTGCGTCCGGCCTGAGTGTTTGCCGTTTCCGCCGTCAGTGGGCGACGCGTCCGGCTGATAAACATAAAAAAACACCCGGCTGACGCCGGGTGTTTTGTTTTGCTCTGGATTATTCCCATTCCTGCAGGAAGCGCTGGCCATATTGGTCGGCGACCAGCAGCGCGGCGTAGACCTGGTCGGCGTCGACGCCGCCCGGCATATTGTGGATGGTTTCTCCTTCAGCGCAGGCGGCTTCCGCCACCAGGCGCATTTTGGTCGGGATGTCGCCTTTGATATCCAGCTGCGCCAGCGTGATCGGCAGCCCAACGCTGTGACATAGCGCGGCGACAGTCTCGATCTCTTCCACCGGCGCGTTTTCCAGCACCAACTGCGTCAGGGTGCCGAACGCCACTTTTTCACCGTGATAATAGTGGTGAGCGTCAGGGATGGCCGTCATGCCGTTATGAATCGCGTGGGCTGCCGCCAGGCCACCGCTTTCAAAACCGACGCCGCTCAGATAGGTGTTGGCTTCCACCACCCGCTCCAGCGCCGGAGTGACCACGTGCTGTTCGGCGGCCAGCATCGCTTTTTCACCCTCTTCGAGTAAGGTGTTGTAGCACAGCTCGGCCAGCGCCAGCGCCGCCTGGGTGCATTTCCCGCCCGCCATGGTGGTGGCGCCGCTGCGTGAGCAGGCGCGGGCTTCGAACCAGGTGGCCAGCGCATCGCCAATCCCGGCGGCCAGCAGGCGAGCCGGCGCGCCAGCAACGATCTGCGTATCGACAATGACCATGTTAGGGTTGTGCGGCAGCATCAGATAGCTGTCGAACTCGCCTTCGTCGGTGTAAATCACCGACAGTGCGCTGCACGGCGCATCGGTGGAGGCGATGGTGGGGGCGATCGCCACCGGCACCTTCATAAAATGGGCCAGCGCTTTCGCGGTATCCAGGGTTTTACCACCGCCGATCCCCAGCACGGCGGTGCATTTCGCACTGCCGGCGATATCGCGCAGGCGATTGATTTCATTATGCGAACATTCACCGCCAAACGGCGCGATTTCCGCCGCCAGGCCGGCGTCAGCCAGGCTTTTGCGTAGCATCTCTTCCGCGAATCCCAGCACGAATTTATCGCCAACGACCAGCCAGCGTTCGGCCAGCGGTTTCAGGTAGTCGCCAAGGCGCTTGATGGCGCCTGCGCCCTGGATGTATTTGCCTGGTGATTGAATAATGCGATCCATTTCGATTCCTCCTCGATGACCGTGATGCCGCCCGCAGGCGGCGCGCGGGTCCGGTTACAGGTTCAGCGTGCCAAAGGCGTTATTCCAGTCCTGTTCAAACTTCTCTATGGCTGACTCTACCGCAGGGGTGCCGAGCATTTGTTGCGCTACATCTAGTGGAAGGGTGATTGCTTCGCAGCCAGCCAGCAGGCAATCCAGCGCCTGACGGGGCGTTTTGAAGCTTGCCGCCAGCACTTTGCTTTCGGGCGCATGCATTTCCAGCAGGGATTGCAGTTCCTGCACCATGCGGATGCCGTCTCCGCCCTGAGCGTCGACGCGGTTAACGTAAGGCGCGACGTACTTTGCGCCAGCCAGCGCGGCCAGCAGACCCTGTGAAGCGCTGTAGACGGCGGTGCCAAGGGTCGGGATGCCTTCTTTCTTCAGCAGCTGGATAGCGGCGAGGCCTTCGGCGGTGACCGGGATTTTGACCACGATGCCCGGCACGGCGTTGCTCAGGCGTTTGGCTTCTGCCACCATGCCCTGCGCATCGCGGCTCATGGTCTGCGCGAACAGAATTCCTTCCGGGCCAACGGCTTTTTGCAGGCGCGGCAGTACATCCCACACCGGGGTTTTACCGGCGGCGATAATGCTCGGGTTGGTGGTCACCCCGGCCAGCGGGTAGATGCGGGCCAGGCGTTCCACTTCGGCGACGTTGGCGGTATCCAGATAGAGTTCCATAGCGTTTTCCTCAATGCTTAATTCGGTGCTGTCGTTGAGGTAAGCATACGGCTTTCGTTCGAAGGATCGCCAGATGACAAATTTGCCAAAAACTGGATAAATGTACGCATCGTGATTAAGGATGATTTAGATCACATTTATCGATGCTGGCTGGGATGGCAGGAAACTATAGCGCGCACAAAAGTCAGGTTTAACACACAAAAATCTAGTTCTTTGCCGCCGACGATTTTTCCATCAGCTGGCTATGGTACTGGCGGCGGTATTCAGACGGCGAGCGTTCCGTGGTTTTGCGGAACAGGCGGCAGAAGTAGTTGCTGTCGGCGAAGCCGCAGGCGTGGGCGATGTCTTTCACTTTCATATCGTGGCCCTTCAGCAGCATACGGGCCTGTTCGAGACGAATGTGGTTTAGATATTCATTGAAGCCCATTGGCCCACATTTCTGGAACAGATGGGAAAGATAGTTGGGAGAGAGATAGAACGCCTGGGCGACCGATTCCCGGCTCAGCGGCTCCGCGTAATGGACCTCGATGTACTGACGGATTGCCTCGAACAACGCCTGGCTGCGCGAGGAGGTTTGCGCCTGGCTGCCGAGAAGATCATGGCAGTGGCTGAGCAGGCTGATGACGATGCTGCGGGCGGTTTGCTGCTCCTGCGGCTGCATCCGGATCTCGTTGAGGGCCTGCAGCAGGAAGGAACCGACGCGCGGCCCGCGACGCAGCGCCTGTAGCTTTTCAACAACGGCGATCGTCTTGCCATTCCAACGCTGCAGCGAGCACTCCAGCTGCTGCTTAGCGAACAGGATGCTTAACAGCAGGCAGGGCGCCTGCCACTGTGGGCAGTTCCAGCTATCGCCAGGAATATAGAGCACGTCATGGGCCTCCAGGAGCGGGGCGTTATCGCCGAGCGCCTGGTCGCGCAGCTGCCCATCGAGGAGGATATTCAGACGGGGAAAATCAACCTGCACCACCGGTTCAGCAGGCGAGCGCGTCTCGCCGGCGAAATAAACCCGTCCGAGGCTGGTCTGCTTTTTTAGCAATGCATCAATAAGTTGATTGATATCGTTGTCCATCATTGTTCCGCCCCGCGCATCACCCTTTTCATCATACCGGACATTATTCCAGCGGTAAAAGCGCCAGCCTGTCGCTATTGCTTCTCATTTAAGATATGTTATATCGTAACAATTTGTCATCATTGATAGCAAACTCAGGAGAGAGTAATGACCAGAAAGATCCCCCTGCTGGCCTTGGGACTCGGCATGGCGCTAGCCAGCGCCCAGGCGTTCGCCCACGGCAACCATAGCCATGGGCCAGCGCTAACCGAAGTGGAGCGTCAGGCCAGCGAAGGCATTTTTGCGGATAAAGATGTGCAGGACCGCGCGCTGAGCGACTGGGAGGGCGTCTGGCAGTCGGTGAACCCGTATCTGCTCAACGGCGATCTCGATCCGGTGCTGGAGCAGAAGGCGAAAAAGCCCGGCGGCAAGAGCGTGGAGGAGTATCGGGCCTATTATAAGAAGGGCTACGCCACCGATGTGGAACAGATTGGCATTGAAGATGACGTGATTGAGTTCCACATTGGCGAGACCGTCAACAGCTGCAAATACCGCTATTCAGGCTACAAAATCCTGCATTACGCCTCCGGTAAGAAGGGCGTACGTTATCTGTTCGAGTGCCAGCAGGGCGATGCCAGCGCGCCAAAATATGTCCAGTTCAGCGACCACATCATTGGCCCGCGTAAATCGCAGCATTTCCATATTTTCATGGGCAATGAATCACAGGAAGCGTTGCTGAAAGAGATGGATAACTGGCCGACCTATTATCCGTATGCGCTGCATAAAGAGCAGATCGTTGATGAGATGCTGCACCACTAGAACGGGTGAAAAATCCCCCGGCCGGGCGGCCGGGGGAAAGACAGCGATTAGCCGGTGTTACGCATACCGGCGGCGACGCCGGCGATGGTGACCATCAGCGCTTGTTCAACGCGCGGATCCGGGTCTTTGCCCTCTTCTTCAGCCTGGCGCGAACGGTGCAGCAGTTCCGCCTGCAGGACGTTCAGCGGGTCGGTATAGATATTACGCAGCTGGATAGACTCGGCGATCCACGGCAGGTCAGCCATCAGATGAGAGTCGTTGGCGATGGCCAGCACGACGTTGATATCGGCAGCCAGCAGCTTGCGCAGCTCGGTACCCAACGCCCACAGCTCTGGTTTCACAAGGCGCTGATCGTAGTACTCCGCCAACCACAGGTCGGCCTTCGAGTAAACCATCTCCAGCATGCCGAGACGGGTGGAGAAGAACGGCCAGTCGCGACACATCGCTTCCAGTTCACTCTGTTTTCCGCCTTCAACCACCTTCTGCAGCGCAGCGCCAGCGCCCAGCCAGGCTGGAAGCATCAGGCGGTTCTGGGTCCAGGCGAAGATCCACGGAATGGCGCGTAGCGACTCGACGCCGCCGGTCGGACGACGTTTTGCCGGACGCGAACCCAGCGGCAGTTTGCCCAGCTCCTGCTCCGGAGTGGCGGAGCGGAAATAAGGCACGAAATCTTTGTTTTCACGCACGTAGCCGCGATACATCTTGCACGACACGTCGGACAGCTCGGCCATGATGTCGCGCCACTGCGGTTTTGGTTCCGGCGGCGGCAGCAGGTTGGCTTCGAGGATCGCGCTGGTATAGAGCGACAGGCTGCTGATGGTGACTTCCGGCAGGCCGTACTTAAAGCGGATCATCTCACCCTGCTCGGTAACGCGCAGGCCGCCCTTCAGGCTTCCCGGCGGCTGTGAGAGGAGCGCGGCGTGGGCCGGCGCGCCGCCGCGGCCAATGGAGCCGCCGCGACCGTGGAACAGCGTCAGTTCGATCCCGGCTTTCTCACAGGTTTTGATCAACGCGTCCTGCGCCTGGTACTGCGCCCAGGAGGCGGCCATCACGCCTGCGTCTTTCGCGGAATCAGAGTAGCCGATCATGACCATCTGTTTACCCTGGATAAAGCCGCGGTACCAGTCGATATTCAGCAGCTGGGTCATGACGTCGTTGGCGTTGTTCAGGTCATCCAGCGTTTCGAACAGCGGGGCCACCGGCAGGGCAAAGCCAATCCCGGCCTCCTTCAGCAGCAGATGAACCGCCAGCACGTCGGACGGCGTTTTGGCCATCGAGATCACGTAGGCGGCGATCGATCCGCGCGGCGCCTCGGCGATCACTCTACAGGTGTCGAGAACTTCGCGGGTCTCTTCGCTTGGCTCCCACTGGCGCGGCAGCAGCGGACGTTTGGAATTCAGTTCGCGGATCAGGAAAGCCTGTTTGTCGGCTTCTGACCAGCTTTCGTAATCGCCGATCCCGAGGTAACGGGTCATTTCGCCCAGCGCTTCGGTGTGGCGGGTGCTTTCCTGACGGATATCAATACGCACCAGCGGTACGCCGAAAGACTTCACGCGGCGCAGGGTGTCGAGCAGCTCGCCGTTGGCGATAATGCCCATGCCGCAGGCCTGCAGCGATTTATAACAGGCGTATAGCGGCTCCCACAGCTGCTCGTTCTGAGTGATCAGTCCCGCCGGTTTCGGCAGCTTCTGACCTTTCAGACGCGCTTCCAGCCAGGCCTGAGTTTCCATCAGCTGAGTGCGCAGTTTTTTCATCAGGTAACGGTACGGTTCCTGAGCGCCCTCGGCGCCGGCCAGGGCGCGCAATTCGTCAGTACACTCCACCATCGACAGCTCGGAGATCAGCACCTGCACATCTTTGAGGAACAGATCGGTCGCTTTCCAGCGGCTGAGCAGCAGCACGTGGCGGGTGATATCGGCGGTCACGTTCGGGTTGCCGTCGCGGTCGCCGCCCATCCACGAAGTGAAACGCACCGGGACAAAGTCCACCGGCAGCTGATAGCCGAGGTTGGCTTCCAGCTGTTCGTTCAGCTCGCGCAGGTAGTTAGGGACCCCTTCCCACAGGCTGTTTTCCACCACCGCGAAGCCCCATTTGGCTTCATCGACCGGGGAAGGGCGGTGCTTACGAATTTCATCGGTATGCCAGGACTGGGCGATCAGCTGGCGCAGACGGCGCATCAGCTGGTGGTGCTCGTAGTCCGCGATATCTTTGTTATCCAGCTGCTTGAGGCAGTTGTTCACTTCCACCATTTTATGGATCAGCGTCCGGCGGGTGATCTCGGTCGGGTGGGCGGTTAACACCAGCTCCAGGGACAGAGATTCCACCGCTTTTTTGATGGTGTCTTCGTTGAGATTGGGTTGGTCTTTGAGCTTTCTCAGGGTGCGCGCAATGACTTCCGGATTGCTGGCCGCTTCGCCATTCGGCGAAATGCTGTGGTACTGCTCAGCGGTGTTGGCCAGATTCAGGAACTGGCTGAAGGCACGGGCCACCGGCAGCAGTTCGTCGTTAGACAAATTCTGCAGCGTGGTCAGCAGCTCCTGGCGGTTAGCTTCGTTGCCGGCGCGTGAAGATTTGGACAACTTACGGATAGTTTCGACACGATCAAGAATATTTTCTCCCAATGCATCCTTGATGGTATCGCCCAGCACCTTGCCGAGCATACTGACATTACTACGCAATGCGGAATATTGTTCGTTCATGTTACCCCAGACACCCCATCTCATTTTATTTTGTTATATCCGCTGCGCTGGAACGTGAGCAACGGATAAGCAACCCGTCTTTTATAAAGCCACGTAAATACCCCCACGTCAATTACTGCGAAATCGCTTCAGCAAACGAGTAAATACCCGTAATTTGCGAAATTTAACTCAGGGGGCGCTGGATAAGCATCGCTTATGGAAATGTGACGATCGTCACCGTTCCGCCCCGGGAGAGCGGGGCGGAAAAAGAGGGCGATTTTAGTGCCAGCAGAAGTGGTGAACCACCTGGCTAATCAGCTCCCGCGTCGGCTTGATAAAGCGTGTCTCCAGAAACTCGTCAGGCTGATGGGCCTGATTGATTGAGCCCGGGCCGAGAACCAGCGTTGGGCACAGCGTCTGGATAAACGGCGCTTCGGTACAGTAGTTCACCACGTCGGTCTGGGCGCCAAGCAGTTTCTCAACCACCTGCACCAGCTTATGGTCCGGCGGGCACTCGTAGCCGGGGATCGGCGGATGCAGCTCCGAGACCGTCAGGCGGCCCGGCCAGCGTTCGCTGACCGGGGCCAGCGCCTCGTCCAGCAGACCATTGAGGTCGTTGAGGGTCATCCCCGGCAACGGGCGGATGTCCATATGCAGTTCACAGCAGGCGCAGATACGGTTTGAGGCATCGCCGCCATGGATGGCGCCGAGGTTGAGGGTCGGGTAAGGGACCGTGAACGCCTCGAAGTGGTAGCGCTCTTTTAGCAAATCGCGCAGCTGCATAATCCGACCGATGGCGTCGTGCATCAGCTCGATCGCGTTGACCCCGCGCGCCGGATCGCTGGAGTGGCCGGACTGGCCCTGAATACGGATCGCGTTGGACATATGTCCTTTATGGGCGCGGATCGGCTGCAGGGAGGTGGGCTCGCCGATGATGGCGCAGTCGGGGCGCAGCCGGGTGGTTTCGGCAAAATAGCGCGCGCCGGCCATGCTGGTCTCTTCGTCGGCGGTGGCCAGAATATACAGCGGTTTTTTCAGCGTGGTGACGTCGACATCGCGCAGGGCGTCGAGAATAAAGGCGAAGAAGCCTTTCATATCGGCCGTACCGAGGCCGTAGAGCTTGTTATCGTGTTCGGTAAGGGTGAACGGATCGCGCGTCCAGCGGCCATCATCGAACGGCACGGTATCGGTATGCCCGGCGAGCAGCAGGCCGCCGGCGCCGTGTCCGGTGCTGGCCAGCAGGTTGAATTTATGGCGCGTATCCGGCACCGGCTGTACCTCGACATTAAAGCCGAGATCGCGGAACCAGCCGGCCAGCAAATTGATTAAAGACTCATTGCTCTGATCGAGAGCCTCTTCGGTCGCGCTGATGGACGGTGTGGCGATCAACGCGCGGTAAATCTCGATAAAGGGCGGTAAATTGTTTTTCATTGTTGACACACCTTGGGTCGTGATAGTATCAATATTCATGCATTTATTGTGAATAAAAATACAATATCGTTGAGCGTAAGAAAACCCATCGAATGTAAGGAGATGCGCTTCCAATGTTAAATACGCTGATTGTGGGTGCCAGTGGTTATGCCGGCGCAGAGCTGGTGACCTATATCAATCGTCATCCGCATATGAACATAACCGCTTTGACGGTCTCCGCGCAAAGCAATGATGCGGGAAAATTAATTTCCGACCTGCATCCGCAGCTCAAAGGCATTGTCGATATGCCGCTGCAGCCGATGTCCGATATCAGCGAATTCAGCGCTGGCGTGGACGTGGTGTTTCTCGCCACCGCGCACGAAGTGAGTCACGATCTGGCGCCGCAGTTCCTTGCCGCCGGCTGCGTGGTGTTCGATCTCTCCGGTGCCTTCCGCGTTAACGATGGGGCGTTCTACGAAAAATATTATGGTTTCACTCATCAGCATCCCGACCTGCTCAAACAGGCGGTGTATGGGCTGGCGGAGTGGAGCGCGGATGCGCTTAAAGAAGCGCAGTTAATCGCGGTGCCTGGCTGCTACCCGACGGCGGCGCAGCTGTCGCTGAAGCCGCTGATTGATGCCAGTCTGCTGGATCTCAACCAGTGGCCAGTGATCAACGCCACCAGCGGGGTGAGCGGCGCGGGACGCAAAGCCGCGATCGGCAACAGCTTCTGTGAAGTCAGCCTGCAGCCATACGGCATCTTTAACCATCGTCATCAGCCGGAGATTGCCAGCCACCTCGGAGCGAAGGTGATTTTTACCCCGCATCTGGGTAATTTTAAGCGCGGCATTCTGGAAACCATTACCTGCCGCCTGAAGCCGGGCGTTGGCCATGCGCAGATCGCGGCGGTTTACCAGCAGGCTTACGCCGATAAACCGCTGGTACGTTTATATGATAAAGGCGTGCCCGCGTTGAAAAGCGTCGAAGGTCTGCCATTCTGTGATATCGGTTTTGCCGTGCAGGACGACCATCTCATCGTCGTCGCGGCAGAAGATAACTTGCTGAAAGGCGCCGCAGCGCAGGCGGTGCAGTGCGCGAATATTCGTTTCGGCTTCGCTGAGACGCAGTCTCTTATTTAAGGTGTGATGATGAACCCATTAATTATCAAACTCGGCGGCGTATTACTCGATAGCGAAGAAGCGCTGGAGCGTCTGTTTACCGCGCTGGTCAATTACCGTGAAGCGCATCAGCGTCCGCTGATTATCGTCCATGGCGGCGGCTGCGTGGTGGATGAGTTGTTGAAGCAGCTCAACCTGCCGGTGCAGAAGAAAAATGGTCTGCGGGTGACGCCGGCTGAGCAAATCGACATCATCACCGGCGCGCTGGCGGGAACCGCCAACAAGACGTTGCTGGCGTGGGCGAAAAAGCACGGTCTGGCCTCTGTCGGCCTGTTCCTCGGCGATGGCGATAGCGTGAAGGTGACGCAACTGGATGCTGAGCTGGGCCATGTCGGGCTGGCGCAGCCGGGCTCTCCGACGCTGATCAACACCCTGCTGGCGGGCGGTTACCTGCCGGTGGTGAGCTCTATCGGCGTGACCGACGAGGGCCAGCTGATGAACGTCAATGCTGACCAGGCGGCGACGGCGCTGGCGGCTACCATGGGGGCGGATCTGATCCTGCTGTCTGACGTCAGCGGTATCCTCGACGGTAAAGGACAGCGTATTGCCGAGATGACCGCCGAGAAAGCGGAGCAGCTGATCGAGCAGGGGATTATCACTGACGGCATGATTGTCAAAGTGAATGCGGCCCTCGACGCGGCGCGTGCTCTGGGCCGTCCGGTGGATATCGCCTCCTGGCGTCACGCCGAGCAGCTGCCGGCGTTGTTTAACGGCACGCCTATCGGCACACGTATTCTGGCTTAAGATTTCATGCCCGGCGGCGGGTTGTCTGCCGGGCTTACAAGACCGTAGGCCGGGGAGGCACAACGCCACCGGCGGAACTAACGAATAAAGGAAGCATGTTATGGCACTTTGGGGCGGGCGTTTTACACAGGCAGCAGATCAACGGTTCAAACAGTTCAACGACTCGTTGCGCTTCGACTATCGTCTGGCGGAGCAGGATATCGTTGGCTCTGTCGCCTGGTCGAAAGCGCTGGTAACGGTCGGCGTACTGAGTGCCGATGAACAACAGCAGCTGGAAGAAGCGCTGAACGTGCTACTGGAAGAGGTGCGCGCCAATCCGCAGCAAATCCTCGCCAGCGATGCTGAAGATATTCACAGCTGGGTGGAAGGCAAACTGATCGACAAAGTGGGTCAGTTGGGCAAGAAACTGCATACCGGCCGCAGCCGTAACGACCAGGTCGCTACCGATCTTAAACTGTGGTGCAAAGATACCGTTGTCGAACTGCTGTCGGCGAACCGCCAGCTGCAGAGCGCGCTGGTGGAGACGGCCCAGCAGAACCAGGACGCGGTGATGCCGGGGTACACCCACCTGCAGCGCGCCCAACCGGTGACGTTCGCGCACTGGTGTCTGGCCTATGTCGAAATGCTGGCGCGCGATGAAAGCCGCCTGCAGGACGCGCTGAAGCGCCTCGACGTTAGCCCGCTGGGCTGCGGCGCGCTGGCGGGGACGGCGTATGAAATCGACCGCGAGCAGCTGGCCGGCTGGCTGGGCTTTGCCTCCGCCACCCGCAACAGCCTCGACAGCGTGTCCGACCGCGACCATGTTCTGGAGCTGCTTTCCGATGCCTCTATCGGCATGGTCCATCTGTCGCGCTTTGCGGAAGATCTGATTTTCTTTAACTCCGGCGAAGCGAATTTCGTCGAGCTTTCCGACCGCGTAACCTCAGGCTCCTCGCTGATGCCGCAGAAGAAAAACCCGGACGCCCTGGAGCTTATCCGTGGCAAATGCGGCCGCGTGCAGGGCGCGCTGACCGGCATGATGATGACCCTGAAAGGGCTGCCGCTGGCCTACAACAAAGATATGCAGGAAGATAAAGAGGGACTTTTCGACGCTCTGGATACCTGGCTCGACTGCCTGCATATGGCGACCCTGGTGCTGGATGGCATCCAGGTGAAACGTCCGCGCTGTGCGGAAGCGGCGCAGCAGGGCTATGCCAACGCCACTGAGCTGGCGGATTATCTGGTGGCGAAAGGCGTACCGTTCCGCGAGGCGCACCATATTGTCGGTGAAGCGGTGGTGGAAGCCATTGCGCAAGGGAAACCGCTGGAAGCGCTGGCCCTGGCCGACCTGCAGAAATTCAGCCCGGTGATTGCGGACGATGTTTATCCGATCCTGTCGCTGCAGTCCTGCCTTGATAAACGCGCGGCAAAAGGCGGCGTCTCGCCGCAGCAGGTGGCGCAGGCTATCGACGAGGCGAAGGCCCGTCTGAGTTAATCCACAGAAATCTGTCTTCCCTGACCCGGCCGAGCCCAGCGACGCCGGGTTTTTTATGCAAAAAAAAAGCGGACGCAAGGTCCGCAAAAGTTCACGTTGGCTTTAGTTGTTCGGGTAGAGAAACAGTGTGACGGGTCAGTGGTTTTCACAGGTTCACCGTCTTTATGGGCGTATTATTGAACAGAAAACTTGATAGGGATAATCGTTCGTTGCTATGCTATCTATCGCCATGGACTATCGTGGCGATGGAGGATGAATAATGAATATTCGCGATCTTGAATACCTGGTAGCGCTCGCCGAACACCGCCACTTCCGGCGGGCGGCTGACTCATGCCATGTGAGCCAACCGACGCTCAGCGGACAGATCCGCAAGCTGGAGGATGAGCTTGGCGTCATGCTGCTGGAGCGCACCAGCCGTAAGGTTCTGTTTACCCAGGCGGGGCTGTTGCTGGTGGATCAGGCGCGTACCGTGTTACGCGAAGTAAAAGTGCTCAAGGAGATGGCAAGCCAACAAGGGGAAACCATGTCCGGGCCGCTGCATATCGGCTTGATCCCGACAATTGGCCCGTACCTGCTACCGCACATCATTCCGATGCTGCATCAGACCTTCCCGAAGCTGGAAATGTATCTGCACGAAGCGCAGACCCATCAGCTGCTGGCTCAGCTCGACAGCGGTAAGCTCGACTGCGCCATCCTGGCGCTGGTCAAAGAGAGCGAGGCCTTTATCGAGGTGCCGCTGTTCGATGAGCCGATGATGCTGGCTATCTATGAAGATCATCCGTGGGCAAACCGCGACCGGGTGCCGATGTCGGATCTGGCCGGTGAAAAGCTGCTGATGCTGGAGGATGGCCACTGCCTGCGCGATCAGGCGATGGGCTTCTGCTTTGAAGCGGGGGCGGATGAGGATACCCACTTCCGCGCGACCAGCCTGGAAACGCTGCGCAATATGGTGGCGGCAGGCAGCGGTATTACCCTGCTGCCTGCGCTGGCAGTGCCGCAGGAAAGAAAACGCGATGGCGTGGTCTACCTGCCGTGCATTAAGCCAGAGCCAAGACGCACCATCGGTCTGGTTTACCGTCCGGGCTCACCGCTGCGCAGCCGCTATGAACATCTGGCTGAGGCCATCCGCGGCACGATGGATGGCCATTTCGACAAGGCGTTAAAACAGGCGGTTTAAGCCGTTCAGCGCGGCAACCCGGTACGCTTCTGCCATGGTCGGGTAGTTAAAGGTGGTGTTGACGAAGTATTCAATGGTGTTACCACCACCTTTCTGCTCCATGATCGCCTGGCCGATGTGAATGATTTCGGCTGCGCGTTCGCCAAAGCAGTGAATGCCGAGGATCTCCTTGGTTTCCCGGTGGAACAGGATCTTCAGGGTTCCCACGCTCATGCCAACGATTTGCGCCCGCGCCAGGTGTTTAAACTGAGCGCGACCCACCTCATACGGCACTTTCATCGCCGTCAGCTGCTGCTCGGTTTTCCCGACGGAGCTGATTTCCGGAATGGTGTAGATCCCGGTCGGGATATCTTCAATCAGATGCGCTGAGGCTTCGCCTTTCACCAGCGCCTGGGCGGCAATGCGTCCTTGATCGTACGCCGCGGAGGCGAGGCTCGGATAGCCGATGACATCCCCAACCGCATAGATGTGCGGAAGGGCGGTCTGGTACATGCTGTTGACCTTCAGCTGGCCGCGACTGTCGGTCTGCAGACCGATGTTTTCCAGCGCCAGAGTGTCGGTATTGCCGGTGCGGCCGTTGGCGTAGAGCAGGCAGTCCGCTTTGAGCTTTTTCCCGGATTTCAGATGCATGATGACGCCGTCATCAACGCCTTCAATCTTTTCGTACTCCTCGTTGTGGCGAATGACCACGCCGCTGTTCCAGAAGTGATAGGAGAGCGAATCTGACATCTCCTGATCGAGGAAGGCCAGCAGACGATCGCGGGTGTTGATCAGATCGACCTTCACCTCCATGCCGCGGAAGATCGACGCATATTCACAACCGATTACCCCGGCGCCGTAAATGATCACATGGCGCGGCTCATGCTGCAGGCTGAGAATCGAATCGCTGTCATAGATGCGCGGGTGGTGGAAATCGACATCCGCCGGATGATAGGGGCGAGATCCGCAGGCGATAACGAATTTCTCCGCGGTCACCGTCTCGACCGTGCCGTCATGGCACTCCAGCGCCAGAGTATGCTCATCAACGAAGTGGGCATTGCCCTGCAGAATTTCACAGTGGTTGCGCTCATAGAATCCCTGGCGCATATGAGTCTGCTGGTTGATGACGCTGTCGGCATGGTTAAGGATGTCGGCGAAAGAAGAGCGAAGAAGGCGGGAGTGGTCGCTGTAGAGGGGGTTTTGGTTAAACTCGATAATACGGCTGACGGCATGGCGGAGGGCTTTCGACGGGATGGTGCCCCAGTGGGTGCAACCGCCGCCGACATTATGGTAGCGCTCGATGACGGCAACGCGTGCTCCCTGTTTCACCAGTCCCATGGCGGCGCCTTCGCCGCCAGGACCGGAACCAATCACTATTGCATCATAATCCCAAGAGTGTGACATGGCATTACTCACCTGTTTTATACATAAAATAAACACGATGATAACATTCGCTGCGCTTTAACCCAATTATCGTTGTGCTTTTTTGCGGCATAAAAGCAGAAACGGCTCGTAAACAATCATTCACAATCCAGGGCAAACCGATTAGTTTTAATCTCTGGTATAGTGCCAGCAGGGCTATTGGAAGGATTCATACATCGTGATGGGCGTAAGAGCACAACAAAAAGAAAAAACCCGCCGTTCGCTGGTGGAAGCGGCATTCAGCCAACTTAGCGCTGAGCGGAGTTTCGCCAGCCTGAGCTTGCGTGAAGTGGCGCGGGAAGCAGGGATCGCGCCGACGTCCTTTTATCGTCATTTTCGCGATGTCGATGAGTTAGGCCTGACGATGGTCGATGAGAGCGGACTGATGCTGCGCCAGCTGATGCGCCAGGCGCGCCAGCGGATTGCCAAAGGCGGCAGCGTGATCCGCACCTCGGTCTCGACCTTTATGGAGTTTATCGGTAATAACCCGAACGCTTTCCGCCTGCTGCTGCGCGAACGCTCGGGAACGTCTGCGGCGTTTCGCGCCGCCGTCGCACGCGAAATCCAGCATTTTATTGCGGAACTCGCCGACTATTTAGAACTCGAAAACCATATGCCGCGCGCCTTTACCGAAGCGCAGGCTGAAGCTATGGTCACCATCGTTTTTAGCGCTGGCGCGGAAGCGCTGGATGTCGGCCCTGAACAGCGCCGACAGCTGGAAGAACGGTTGGTACTGCAGCTCAGAATGATCTCTAAAGGCGCGTATTACTGGTATCGCCGTGAACAAGAAAAAATGTCACATCATTCCGAATAACGTGAAGGACGAGCAATGAAACACTCAGTTCAAGATAAAGGTACGCTGCTGCTGGCGCTGATTGCCGGGTTATCTATTAATGGCGCCTTTGCGGCGCTGTTCAGTTCGATAGTTCCGTTTTCCGTCTTCCCCATCTTATCCCTGCTGCTGACGGTCTACTGTCTGCATCAGCGCTATCAGAATCGCAGTATGCCCGTCGGGCTACCGGGCCTGGCCGCCGCCTTTTTTATTCTCGGGGTGCTGTTGTACAGCACCGTCGTGCGTGCGGAGTACCCGGATATCGGCTCTAACTTCTTCCCGGCCGTTCTGTCCGTCGCGATGGTCTTCTGGATCGGCTACAAGATGCGTAACCGCAAAAATACCGCCGCCGAATAATCCGCCAGTGATAAAAAACCGGCAATATGACGTTGCCGGTTTTTTTTGGCCTATTTCCGGGTCAGCAGAACGCCGCACTCCATGTGATGGGTATACGGGAACTGGTCGAACAGCGCCAGCCGGGTAACGTTGTGCGTCTGGCTTAGCGTTTCCAGATTACGACACAGCGTTTCCGGGTTGCACGAAATGTACAGTATGCGCGGATAGGCCTGCACCATTTTCTCCGTTTCACTGTCCAGCCCGCTACGCGGCGGATCGACGAAAATAGTCTCGCACTGATAGCTTTGCAGATCGATACCCTGCAGCCGGTTGAACTCACGCACGCCGTTCATCGCCTGAGTAAACTCTTCAGCCGCCATGCGGATAATCTGCACGTTGTCGATATGGTTGGCGGCGATGTTGTACTGCGCCGCCGCCACCGACGGTTTGGCGATTTCGGTGGCCAGTACGCGATCGAAATTACGCGCCAGCGCCAGCGAGAAGTTACCGTTGCCGCAGTACAATTCCAGCAGGTCGCCGGTCGCCCCTTTGGTGACATCCAGCGCCCACTCCAGCATCTGAATGTTCATGGCCGCGTTCGGTTGGGTAAAGCTGTTTTCCACCTGACGGTAGATCATCTCCCGACCGCCAACCGGCAGGCGTTCATCTATATAATCCTGATCGAGCTCGATTTTAGTTTTGGTCGCCCGACCAATCAGATGCACATTGAGTCCCTGGGCTCGCAGGGCATCACGCAGCGCCTCCGCTTGCTCACGCCAGGCATCATCGAGCTTTTTATGATACAGCAGCGAGACGACCGCCTGGTTGCTGAGGGTGGTCAGATAGTCAATCTGAAACAGCTTATGGCGCAGCACGGGATTGTTGCGCACGCCCTCCAGCATGGCGGTCATCAGCTGATTGATGAGCGCGCTGGCGGCCGGGAAGCTGTCAACGCGAATCCGCGACCGGGTCTGCTGATCGAAAATAATATGGTACAGGTCGTCGCCATCGTGCCACAGACGGAACTCGGCGCGCATACGGTAGTGGCTGACCGGCGAACGAAACACTTCCGGAACCGGCGCGGCGAAAGGCGCCATCATGGTTTGCAAACGGACGACTTTTTCTGCCAGCTGCGCTTCGTATTGTTCGGTAGGAAGGTGTTCGGGGGTCATGATGTATCCTGAATAAAATAAGTACGCGGGGATTGTAGGGAAAGCGCCGGGGATGTCCAGCCTCGAATGCCGCGGGAAATATAATTAGCAGTCTGGACATCTATATGTTTCTGATTGTAGCATTCGCCTACCGGTCCTGTGAGTTAAAAGGGAACCCAGTGGAAATCTGGGGCTGACGCGCAGCGGTAAGGAAGGTGAGAAATGAGCGCACTCGGTGCAGACACTGCGGTTAGCCGTGGGAAGTCATTATTTCTTGAAACAGCCTCCAAGCCCGAAGACCTGCCGGAATACGTCGCACTGGGTTTTATCGTCGCGAGCAACTGATAAAACCTGCGGCATCCTTTTTCTGTTTCGGATGCTTTTACAATGATTAAAAAAGCTTCGCTGATGACGGCCTTATCCGTCACGGCATTTTCCGGCTGGGCGCAGGACAGCAATTCAGACACGTTGGTGGTGACAGCAAACCGTTTTCAACAGCCGGTCAATACCGTGCTGGCGCCGACCGATATAGTGACGCGCGATGACATCGACCGCTGGCAGTCCAAAGAATTAAACGATGTCATGCGTCGTCTTCCCGGGGTCGATATTGCCCGCAACGGCGGCATGGGGCAGAGCGCTTCGCTGTATGTTCGGGGGACGGAGGCTCGCCACGTGCTGGTGCTGATCGACGGCGTGCCGATGGCGCGTCCGGGGATCTCCAACGGCGTGGATATCAGTCAGATCCCTATCTCTCTGGTCCAGCGGGTGGAATACATCCGCGGCCCGCGCTCCGCGATGTACGGCTCCGGGGCGATCGGCGGGGTGGTGAACATCATCACCATGACCGATGCTGAGCGTTCGCAGATCAACGCCGGCGCGGGAACGAACGGCTATCAGTCCTACGATGGCGCCTTTAACAAGCGGTTTGGCGATACGCTGGTTACCGCTGCCGGCGCCTATCAGACCACCAAAGGGTTTAACGTCCAGCCGAACTCCTCTTATAGCGGCGACAGCGATCGCGACGGCTACCGCAATAAAATGCTATGGGGCGGGGTACAGCATCAGTTCGATGACAACTTCTCGGGGTTCTTCCGCGGCTATGGTTATTCCGCCAATGCTGACTATGACCAGGGTAACTGGGGCTACGCAGGTGGAAACGATGAAGATCAGTCCTATACCCAATCCTGGGACACCGGTCTGCACTACCATTCCGGAATTTACTCCTCCCAGCTGATTGCGAACTATCAGCGTATTAAAGATTACAACTACAGCAGCGACGCTGGCCGCTATGCCGCGGGCACCACCCTGGATGATATGGAACAACGCTATATCCAATGGGGAAATAATGTTGTGGTGGGCCATGGCGCAGTGAGCGGTGGCGTAGACTGGAAACAGGAGAAGCTGAAATCCAGCGGAACGACCAGTACCGACGTGTATAAGCGCGATACCACCGGTCTTTATCTGACGGGCCAGCAGCAGATTGACAGCGTGACGCTGGAAGCTTCCGGCCGTGAGGATCATGACGAGCAGTTTGGCTGGCACGGTACCTGGCAGACGGCGGCAGGCTGGGAATTTATCGAGGGTTATCGGACAACGCTCTCGTACGGTACAGGATTCCTCGCCCCCTCCCTCGGACAGCAGTACGGCGCAGAACGTTTTGGCATCGCCTCTAACCCGAACCTGAAGCCAGAGGAGTCGAAGCAGTGGGAAGCGGGCCTCGAAGGGTTGACGGGGCCGGTCGACTGGCGTCTCTCCGCGTATCGCTATGAGATTCAAAACCTCATCGATTACGACAACAACGCCTATTACAACGTCAAGTCTGCGACAATCAAGGGGCTGGAGTGGACGGGGAATGTCACCACAGGGCCGGTGGAGCACCATCTGACGCTGCAGTATGTTGACCCTCGCGATGATGAAACTAACAAGATCCTCTATCGCCGGGCGAAGCAGCAGGTGAAATACGAGCTGAACGGCCAGGTCTACGATCTGGGGTGGGATGTGACGTATCACTACATCGGCAAGCGCTACGATTATGATTACGACAACTCGCGTACCGTCAATATGGGTGGGTTGAGCCTCTGGGATGTCGGTTTATCGTATCCCGTCACCTCACACCTGACAGTTCGTGGTAAAATAGCCAACCTGTTCGATAAAGATTACGAGACAGTTTATGGCTACCAATCTGCAGGACGGGAATACACCTTGTCTGGCAGCTACACCTTCTGATCCACGTCCCACCGTGCTGGTGTTTGATTCCGGCGTCGGTGGGTTGTCGGTTTATAATGAGATTCGGCAGCTGCTGCCGAATCTGCATTACATCTATGCTTTCGATAACGTTGCCTTCCCCTATGGCGAGAAGAGCGGGGCGTTTATCGTTGAGCGCGTTGTGGAAATCGTCACCGCTGTCCAGCAGCGTTATCCCCTGGCGCTGGCGGTGATCGCCTGCAATACCGCCAGTACCGTCTCCCTGCCTGCTCTGCGTGAAAAGTTCGCCTTCCCCGTTGTCGGCGTGGTGCCGGCGATCAAGCCCGCCGCCCGCTTAACGGCGAACGGCATTGTCGGCCTGCTGGCGACGCGCGGCACCGTAAAGCGTCCTTATACCCGTGAGCTGATCGACCGCTTTGCCAATGAATGTCGGATTGAAATGCTGGGGTCGGCGGAGCTGGTGGAGCTGGCGGAAGCGAAGCTGCACGGCGAGCCTGTGCCGTTAGAAGAACTGCGCCGTATCCTGCGCCCGTGGCTGCGGATGCAGGAGCCGCCGGATACGGTGGTGCTGGGCTGTACCCACTTTCCTCTTTTACAGGAGGAGCTGCAGCGCGTTCTGCCCGAGGGCACGCGGCTGATCGATTCCGGCGCGGCGATTGCCCGTCGCACCGCCTGGCTGTTAGAGCATGAAGCGCCGGACGCGAAGTCCAGCGACGAGAATAAAGCATTCTGCATGGCGTTGACGGCAGAAACGGAACAACTTTTACCCGTTTTGCATCGCTATGGCTTCTCGACGCTGGAAAAATTACCGCTTTAACGGCGTTTTGCACAAAAAAGAGACGGTTGAATAATTTTTTGAAAACAGGGCTTGTCAACGTCTCAGAACTCCCTATAATGCGCCTCCACTGACACGGAACAACGGCAAGCAAGCCGCCGGGT
>NZ_JBEAKW010000034.1:0-102917 GCF_040065795.1 Klebsiella sp. JB_Kp004 | reverse complement strand
GTTGGTCAACCGGCTGGCGGCGGCGGAAAAAGAGAAGCAGACCGCCCTCGACCAGGTCAAAACCCTTAACGCCGATAAGCAGTCTCTGGCTAACCGGCTGGCGGCGGCGGAAAAAGAGAAGCAGGCTGCTCTCGACCAGGTCAAAACCCTTAACGCTGATAAACAGCCGCTGGTCAACCGGCTGACGGCGGCCGAAAAAGAGAAACAGGCCGCCCTCGACCAGGTCAAAGCCCTTAACGCCGACAAACAGCCGTTGGTCAACCGGCTGGCGGCGGCGGAAAAAGAGAAGCAGACCGCCCTCGACCAGATCAAAGCCCTTAACGCCGATAAGCAGTCGCTGGCTAACCGGCTCGCCGCGGCGGAGAAAGCGCCATCGAGCCGCGCCGATGCCGCCGTGGCGGCAAAAGATGAGCCCCCCGAGATGGCGGCCATAGTGGCGGCCTATCGCCTGCAGGCGGACAAAGATAACGCCCAGCTGCGGATGAAAGAGGATGAAATCCAGCTGCTGCGGACGCAGCTGACGGTCCCGCCGAGAAATACCACCGGCAAAACCGCCGCCAAACTCAGCGCGCCAGGTGAACAGCAGGCTTACGCCATCGGCGCCTCGATGGGTACAGAGGCGCTTAACGTCCTCACGACTCGTCGCACTCAGGGAGTTAACGTCGACGCTGGCCTGGTGCTGCAGGGCATCGAAGATGCTTTCAGCGGCCAGCTTCGCCTCGGCGAACAGGAGCGTAACAAAGCGCTGTTTGACATTTCACAGCAGGTTTTCCAGAACCTGAATAAAATCGAGCAGAAAAACATCAGCGCCGGTCAGAAATACCAGCAGGCGTTTGCGCGCAAAAAAGGTGTGGTCTTCAAAGAGGGCGTCTACAGCCGTATCGATTACCCGGGTAAAGGAAAGATTAGCGGCAACGATCTGGTGACCGTGGTGATCAAAGAGATGCTGACGGACGGAAAGGTGATCAATGATATGGAGACGAAAGATCAGGCGCTTACCCAGAAACTGGATGCCTATCCCCCGGTATTTCGCGGGCCGCTGAAGCGCCTGCAGAACCACGGCTCCGTGACGCTGGTCGTCCCGCCCGACAAAGCCTATGGCAGTAAAGGGTTGCCACCGAAGATCCCCCCAGGCGCGACCATGGTCTATTCCGTGCGAATAGTGGATAGCCAACCCGCGCCGGCAAAATAGCCCTGACTCCCCACCGCCCTCTCCGGGCGGTGCTGTTATTCCTGCCGCATTGCTGCAATAACCGCCGTGCATCCTCATCTATAGTTGTCTATGATGTTGCACTCGTTTTACGGGTGTAACAGATGTTAACGAAGGAGGAGCCTCACCGTGGCCGATAATCCACTGTGGCATGAAACGCTGCATGACCATTTTGGTCAGTACTTTAGCGTTGATAACGTGCTGTACCACGAAAAAACCGATCATCAGGATCTGATCATCTTTGACAACCGCGCCTTTGGCCGGGTGATGGCGCTGGATGGCGTCGTGCAAACCACCGAACGCGATGAGTTTATCTATCACGAAATGATGACCCACGTGCCGCTGCTGGCTCACGGCAATGCCAAGCATGTCCTGATCATCGGCGGCGGAGATGGCGCGATGCTGCGCGAAGTCTCTCGTCATCGCAGCATCGAAAGCATCACCATGGTGGAAATCGACGCCGGGGTGGTCTCATTCTGCCGCCAGTACCTGCCCAACCATAGCGCCGGCGCCTATGACGATCCGCGCTTTACGCTGGTGATTGATGATGGCGTCAATTTTGTTAACCAGACGACGCAAACGTTTGATGTGATCATTTCGGACTGTACCGACCCTATTGGCCCGGGGGAAAGCCTCTTCACCTCGGCTTTTTATGAAGGCTGCAAACGCTGCCTGAATCCGGGAGGGATTTTCGTTGCGCAGAACGGCGTCTGCTTCCTGCAGCAGGATGAAGCGGTCGGTAGCCATCGCAAACTGAGCCACTATTTTCGCGACGTCAGCTTCTACCAGGCGGCGATTCCGACCTATTACGGCGGGATAATGACCTTTGCCTGGGCGAGCGACAACGAGGCGCTGCGCCATCTTTCCAGCGAAATCATTCAGGCGCGCTTTCACAAAGCCAACCTGACCTGCCGTTACTACAATCCGGCAATCCATACGGCGGCCTTCGCCTTACCACAATATCTGCATGATGCTCTGTCCGCACCGTGAAGCGAAATAAGGGGGTGAACTAAATTGAAAAAATTGAAGCTGCACGGCTTTAACAACCTGACCAAAAGCCTGAGTTTTTGTATCTACGATATTTGTTACGCCAAAACGGCAGAAGAGCGCGACGGCTACATCGCCTATATCGACGAACTTTATAATGCCAATCGCCTGACAGAGATCCTGAGCGAAACCTGCTCTATTATTGGCGCTAATATCCTGAATATCGCCCGCCAGGATTATGAACCCCAGGGCGCCAGCGTGACCATTCTGGTAAGCGAAGAGCCCGTCGACCCGCGGCTTATCGACCAGACCGAACACCCCGGCCCGCTGCCTGAAACCGTGGTCGCCCATCTCGATAAAAGCCATATCTGCGTGCATACCTATCCGGAGAGCCACCCGGAAGGCGGCCTGTGCACCTTCCGCGCCGATATCGAAGTCTCTACCTGCGGGGTTATTTCACCGCTCAAAGCGCTGAACTATCTGATCCACCAGCTGGAATCGGACATTGTGACCATTGACTACCGCGTGCGCGGCTTTACCCGCGACATCAATGGGATGAAGCATTTTATCGATCATGAAATCAACTCAATTCAGAACTTTATGTCTGACGATATGAAGTCGCTGTATGACATGGTCGACGTCAACGTTTATCAGGAAAATATCTTCCATACCAAAATGTTGCTTAAGGAGTTCGACCTTAAGCATTACATGTTCCATACCCGACCGGAAGAGTTGACCGCTGAAGAGCGCAAGGTCATTACCGACCTGCTGTGGAAAGAGATGCGCGAGATTTACTACGGCCGCAATATTCCTGCCGTGTAATGCCTCAAATGCCCGGCGGCGATTTTGCGCGCCGGGCCTGGGTTCTGCGCCGGCGGGTAGCGGGGGAAAGGTACTCGTCGCGACCGGAGATGTGCCCTGCGCACGCGACGCTTAGCCGGGCTACGGTTTTCCGCAGCCCGGCGCAAAACGAGTCATCAACGCTGCTGCATAAACTCACGATAGGCGGCAACCACCTGCAGGAAATCCTCAACACCGCACAGAGAGAGGCTTTCTTCGTCGTAGTAGCTCATCCCCTCTTCGATTTCGTCGCCGGAAAATTCCAGCTGATTGGCGCGGATCATCACCTCTTCGCCATCCAGCCACAGCGTATATTCATGTCCGGCACGCTGCCAGGAACGTTCACTGCCTTTCACGGTGCGCGCAGCCTGCTCCACTTCGTCAAGCAGAGCAAGATTGTCTTTCACCTCCTCGTTGAACCAGTGGCCAATCGCCTCGTGATCCATCGACATTCGCACCTTTACCACTCCGGTAATATCGCGCAGAAATTCGTAGTCCATCGTCTTTTCCTCTGCAAGGGCAATGCGTCACCGCTGCACTGTACCCATGGAGTAATTATCGCAGCAGACCGAAAGAAAAAAAGCGTAACAGGCAGGAGGTTTGGAAATAAAAATGCCCGGTGATGCAATGTTCACCGGGCATTGGGGAGTTTGTAGCCAAACGGTCAGCCAGGCTGACCGACTGGTTTTACACCGCGGTCTGGAAGATCACGCCGTCAGCTTTTTCAGTGTACTGATCCAGCTGGTTGAAGTTCAGATAGCGATAGGTATCTTCCGCTGTCTTATCCACCTGCGCCACGAAGGTCTGGTACTCTTCCGGCGTCGGCAGTTTACCGAGCAGAGAAGCCACCGCTGCCAGCTCGGCAGAGGCCAGATAGACGTTAGCGCCGGTACCTAAACGGTTCGGGAAGTTACGGGTAGAGGTGGAAACCACCGTCGCACCGTCGGCGACGCGCGCCTGGTTACCCATACACAGGGAACAGCCAGGGATTTCGATACGCGCCCCGCTCTTACCAAATACGCTGTAGTAACCTTCTTCGGTCAGCTGCGCGGCGTCCATACGGGTTGGCGGCGCCACCCACAGGCGAGTCGGCAACTGGCCTTTGTGGCTGTCCAGCAGCTTACCGGCGGCACGGAAATGGCCGATGTTGGTCATGCAGGAGCCGATGAACACTTCGTCGATTTTCTCGCCCTGTACGTCAGACAGCAGGCGGGCATCGTCCGGATCGTTCGGCGCGCACAGAATCGGCTCTTTGATATCCGCCAGATCGATGTCGATCACTGCCGCGTATTCCGCGTCAGCATCGGCTTCCAGCAGCTGCGGATCCGCCAGCCATTTCTCCATGCCCTGGATACGACGCTCCAGGGTACGGCGGTCGCCGTAGCCTTCGGCGATCATCCACTTCAGCAGGACGATGTTGGAGTTCAGATACTCAACGATCGGCTCTTTGTTCAGCTTGATGGTGCAACCTGCAGCAGAACGTTCAGCGGAGGCATCGGTCAGCTCGAACGCCTGCTCCACTTTAAGATCCGGCAGACCTTCAATCTCAAGGATGCGGCCAGAGAAGATGTTTTTCTTACCTTTCTTCTCAACGGTCAGCAGGCCCTGCTTGATGGCGTACAGCGGGATCGCGTGGACCAGGTCGCGCAGCGTAATGCCCGGCTGCATTTTACCTTTGAAACGCACCAGCACCGATTCCGGCATATCCAGCGGCATCACGCCGGTCGCGGCGGCGAAGGCCACCAGACCAGAGCCCGCCGGGAAGGAGATACCGATGGGGAAACGGGTGTGGGAGTCGCCGCCGGTGCCCACGGTATCCGGCAGCAGCATGCGGTTCAGCCAGGAGTGGATCACGCCATCGCCCGGACGCAGCGAGACGCCGCCGCGGTTCATAATGAAGTCCGGCAGAGTATGATGCGTGGTGACGTCAACCGGCTTCGGATAGGCCGCAGTGTGGCAGAAGGACTGCATCACCAGGTCAGCGGAGAAGCCCAGGCACGCCAGGTCTTTCAGTTCATCACGGGTCATTGGACCGGTGGTGTCCTGAGAACCGACGGAGGTCATTTTCGGCTCGCAGTAGGCGCCCGGGCGGATACCGGCAACGCCGCAGGCGCGGCCAACCATTTTCTGCGCCAGCGAGAAGCCGCGGGTGCTTTCCGCTACGTCTTTCGCCTGACGGAAGACATCGCTGTGCGGCAGACCCAGCGCTTCACGTGCTTTGGTGGTCAGGCCGCGACCGATGATCAGCGGGATACGGCCGCCGGCACGAACTTCGTCGATCAGCACATCGGTTTTCAGCTCGAAGCTGGCCAGCAGTTCGTTGGTCTCGTGATTACGCACTTCGCCTTTGAACGGGTAAACGTCGATGACGTCGCCCATGTTCAGGTTTGACACATCCACTTCGATAGGCAGCGCGCCCGCATCTTCCATGGTGTTGAAGAAGATTGGCGCGATTTTGCCGCCCAGGCACAGACCGCCGCCGCGCTTGTTCGGCACGTTCGGGATATCGTCGCCCATAAACCACAGCACCGAGTTGGTGGCCGATTTACGTGAAGAGCCGGTCCCGACCACATCGCCGACGTAGGCCAGCGGGTAGCCTTTCTGCTGCAGGGCTTCGATCTGTTTGATCGGGCCAACCACGCCCGGCTGATCCGGTTCAATGCCTTCGCGGGCGTTTTTCAGCATCGCCAGGGCGTGCAGTGGGATATCCGGACGCGACCAGGCATCCGGCGCCGGAGACAGGTCATCGGTGTTCGTTTCGCCAGTGACCTTGAAAACGGTAACGGTGATTTTCTCTGCCAGCTGCGGGCGGTTCAGGAACCACTCAGCGTCGGCCCAGGATTGCATAACCTGTTTAGCGTGCTCGTTACCCGCTTTCGCTTTCTCTTCCACGTCGTAGAAGTTATCGAACATCAGCAGAGTATGGGACAGCGCTTTCGCGGCAATCGGCGCCAGTTTCGCGTCGTCCAGGGCATCGATCAGCGGGTGGATATTGTAACCGCCCTGCATGGTGCCCAGCAGTTCAACGGCTTTTTCAGGGGTAACCAGGGGGGAGGTCGTTTCGCCTTTGGCGATCGCGGCAAGGAATCCAGCTTTAACATAGGCGGCTTCGTCGACGCCCGGCGGTACACGGTTAATCAGCAGGTCTAACAGGAATTCTTCTTCGCCCGCAGGCGGGTTTTTCAGCAGTTCTACCAGCGCGGCCATTTGGGTTGCATCTAAGGGTTTGGCAACAATCCCCATGGCGGCACGCTCAGCTACGTGCTTACGGTATTCTTCTAGCACGACGGTTCTCCTCGCTTCTCATTGTCATAATGCGGCCTACACCTCTTCAATCAATCTGCTTCGGTATTGGCAGTTTGCCGCCTTGACGCATCTTGAAGGATTTAGTGGCTGGGCGATTTTCTTCACGCTCCTGTGAGACAGCAGTTTGTAGGGTAAATGCCCGATACCGCGTCGGCAGCATAGCAGGATTTTTGAAAGGTGTTAATCTGTTTACAAAAAAGCAACATTAAAATTTAGCTGAATCGTTAAGGGCAGGATATTGCAGGCTTTCTGTTCAAATCCCGCGACAAAAATTCCTTTCCGCGTACAACGCCATGGGCCGATCCCAACAATCATCAATAAAAAGCCATACCGCTTACTTATACTCTGCAAACGCGCCGTTTTCGCCGATACTTTAGCGAGATGGGTTACTTTTTGGGTCAGGAGCTTCTATGTCACTGCCGTTCAAACCCCATATTATCGCCCTGCTCTGTAGCGCTGGCTTACTCGCGGCGGCGGGAACACTCTATGTGCAAAGCCGTACTCCAGAGACGGTCACTCAGCCGACGGCGCAGCCTGCGCCAGCGCCAACGCCAGCCGCACCCGCCGCCGCGCAGCCGGTGGCCGCCACCTACACCCAGGCGCAGATTGACCAGTGGGTTGCCCCCATCGCGCTCTACCCGGACAGACTGCTGTCGCAGGTGCTGATGGCTTCCACCTACCCGGACAACGTCATGCAGGCGGTGCAGTGGTCCCAGGATAACCCCACCATGAAAGGGGATCCCGCCGTTCAGGCAGTTGCCAGCCAGCCATGGGATCCCAGCGTCAAATCGCTTGTCGCTTTCCCTGCCCTGCTGGCGATGATGGGCGAGAATCCGCCTTGGGTGGAAAATCTGGGTAATGCGTTTTTGGCCCAGCCGCATGATGTGATGGACTCGGTGCAGCGCCTGCGTGCCATCGCCCAGGAGACAGGGACGCTGAAATCCACGCCGCAGCAAAAAGTGATTGTCGCCGCAGCGGCGCCTGTGCCGGCCACCACTTCGAAAAGTAGCACCGTATCAACGTCAAGCACTACCGCGGCGGCGCCTGCGCCGACCCAGGTCATAAAAATAGAACCGACCGACCCGCAGGTGGTCTATGTTCCCAACTACAACCCCTCCACCGTCTATGGTACCTGGCCGAACAGCGCCTATCCTCCGGTCTATCTGCCGCCCCCTCCCGGGGAGCAGTTTACCGATAGCTTCGTCAAAGGCTTCGGTTACAGCCTGGGCGTGGCGACCACCTGGGCGCTGTTCAGCAGCATCGACTGGGATGATGATGATGACTACCACCATCACGATGACGACTACCACCGCGGGGATTACTCGCATAATGGCGATAACATCAATATCAATGTGAATAATTTTAACCGCATTACCGGACAAAACCTGCCGGGCGACCACGTAAACTGGCAGCACAATCCCGCCTATCGCGGTCACGTGCCATACCCCGATAATACCGTCGCCCAGCGCTTTCATCAGACCAACGTATCCGGCGGACTGAGCGCGACCCAGCATGCGCCGGTCGATCGTGAGGCGCAGCGCCAGGCGGCAATGACCCAGCTTCAGCAGCGCAGCGCGTCGACCGCCACGGCAGGCAACCTGGCGGCAAACACTCCCTCGCGCGATGCCCAGCGTCAGGCGGCCTCGGCGCAGTTGAAACAAGCCACCCAGCGCAGCAACTACCGCGGTTACGACAGCGCGCCGACATCAACCCAGCAGCGTCGAGACGCGGCGAAAGCGCAGTTGAAAAACCCGACGCCGCAGCAACAGCAGCGTAGGGAAACCATTAAGAACCACGAGCAGAATGCTACACCGCAGCAGCAACAGCGCCGGCAGCAGCTCCATTCCGCCACGCCCGCCCAGCGTCAGCAGACGGTCAATCATCTGCGCGCCAGCGCCCTTAGCGGCAACGAAAGCCGCGCCCCCTCCTGGCAAGCGCAGCAGGAACGGGGACGACAGAGTCGTCAGTTTTCCAGCGTAAACCGCGAGCAGCGCGACGGCGCCAGAGAGCGTCTTTCTGAACACCATGAACTACGCCGCCGCTGAGGATGAGCAGAATGAGAAACCCATTACCTATTGCCCTGTTCACGTTAATGCTGTCACCGCTTGCCGCCTTCGCCCAGCAGCAATATGCCACCCCCGAGCAGGCCGCGAGCGCGCTGGCCGAGGCGATCGGCCAGCAAAATGACGCGGCGCTGAGCGAGGTGCTTGGCGATAACTGGCAGCATTTTTTACCCCCCGACGGGATCGACCCCACTGCCGTCGACCGCTTCCAGCGCGACTGGCAGGTGAAACATGTGATTGTGCAGCAGGGTGATAACGCCTGGCTCGACGTTGGTAGCGAAGCATGGCGCCTGCCCATCCCCATCGTCAAATCATCCCAGGGCTGGCGCTTTGATATGGCCGCTGGCGAAGAGGAGATCCTCACCCGCGCTATCGGCCGTAATGAACTGTCGGCAATAGCCGCCATGCACGCCTACGTTGACGCCCAGCAGGATTACTATCAACTGAACCACCGCTGGGCGCAGAAAATCATCAGTAGCGAAGGCAAAAAAGATGGTCTGTACTGGCCCACCTCGCCGGGCGAAGCGCCAAGTCCGCTTGGGCCCGCCTTTAGCCCGACGGTACCCGGCAGCGGCTACCATGGCTACCGCTTCCGCATTATCACCGGTAAAGATGAGCAGAGCGTCGCCTTGCTGGCATGGCCGGTGGCGTGGGGGGAAACCGGCGTGATGAGCTTTATGATCGATCAGCACGATACGGTTTATCAGGCCAATCTCGGTGAAGAGAGTGCGGCAAAGGCCCAGGCGATAACGCGCTTTGCCCCCGACGCTGACGCCGGCTGGCAGGTGGTCAAGCCATAAAAAAACGCCCGGTTACGTATACGCAACCGGGCGTTTTCATTCACTTAGCCCTGGTGGGGCATCAGAGACGGATCGCCGGCAAAGGCTGGTTTCGTACTGGACAATGCCGCTTCGTCAGCGCTGATGCTGCCGGAATTCGCCGCCCATACCCCTTCACTGGTCTTCGTCACCTGCTGATGCTGGGCATTCAGATCCTGGCCCATCGCCGCGATATGGGTCGTTTCCGTGCCGCCGCTGTTATCCGCCCATGGAATCGTGGCGTCAGCCGCGCAGGCTACACCGGATAAGCACGTTGCTGCGACCAGCGCACTGGTTAAAAAGCGTTTCATCACACACCTCATCGATATCGTTAACTACCTATAAGTTTACTGAGTGACTATTTACAAAGTATGTATGAGGTGTAGCGGTTTATGAATAGCGACATAGTTCTAAACATCAGGCATAAAAAAAGCGGCTCCGGGAGCCGCTTATGCTTTTTGCCTGAAAGAAAAAGTTACTTTTTCTTCGCTTTGGCGTTCGGCAGGTCGGTGATGCTGCCTTCGAAGACTTCTGCCGCCAGGCCAACAGACTCGTGCAGAGTCGGGTGAGCGTGGATAGTCAGCGCGATGTCTTCAGCGTCGCAGCCCATTTCGATAGCCAGGCCGATCTCACCCAGCAGCTCGCCGCCGTTGGTGCCGACAATCGCGCCGCCGATAACACGGTGGGTCTCTTTGTCGAAGATCAGTTTGGTCATACCGTCTGCGCAGTCGGAAGCGATAGCGCGGCCGGAAGCCGCCCACGGGAAGGTGGCGGTTTCGTAGCTGATGCCTTTCTCTTTCGCTTCTTTCTCAGTCAGGCCGACCCATGCCACTTCTGGCTCGGTGTAGGCGATGGACGGGATCACTTTCGGATCGAAGTAGTGTTTCAGGCCGGAGATAACTTCAGCGGCAACGTGACCTTCGTGGACGCCTTTGTGCGCCAGCATCGGCTGACCGACGATATCGCCGATAGCAAAGATGTGCGGCACGTTGGTGCGCATTTGTTTGTCAACGCGGATGAAGCCACGATCGTCCACTTCCACGCCCGCTTTGCCTGCGTCGAGGTTTTTACCGTTCGGTACGCGACCGAT
Source organism: Klebsiella sp. JB_Kp004 (assembly GCF_040065795.1). Taxonomy (NCBI): domain Bacteria; kingdom Pseudomonadati; phylum Pseudomonadota; class Gammaproteobacteria; order Enterobacterales; family Enterobacteriaceae; genus Klebsiella; species Klebsiella sp. JB_Kp004. The sequence goes on along the minus strand of NZ_JBEAKW010000034.1, from coordinate 92,603 downwards.
AGCCACCAGTACGGCGTCGTAACGCTGTGCTTCCGCTGGCGCTTTTTTGCCTTCCATGGAAACGTAAATACCGTCTTCTTTCGCTTCAACGGCAGTCACTTTGGTTTCCAGCATCAGGTTGAATTTCTTGCTGATGCGTTTAGTGAAGACTTTCACCACGTCTTTATCGGCCGCCGGGATAACCTGGTCGAACATTTCAACCACGTCAATCTCTGAACCCAGCGCATGGTATACGGTACCCATTTCCAGACCGATGATACCGCCGCCCATGACCAGCATGCGTTTCGGTACGGATTTCAGCTCCAGGGCGTCGGTGGAGTCCCATACGCGCGGATCTTCATGCGGGATAAATGGCAGTTGAATCGGACGGGAACCCGCCGCGATGATGGCGTTGTCGAAGTTGATCACGGTTTTGCCGTTTTCGCCTTCCACTTCCAGGGTGTTAGCGCCGGTGAATTTACCCAGACCGTTAACCACCTTCACTTTACGCCCTTTGGCCATGCCAGCCAGACCACCGGTCAGCTGAGTGATGACTTTTTCTTTCCAGGTGCGGATCTTGTCAATGTCAGTTTTCGGTTCGCCGAAAACGATGCCGTGTTCGGCCAGCGCTTTCGCTTCTTCGATAACTTTTGCCACGTGCAGCAGCGCTTTAGAAGGGATACAACCCACGTTCAGGCACACCCCACCGAGGGTGCTGTAACGTTCTACGATGACGGTTTCCAGACCTAAATCAGCGCAACGGAAAGCTGCAGAGTAGCCTGCAGGACCTGCCCCAAGTACCACGACCTGAGTTTTGATTTCAGTACTCATCATGACCTCTGTAATTTATATCCGGCGGGTCTGACGCTATTATTCTTACGCCCAAGTCCACCGGGACGTTCTATCCGCGTGTATTTTACAAAATTGTTAACAATTTTTAAACAACAAACGGCAAACGATTTTGTCCTTTGTTGCTGATAATCCCAAACAGCCTGAGGTTATCAGAAAAAAGCCGGCCGTCAGGCCGGCTTTTTCGATTACATCACCAGGCGGCGAATGTCGCTCAGGGTGTTGTTGATGATGGTAATGAAGCGGGCACCATCAGCACCGTCGATCACGCGGTGGTCGAAGGACAGAGAGATCGGCAGCATCAGACGCGGCACGAACTCTTTACCATTCCATACCGGCTCCATCGCGGACTTAGACACGCCGAGGATGGCCACTTCCGGCGCGTTAACAATCGGCGCGAAGTGGGTCGTACCCAGGCCGCCGATGCTGGAGATGGTGAAGCAACCGCCCTGCATTTCTCCCGCCGTCAGTTTGCCATCGCGCGCTTTCTTCGAGATGGTGGTCAGCTCACGAGACAGCTCGGTGATGCTCTTCTTGTTCACGTCTTTAAAGACCGGAACCACCAGACCGTTCGGGGTATCAACCGCCACACCGATGTTGATGTATTTCTTCAGCGTCAGGCGCTGACCATCTTCGGAGAGCGAGCTGTTGAAGCGCGGCATCTGCTCGAGCGCAGCGGCCACGGCTTTCATGATGAAGACAACCGGGGTGAATTTCACGTCCAGTTTACGCTTCTCAGCTTCGGCGTTCTGCTGCTTACGGAACGCTTCCAGATCGGTGATATCGGTTTTATCGAAATGGGTAACGTGCGGGATCATGACCCAGTTACGGCTCAGGTTAGCACCAGAGATTTTCTGGATACGGCCCAGCTCCACTTCTTCGATTTCGCCGAACTTGCTGAAGTCAACCTTCGGCCATGGCAGCATGCCCGGGATACCGCCGCCAGCGGCAGCCGCCGGTGCGGATTCAGCGCGTTTAACGGCTTCTTTCACGTAGGCCTGAACGTCTTCGCGCAGGATACGACCTTTACGGCCGGTGCCTTTCACTTTCGCCAGGTTAACGCCGAACTCGCGCGCCAGGCGGCGAATCAGCGGAGTCGCGTGAACGTAAGCATCGTTTTCAGCGAATTCGGTTTTGCCTTCTGCTTTCGCAGCCGGTGCGGCGGCAGGCTTAGCGGCCTGAGCCGGTGCAGCAGCCGGTGCCGGTGCAGCAGCCTGAGCCGGAGCGGCGGCAGGCGCAGCGCCTTCCACTTCGAAGACCATGATCAGGGAGCCGGTTTTGACTTTATCGCCGGTGCTGATTTTGATCTCTTTGACGGTGCCCGCGAACGGCGCCGGCACTTCCATAGACGCTTTGTCGCCTTCGACGGTGATCAGGGACTGCTCTGCAGCCACTTTATCGCCGACTTTCACCATCACTTCGGTGACTTCAACTTCGTCGCCGCCGATGTCCGGGACGTTAACGTCTTTCGCGCCGGCAGCAGCAGCCGGTGCCGCGGCAGCCGGAGCGGCAGCCTGTGCCGGAGCGGCCGCAGGCGCAGCGCCCGCGACTTCGAAGATCATGATCAGGGAGCCGGTGGACACTTTATCGCCGGTGTTGATTTTGATCTCTTTCACGGTACCCGCGAACGGCGCTGGCACTTCCATAGAGGCCTTATCGCCTTCTACGGTGATCAGGGATTGCTCAGCGGCGATGGTGTCGCCCACTTTAACCATGATCTCGGTGACTTCAACTTCATCGCCGCCGATATCCGGGACGTGCACTTCTTTCGCTGCCGCGGCGGCGGCTGGCGCAGCAGCGGCCGGAGCGGCTTCTTTCTTCTCTTCCTGCGCAGGTGCAGCGGCTGCTGCACCCTCGGCGGAATCGAAAATCATAATCAGTTTGCCAGTCTCGGTTTTGTCGCCGACGGAGACTTTAATCTCTTTCACGACGCCAGCCTGCGGAGACGGGACTTCCATAGAGGCTTTATCGCCTTCTACGGTGATCAGCGACTGTTCAGCTTCTACTTTGTCGCCAACTTTGACCAGGATCTCGGTGATTTCAACTTCATCAGCCCCGATGTCCGGTACTTTGATTTCGATAGCCATTATTCTTTTACCTCTTACGCCAGACGCGGGTTAACTTTTTCTGCATCGATGTCGAATTTCGCGATCGCGTCAGCGACCACTTTCTTATCGATTTCACCACGTTTAGCCAGTTCGCCCAGCGCTGCAACGACCACATAGGAAGCATCAACTTCGAAGTGGTGACGCAGGTTTTCACGGCTGTCGGAACGACCGAAGCCATCGGTACCCAGTACGCGGTAATCGTCAGCCGGTACGTAGGTACGAACCTGCTCGGCGAACAGTTTCATATAGTCAGTGGATGCCACAGCCGGAGCGTCGTTCATCACCTGAGCGATGTACGGCACGCGCGGGGTTTCCAGGGGGTGCAGCATGTTCCAGCGTTCGCAATCCTGGCCATCACGCGCCAGTTCGGTGAAGGAGGTAACGCTGTACACGTCAGAGCCCACGCCGTAGTCTTTCGCCAGGATCTGCGCTGCTTCACGGACGTGACGCAGGATAGAACCGGAGCCCAGCAGCTGAACTTTACCTTTGCTACCTTCGATGGTTTCGAGTTTGTAGATACCTTTACGGATACCTTCCTCGGCGCCTTCCGGCATCGCCGGCATGTGGTAGTTTTCGTTCAGGGTCGTGATGTAGTAGTAAACGTTCTCTTGTTTCTCACCGTACATACGCTCCAGGCCGTCATGCATGATGACCGCCACTTCGTAGGCGTAGGACGGATCGTAAGAGATACAGTTCGGGATAGTCAGAGACTGAATATGGCTGTGGCCATCTTCGTGCTGCAGACCTTCGCCGTTCAGCGTCGTACGACCGGAAGTACCACCGATCAGGAAGCCGCGAGCCTGCTGGTCGCCTGCCTGCCAGCACAGGTCGCCGATACGCTGGAACCCGAACATCGAGTAGTAGATGTAGAACGGGATCATCGGCAGGTTGTTGGTGCTGTAAGAGGTCGCCGCAGCCAGCCAGGATGCGCCTGCGCCCAGCTCGTTGATCCCTTCCTGCAGGATCTGGCCTTTTTCGTCTTCTTTGTAGTAAGCAACCTGCTCACGGTCCTGCGGGGTGTACTGCTGACCGTTCGGGCTGTAGATACCGATCTGACGGAACAGACCTTCCATACCGAAAGTACGCGCTTCGTCGGCGATGATCGGCACGAGGCGGTCTTTGATGGATTTGTTCTTCAGCATCACGTTCAGGGCACGAACGAACGCGATAGTGGTAGAGATCTCTTTATTCTGCTCTTCCAGCAGCGGGCGGAAATCTTCCAGCGTCGGCAGCTCCAGCTTCTCAGTGAAGTTCGGCTGACGGCTCGGCAGATAGCCGTGCAGTTTCTGACGCTGAGCGTGCAGATAGGTGTGCTCTTCGGAACCTTCCGGGAAGGTTACGTACGGCAGTTTTTCCAGATCGGCATCGGCAACCGGCACGTTGAAACGATCGCGGACGTAGCGAACGCCGTCCATGTTCATTTTCTTAACCTGGTGAGCGATGTTCTTACCTTCAGCAGTATCACCCATGCCGTAACCTTTGATGGTATGGGCGAGGATGACGGTCGCTTTGCCTTTGGTTTCCTGCGCTTTCTTCAGTGCAGCGTAAACTTTCTTCGGATCGTGGCCGCCGCGGTTCAGAGCCCAAATCTGCTCGTCAGTCCAGTCGGCAACCAGCGCGGCGGTCTCCGGATATTTACCGAAGAAGTGCTCGCGCACATAAGCGCCGTCTTTGGATTTGAAGGTCTGGTAGTCACCGTCAACGGTTTCTTCCATCAGCTGAATCAGCTTACCGCTGGTGTCTTTACGCAGCAGCTCATCCCAACGACCGCCCCAGATAACCTTGATAACGTTCCAGCCAGCGCCCGCGAAGATGCCTTCCAGTTCGTTAATGATTTTGCCGTTACCGGTGACCGGGCCATCAAGACGCTGCAGGTTACAGTTGATAACGAAGACCAGGTTGTCCAGCTTCTCACGGGTCGCGATGGTGATCGCGCCTTTAGATTCCGGCTCGTCCATCTCACCGTCGCCCAGGAACGCGTAAACGGTTTGTTTGGAGGTGTCTTTCAGACCACGGTGTTCCAGATATTTCAGGAATTTAGCCTGATAAATCGCCCCGATTGGGCCCAGGCCCATAGAAACGGTCGGGAACTGCCAGAATTCCGGCATCAGTTTCGGGTGCGGATAAGAGGACAGACCTTTACCGTGAACTTCCTGACGGAAGTTGTTCATCTGCTCTTCAGTCAGACGACCTTCCAGGAAAGCACGCGCATAAACGCCCGGAGAGATGTGACCCTGGAAGTACACCAGGTCGCCGCCATCCTGCTCATTGCGTGCGCGGAAGAAGTGGTTGAAGCACACTTCGTAGAAGGTTGCGGAAGACTGGAAAGAAGCCATATGGCCGCCCAGTTCGAGATCTTTTTTCGATGCGCGCAGAACGGTCATGATGGCGTTCCAGCGGATCGCAGAACGGATACGACGTTCCAGATCCAGATTACCCGGATATTCCGGTTCATCTTCAACGGCAATAGTGTTTACGTAACCGCCGGTCGATGCGCCAGCAGCCACTTTCACCCCGCCTTTGCGGGCTTCAGAAAGGAGTTGGTCAATAAGATACTGAGCGCGCTCAACACCTTCTTCACGGATGACCGATTCGATCGCCTGTAGCCAGTCGCGAGTTTCGATCGGATCCACGTCATTTGGTAAACGTTCTGACATGGGGGGTATTCCTTATCTATCTAATCGTTGATTAATCTGGAACCTGTCCCATTGAACTCTTCGTTCTTCACCTTTGAACAACCAAAAATTCAATAAGACAGGTTCTGCGTTTAGTTGCCGCGCTCTAAAAATGGCGCTTAAGAACCGGAGTTCTCGTCCTTTCGTTGCTGTAAACGACGCAGCGAGCGTTCTCTACGACTCTGCTCACGGCTACGGTCCAGCAAAATTTCCTCAATGAACGCCAGGTGACGGTGCGACGCCTCACGCGCCTGCTCCGGCTCCCCGGCCATTATCGCCTCGAAAATGCGAGTGCGATGGTTGCTGACCAACGGGAGCATTTCCCGGCGGGCATACAGCAATTCAAAGTTCTGACGCACGTTTTGCGCCAGCATCGGCTCCATACACCTTAGCAGATGGAGCAAAACCACATTGTGTGCCGCCTCGGTGACGGCGATTTGGTACTGGACGACGGCGCCGGACTCGGCGTCCAGATCGCCCGACTGCTGAGCCCGCTCAATAGCCTGATGCAGCTCGCGGATACGGTCGCGATCTTCATCATTGCTGCGCAGCGCCGCGTAATAAGCCGCAATGCCTTCCAGCGCGTGACGGGTCTCAAGCAGATCGAATTGGGATTCAGGGTGATCGGACAGCAGCTCGACCAGCGGATCGCTGAAGCTCTGCCACAGGCGGCTCTGTACAAACGTTCCACCTCCCTGACGACGAAGCAACAGGCCCTTGGCTTCGAGGCGTTGAATCGCCTCACGCAGCGAGGGGCGGGAAACGTCGAACTGTTTAGCCAGTTCGCGTTCAGGCGGGAGTTTTTCACCGGGGCGCAAGGTCCCCTCAAGGATCAGAAACTCCAGCTGCTGCTCTATCACATCGGATAATTTTGGTTGGCGGATTTTGCTGTAGGCCATATTCCCTGTCTCTGCCATTAGCCCGGAGTCAATTGGTCTTACCAATTTAAAGTTCGTAGCGCTAAAGTAACAAAGTATTCACCTTCTGTCCATACAGGTTTTGATTGAAATCAGTAAACCACGGACATTTTAACAACCTTACAGAAATAACATTTCAGAAATGTAACCTTGCACAAATGTTACGTTTACTCATAAAGAGGTAGCATTAACTTAATGGAAACGAAAAATTACGCTATCTGAACCGATTCAACGACCAGATAAGTGAATATAAAGTCAGTAAATGCGAATAAATAACCAAATGAGAACAATGCGTCGGAATAATACTGAATGTGTCTATTGATGTCTTTTTAAACACATGGTCATCATCCCTTCATAAAGCAGGTGCATTCAAGCGCGCTTACCACTATTCTCCCTGAGACGAAAGGCCTTTTTCTGAATTACTGCACCGCCTTCCGTAAACAAAACAATACAGAAACGGAAGTCCAAAAATACACAAACACAACAATATGTGCGCGCCATCACTCAGGTAAAAAGTGGGCCACTTCGCCCAAATTTTCGCTGGCTATGCTTTCTGGCAGGGACAGCAGTGAAGCAGCAACCTGACGGATGACGTACACAAAAAATAACCACACACGAGGTTTCATATGGAAGGTCAACAGCACGGCGATCGGCTGAAGCGCGGCCTCAAAAACCGCCATATCCAGCTCATCGCGCTGGGCGGGGCTATCGGCACCGGCCTGTTTCTGGGGAGCGCGTCCGTCATTCAGTCCGCCGGCCCGGGTATCATTCTTGGTTATGCGATTGCCGGTTTTATCGCCTTTCTGATCATGCGTCAGCTGGGCGAAATGGTGGTGGAAGAGCCGGTAGCCGGTTCGTTTAGCCACTTTGCTTATAAATACTGGGGCGGCTTTGCCGGCTTCGCCTCCGGCTGGAACTACTGGGTGCTGTATGTCCTGGTAGCCATGGCGGAACTGACCGCCGTCGGCAAATATATCCAGTTCTGGTGGCCGGAAATCCCGACCTGGGCCTCAGCGGCGGTTTTCTTCATCGCCATCAACGCCATTAACCTGACCAACGTGAAAGTGTTCGGTGAAATGGAGTTCTGGTTTGCCATTATCAAAGTGGTCGCCGTCGTGGCGATGATTTTGTTCGGCGGCTGGCTGCTGTTCAGCGGCAACGGCGGCCCGCAGGCGACGGTACGTAACCTGTGGGATCAAGGCGGGTTCCTGCCGCACGGCTTTACCGGGCTGGTGATGATGATGGCGATCATCATGTTCTCCTTCGGCGGTCTCGAGCTGGTGGGTATCACCGCGGCGGAAGCGGATAACCCGGAGCAAAGCATTCCGAAAGCCACCAACCAGGTTATCTACCGTATCCTGATCTTCTATGTTGGTTCGCTGGCGGTCCTGCTCTCGCTGCTGCCGTGGACGCGCGTGACCGCGGACACCAGTCCGTTCGTCCTGATTTTCCATGAGCTTGGCGATACGCTGGTGGCAAACGCCCTCAACGTGGTGGTGCTGACGGCGGCCCTGTCGGTGTATAACAGCTGCGTCTACTGCAACAGCCGTATGCTGTTCGGCCTTGCCCAGCAGGGGAACGCGCCGAAAGCGCTGCTCAGCGTCGACAAACGCGGCGTGCCGGTCAATACCATTCTCGTCTCCGCCGTGGTCACCGCCCTGTGTGTGCTGATCAACTACCTGGCGCCGGAATCCGCATTTGGCCTGCTGATGGCGCTGGTGGTCTCCGCCCTGGTGATCAACTGGGCGATGATCAGCCTCGCGCATATCAAATTCCGTCGCGCCAAACAGCAGCAGGGCGTCACCACCCGCTTCCCCGCCCTCTTCTACCCGCTGGGTAACTGGGTGTGCCTGCTGTTTATGGCCGCGGTGCTGATCATTATGCTGATGACCCCGGGGATGGCGATTTCCGTTTGGCTGATCCCTGTATGGATCGCAGTGCTGGGCGTGGGTTATCTGTTTAAACAGAAAGCCGCCGCCACCGTAAAAGCACAATAATACATCTCATCAATAATTCTCTTTGCTCTGCGCCCTCCCTTAATAACGGGCGCAGAGCATTGTTATCTGCTTCACACTTTCCCTTCCATAGCTTATTTATCCATATCGTCAACGCGTTCCTGCAACGTAATTCTCTCGATAGCAGCCAATAATTCTCTCCATACTGCAACGGAGAGACCGCACATGGCAGACAATAGACTTTCAATAAAAGAAAAGATTGGTTATGGGATGGGGGATGCCGGATGCAATATCATCTTTGGCGCCATCATGCTGTTTGTTAACTATTTTTATACCGATATCTTCGGCCTGGCGCCGGCGCTGGTGGGCGTACTGCTGCTGTCGGTGCGCGTCATCGATGCGGTGACCGACCCGATCATGGGCGCCCTCGCCGACCGCACCCGCAGTAAATATGGTCGCTTTCGTCCATGGCTGCTGTGGATTGCCTTCCCCTACGCCCTGTTCAGCGTGCTGATGTTCACCACTCCTGAGTGGACCTATAACAGCAAAGTCATCTATGCGTTTGTTACCTACTTTCTGCTGTCGATTACCTATACCGCGATTAATATACCCTACTGCTCGCTGGGAACGGTGATGACCGCCGACCCGAAAGAACGTGTTGCCTGCCAGTCCTATCGTTTCGTGATGGTGGGTATCGCCACGCTGCTGCTGTCATTGACGCTGCTGCCCATGGCCGACTGGTTCGGCGGCGCCGATAAAGCGAAAGGCTATCAGATGGCGATGACCGTGCTGGCCTTTATCGGCATGTGTATGTTCCTGTTCTGCTTCGCCACCGTGCGCGAACGCATCCACCCGGCGGTGCAGACCAATGATGAACTGAAAAAAGATCTCAAAGACGTGTGGAAAAATGACCAGTGGGTACGCATCCTGCTGCTCACGCTATGCAACGTCTGTCCGGGCTTTATCCGCATGGCCGCCACCATGTACTACGTCACCTGGGTGATGGGGCAAAGCACCCATTTTGCCACGCTGTTTATCAGCCTCGGCGTGGTCGGGATGATGATTGGCAGCATGCTGGCAAAAGTCCTCACCGACCGCTGGTGCAAACTGCAGGTCTTCTTCTGGACAAACATCGTGCTGGCGATCTTCTCCTGCGCCTTCTATTTCTTTAACCCGCACGCCACCACGCTGATTATGGTGCTTTACTTCCTGCTCAATATCCTGCATCAGATCCCCTCCCCGCTGCACTGGTCGCTGATGTCCGATGTTGACGACTACGGCGAGTGGAAAACCGGCAAGCGCATCACCGGTATTAGCTTCTCCGGCAATCTGTTTTTCCTTAAAGTCGGCCTGGCGGTCGCCGGGGCGATGGTCGGATTCCTGCTGTCATGGTACGGCTACGACGCCGGCGCCAAAGCGCAAAGCGCCTCGGCCCTCAACGGCATCGTGCTGCTGTTCTCGGTCATCCCCGGCGTCGGCTACCTGATCACCGCCGGCGTGGTGCGCCTGCTTAAAGTTGACCGCACCCTGATGCGCCAGATTCAGAGCGATTTAGAGAAGCGCCGCAGCAACTACAGCGAGCTGAATGAATACCAGGAACTGAAAACCAGTGAACACGTAAGGAAAGCCTGATGAACAACTGGCCAAACCCCTTTATTGAGCAGCGCGCAGATCCCTTTATTCTGCGCCACCTGAATCATTACTACTTTATTGCCTCAGTGCCGGAATACGACCGGCTGGAGATCCGGCGCGCGGCAACCCTTGAGGGGTTGCGCGATGCTGAGCCGGTAGTGGTGTGGCGCGCACCGCAAAGCGGGCCGATGAGCCAGCTGATTTGGGCGCCGGAGCTACATGAGATAGACGGTAAGTGGTATATCTATTTTGCCGCCACCCATACCCACGATCTGGATGCGCTGGGCATGTTCCAGCATCGCATGTTCGTTATCGAGTGCGCCGACAGCGATCCGCTGACCGGCCGCTGGCAGGAAAAAGGCCAGGTGGAGACGCCTTTCGATACCTTCGCCCTCGATGCCACCACCTTTATCCATCAGGGCAAACGCTGGTACCTGTGGGCGCAAAAATCTCCGCATATCGCGGGCAACTCAAACCTGTATCTCGCTGAAATGGCCAACCCGTGGACGCTAAAAGGCGAGCCGGTCATGCTGAGCAAGCCGGAGTTCGACTGGGAGTGCCGGGGATTTAAGGTTAATGAAGGACCCGCGGTGCTGGTGCATGGCGATAAGCTTTTCATCAGCTATTCCGCCAGCGCCACCGATGAAAACTACTGCATGGGATTGCTCTGGATCGACCGGGAGGCCGATCCGCTGCAGCCGGAAAACTGGCATAAAGCCTCGCAGCCAGTGTTCCGGACCAGCTATGAAAACCGCCAGTATGGCCCGGGCCATAACAGTTTTACCCAAACGCCGGCGGGAGAAGATGTGCTGGTATATCACGCGCGGAATTACACCGAGATTGAAGGCGACCCGCTGTATGATCCCAATCGTCATACGCGGCTAAAACTCGTCGCCTGGAGAGAGGACGGCATGCCCGACTTCGGCATCCCGCCGGCGGATACGCTGTAGCGGTTCGGTATGCTGCCCGCGGGCGCGGGTTTTCCTGGCCGGGTCAGGCGAAGCCGCCCCCCCGGCAACATGACAAGCGCGGCGTCAGATATAGCGCCCGGCGGCGCTGTTGCTTGCCGGCCTGCGTGGTGTGAGCCCCAGGCCGGATAAGCGCAGCGCCATCCGGCAATCAAAGCCCCGCAGGTGGGGTATCCTGACAGATAGAGTACGGGCGCAGGCCGTTACACCAGGGTGCCGTAAATCGTCAGCAGCGCCATGATCACCACCACCACCAGCGAGGTTTTCTTGGCCATCGACACCGCGGCCTTTGGGGTCGCCACTTTATCCACGTGCGGTTCACGGGCCAGGGAATACTGCGCCAGGCGGGTCAATACCTGATACTGCGACGAATGGCGGTCGCCTAACGATGCAAACCACGCCGGAAGCGCTTTCTCTCCATGCCCCACCAGAGCATAGACAACCCCCACCAGACGCACCGGCAGCCAGTCGACAATATGCAGGATACCATCGATTCCAGACTGCAAACGATGATGCGGCGTCTGGTAGCGCGCCAGCCACGTCTGCCAGGCACGCAGAACGCAATAAGCGATAAGCGTCAGCGGCCCCCACGCCCCACCCACCACAAACCAAAAGAGTGGCGCCAGGTAGTAACGATAGTTAATCCATAACAGCGCATTTTGCAGTTCGCTAAGGTACTCGCGCTCATCACAGCCCGGCGGGACGCCATGGATCAACGTCAGCTCGCTGGCCATCGCATCGCAGGCGCGGCTGTCATTGCGCGACGCCGCTTTCAGATAGGCATGATAGTGCAGCCGAACCTTGCCGGCGCCGATGCACAGCAGACCCAGCAAGATCCAGAACACCAGCAGCGGTACGTTGAACAGCTGCCCCTGCAGCAAGCGCTGAATGAGGTAGACCACCGCGACGGCGACCAGGGTCATCAGCAGCGTTCCCGGCAACGAGAAATGTTTTATCCGGCGGAACACCACCTCCAGCCGATGATCAAGCTGCCAGTGTTCGCCCAGTTTAAACAGGCGTTCAGCGATAAGCACCAGCAGCGTAGTAAACAGCGTCATGAGGTCTCCTTTTCTGACGGCGCGCTGAGCAGCGCACGAAATTTTTTCCAGTCAAAGGCCGGTCCCGGGTCTGTCTTGCGCACGGGCGCGATATCGCTATGGCCCGTGATGTTTGTGGCGATGGCAGGATAAATCGTGATAAGCAGATCCGTCACCGCCGCCAGCTGCTGGTACTGCGCATCGGTATACGCCAGGGTATCCGTGCCTTCCAGCTCTATGCCGATGGAAAAGTCATTGCAGCGTTCGCGCCCCTGATAGCAGGAGACCCCCGCATGCCACGCACGCTTATCGAAAGGCACATACTGCACGATTTCACCATCACGGCGAATCAGACAATGCGCCGAAACGCGCAGATGAGCGATCTCGGCAAAGAAAGGATGCGCGTGCGGATCCAGGGTGCCGGTGAACAGCGCGTCAATCCATGGACCACCAAATTCACCTGGTGGCAGGCTAATGTTATGCACCACCAGTAAGGAAGGGGCTTCTTCATCCGGACGGCAGTCATGGTGCGGCGAGGGAACCCGACGCGCGCCGACCAGCCATCCCTCGTTCAACTGCATGCGGGATCTCCTTTCGCGAACTCATGCTTCCGGGCCACACGCCGGCCCAAAGGATGAAGTGTGTATGGTACTGAAACGTCGTTCAGGTTAGCATGTTTCCCACTTCTGAATCTTATCTATCTGGAGCTTTATCATGTCGCCTCGTCGTTACAACCCCGACCGCCGCCGTGACGTGCTGCTGGAACGAATTAATCTCGATATTACCGATGCTGTCGCACACTCCCTGCGGGAAGATTTGGGCGGCGAAGTCGACGCCAGCAACGATATTAGCGCACAATTATTGCCGCAGGATGCACGCTCCCATGCGGTGGTCATTACCCGCGAAGATGGCGTCTTCTGTGGTAAACGCTGGGTGGAAGAGGTCTTCATTCAGCTCGCCGGTGACGACGTGACTATCACCTGGCACGTCGCCGATGGCGACGCGGTCAAAGCCGATCAACCCCTGTTCGAGCTGGAAGGCCCATCGCGCATTCTGCTCACTGGCGAACGTACGGCGCTGAACTTTGTGCAAACCCTCTCCGGCGTCGCCAGCGTCGTCCGCCGCTATGTCGACCTGCTGGCCGGCACCAAAACCCAACTCCTGGATACGCGTAAAACGCTGCCAGGGCTGCGTACCGCGCTGAAATACGCGGTTCTCTGCGGCGGCGGCGCCAACCATCGTCTGGGGCTGTTCGACGCTTTCCTGATTAAAGAAAACCACATCATCGCCTCCGGCTCGATCCGTCAGGCGGTGGAGAAGGCGTTCTGGCTGCATCCTGATGTGCCGGTGGAAGTGGAAGTGGAAACGCTGGATGAGCTGGAGCAGGCGTTAAAAGCCGGGGCCGATATCATTATGCTCGATAACTTCACCACCGACCTGATGCGCGAGGCGGTGAAAATCACCGCTGGCCAGGCGGCGCTGGAGGTCTCCGGCAACGTCACCTTTGACACCATCCGCGAATTTGCCGAGACCGGGGTCGACTATATCTCCGTCGGGGCCCTGACCAAACATGTGCAGGCGCTCGACCTGTCGATGCGTTTCCGCTGAGGATTTGGCCTTCACGCTTCCGGGCGTGAAGGCCTGAATTTGCGACCCGACTCGCAGTCGCTCTTGCTCGCCATGCAATACCGGTAAAAACCCTGGAACCCGGTTTCCCGGATCGTTTTCGTCTCCTCGCCTGCCCCCCAGAATCCCGTCACAGTGCTCCTGTCACAACAAGGAGCGACTTATGGATAAACAACGAGGTTTTACCCTGATTGAACTGATGGTGGTCATCGGCATCATCGCCATTCTCAGCGCCATCGGCATCCCGGCCTACCAGAACTACCTGCGTAAAGCCGCCCTCACCGACCTGCTGCAGACCTTTGTCCCCTACCGGACGGCAATCGAACTTTGCGCGCTCGATCATGGCGGCCTGACGACATGCGACGGCGGCAGCAATGGCATCCCCTCGCCAACAACCACGCGCTACCTCTCCGCCATGAGCGTGGCCAAAGGCGTCGTTACCCTCACCGGCCAGGAAAGTCTCAACGGACTGGGCGTCACCCTGACCCCGACCTGGGATAACGCCGAAGGCGTCACCGGCTGGCAGCGGGTCTGCACTATCACCGACAACAGCGCACTTCAGCAGGCCTGCGAAGACGTCTTCCGGGTGAAGTGAGGGCGACAACATGAAAACAGAACAGCTGATCCCTCTCTGTCGTCGCCATCACGCCCTGCTGCTACACAGCGATGAGCAGACGATATCCATTGCGGTGGTCGATACCCCACCGACGGAGCTAATGGAGGCGCTGCGTTTCGCGACGCAAAAACGGATCGATATTGAATGCTGGAGCCAGGAGCAGATGGATAAGCGCCTGCAAGTCCAGGAAAAGCAGGCGCTGCTGGCGCAAAATGCAGGGCCGGAAAACATCGCCGAGCGGGTCAACCAGATCCTCGAGCAGGCCCTGCGTCAGCGGGCGTCCGATATTCATATCGAGCCCACGGAAGCGCACTTAAGGATCCGCCTGCGTGTCGATGGCGTGCTACACGCGCTGCCGCTGCTGGCGCCCGAGCTGGCCGCGCCGGTTATCGCACGACTCAAGGTGATGGCCAATCTCGATATCGCCGAGCATCGTTTGCCGCAGGATGGTCAGTTCGCGCTGAACCTCGCCGGACGGCCGCTCTCCTTTCGCATCGCCACCCTGCCCTGCCGCTATGGCGAGAAAATTGTCCTGCGCCTTCTGCATCAGGTTGACCAGGCGCTGGATCTGGAGGCTCTCGGCCTCTCATCCTCTCAGCTGGCGGCCTTTCGCCAGGCCCTGAATCAGCCGCAGGGGCTGCTGCTGGTCACTGGCCCAACCGGAAGCGGGAAAACGGTGACCCTCTACAGCGCCCTGCAGGCCCGAAACCGGGAGCAAGTGAACATCTGTAGCGTCGAGGATCCTCTGGAAATCCCTATCGCCGGGATGAACCAGACGCAAATCAATCCGCGCGCCGGGCTGACCTTTCACAGCGTCCTGCGCGCCCTGTTACGCCAGGACCCGGATATTGTGATGGTGGGTGAAATCCGCGATGCCGAAACCGCTGAAATCGCGCTGAAAGCCGCTCAAACGGGCCATCTGGTGCTCTCTACCCTGCACACCAATTCCACCAGCGAAACCCTCACTCGCCTGCAGCAAATGGGCATCGCCCGCTGGATGATCTCTTCTGCGCTCTCGCTGGTTATCGCCCAGCGTCTGGTCCGCAAGCTGTGCCCCCACTGCCGGCGCAATGCCGGCAGCGCCTCCGACCTGCCGCACAGTCTGTGGCCCCGCCCGCTGCCGCGCTGGCAGTCAGCAGGCTGCGAAAACTGTTATCACGGGTATCATGGCCGTCTGGCGCTGTTCGAGGTCTTGCCTGTCACCCCGGGGCTACGTCAGGGGATAGTCCAGGGACTCAACGCCCTTGAGATCGAATCTCTGGCGCGAGCCGCGGGCATGATGACGCTTTTTGAAAGCGGATGTCAGGCTATCGAACAGGGGTTGACGAGCCTCGAAGAGGTGGTGCGGGTGCTGGGGATCCCCCATGGCGACTAAGCGTCTCTGGCGCTGGCGAGGCGTCGATGCACAAGGCGCTCCTTGTCAGGGGATGCTATGGCAAGCCTGTCGTCCGGAGGTGCTGCATCACCTCCAGCAGCAGCGCATCATGCCGCTGGCTATACGCCGCTGTTCGGTGAAGCAAAGCCTGTGGCACCCGCGCTACAGCAGCGAAACCATCCGCCAGTTGGCAACCCTGCTGCAGGCCGGGCTACCGCTGGCGGAAGGGTTATCGCTGTTGGCGCAGCAGCAACCGCATGCGCAGTGGCAGGCGCTGCTTGAGGCGCTGGGCCGCGAACTGGCCCAGGGCGTAGCCTTCTCTGCCGCACTGGCGCAGTGGCCGCAGGCTTTTCCGCCACTGTATCTGGCGATGATTAGCACCGGCGAACTGACGGGCAAGCTCGATATTTGCTGCCAGCAGCTGGCCAAGCAGCAGCAGGAGCAGCAGCGGCTTGCCGGCAAGGTCAAAAAGGCGCTGCGCTACCCGCTAATCGTGCTCACTCTGGCGCTGCTGGTGGTGCTTGGAATGCTCTATTTTGTCCTTCCCGAATTCACCGCCATCTACCAGACGTTCAATACGCCGCTGCCGTTGTTGACGCGAATGGTTATTGCGGCAGGCGACATGCTGAGCCGCGGCTGGCCGTTGCTGTTGGCCTTTCTGCTGAGCCCGCTGCTGCTCAACCAGCTGGTCCGGCAGCGCGCCGACTGGCTGCTGCGTCGCCAGCAGCTGCTTAACGCGCTCCCTCTCGTCGGCCCCCTGATCGGCGGCCAACAGCTGAGCCTGATATTCACCGTTCTGGCGTTAACCCAAAGCGCTGGTATCAGCTTTCTGCAGGGGCTGCAAAGCGTTGAAGAGACCCTGTCGTGCCCGCTGTGGCGCCAGCGCCTGGCGCAGGCCCGCGCGCTGATCGTTCAGGGGGATCCGATCTGGCAGGCGTTAAGCCGCTGCGGCGGATTTACACCGCTGTGTCTGCAGCTCATCCGTACGGGGGAAAGCGCGGGGGCGCTGGATCAGATGCTGGAAAACCTGGCGCATCATCATCGTGAGCAGACCCATCAGCGAGCCGACAGTCTGGCTGCGCATCTGGAACCCCTGATGCTGGTAATAACCGGCTCGCTGGTTGGGATCCTGGTGGTGGCGATGTATTTGCCCGTTTTTCACCTGGGCGATGCCATTGGAGGGGCGGGAGGATGAGAAACGCTGGCACCGCGCAGGTGCCAGCGCAGCCGGTTACAGGCTGTTGAATACCCGGTTCTCTTGTTCCTGAACGCGGATAAAGGTGGTGCGTTTGGTCAGCTCTTTCAGTCGCGAGGCGCCAACGTAGGTGCAGGCTGAACGCAGGCCGCCGAGAATGTCGCGCGCGGTATTGTCCACCGGGCCACGCAGCGGCAGCTTCACGGTTTTCCCTTCCGCCGCGCGGTATTTCGCGACACCGCCTACATGGCGGGTCATCGCCGACTCGGAGCTCATACCGTAAAACAGCATGAATTTTTCACCTTTCTCTTCAACCACAGTACCGCCGCTCTCTTCGTGGCCCGCCAGCATACCGCCGAGCATCACGAAATCAGCGCCGCCGCCGAAGGCTTTCGCCACATCGCCCGGCATGGTGCAACCGCCATCGCTGATGATCTGGCCGCCAAGGCCGTGTGCGGCATCAGCACACTCGATCACGGCGGAGAGCTGCGGGTAGCCGACCCCTGTTTTGACACGGGTGGTGCAAACGGACCCCGGGCCAATGCCAACTTTGACGATATCGGCGCCGGAGAGGATCAGCTCTTCGCACATTTCACCGGTGACCACGTTCCCGGCGATAATGGTTTTTTGCGGCCAGGCTTCGCGCGCCTTCGCCACAAACTGAACGAAGTGTTCAGAGTAGCCATTGGCGACGTCAATGCACACAAAATTCAACTGTGGGTTCTCAGAGAGGATCTGTTGCGTTTTATCGAAATCCGCGTCGGAAGTACCGGTGGAAACCATCACATGCTTGAGAACGTCTGCGGATACGCTCTGGACAAACGCCTGCCATTCTTCTGCGGTGTAGTGCTTGTGTACTGCGGTAAGAATGCCAAAAGTGGCCAGCGCTTTCGCCATGCTGAAGGTGCCGACGGTATCCATGTTTGCCGCAATAATCGGCACGCCGGACCAGGTCAGGCCTGAATGTTTAAAGGTGAATTCACGTTCCAGCTCAACATCAGAACGGCTTTTGAGGGTAGAGCGTTTCGGGCGGATAAGAACGTCTTTGAAACCAAGCTTCAGATCTTCTTCAATACGCATGTGCGAATTCCTGGGGTTAATGGCATTAATGTGAGAGCACAACTCCAGTGACGTTATCATACGCACGAATCAGGCCCGCGCAAGACTGCGATTTTCACTTTTTTTACGCTACAATCGTATAAATTTACCTGGTGAATGGAGAAAAAAGCGCTTATGTCTCCACCCGCCAGCGCATTATTTTTAACCATTTGATTTGCTTGATTAAAATAAACAGAATAGCGGACGGCACTCCCGGCTGGCACGGGGCCATCACGACAAGATCGCTGTCGCCTCTCCGGCATACTGCCCGTCCTCGCTGTCTGAATACCAAAAAATACGAGCAATCCGTTTCAGGGTCAGAAGATATGGGGTACACAGTCGCGTTAACAGGCGGGATTGGCAGCGGTAAAAGTACGGTTGCCGACGCCTTCGCGCAGCTCGGGATTAACGTTATCGATGCCGATGTTATCGCCCGCCAGGTAGTCGAACCCGGCACCCCGGCGCTCCAGGCCATTGCCGGCCACTTCGGGCCACAGATGATCGCGCCCGACGGCACGCTAAACCGCCGTCTGCTGCGGGAAAAAATTTTTGCTCAGGTGGAGGAGAAAGCCTGGCTCAACGCGCTGTTGCATCCGCTAATTCAGCAGGAAACGCGCCGCCAGATGCAGGCCGCCACCTCCCCTTATCTCCTCTGGGTCGTACCTTTGCTGGTCGAAAACCGCCTGTTTAGCCAGGCCGATCGCGTCCTGGTCATCGATGTGCCAAAAGAGACGCAAATCGAACGCACCATGCTGCGCGATAAGGTCAGCCGCGAACATGCTGAACATATTCTTGCCGCCCAGGCCACGCGCGAGCAGCGCCTGGCCGTCGCGGACGATGTTATTGAAAACACTGGCACGCCGGATGCAGTGGCATCGGATGTTGCCCGCCTGCACGAAAAGTACTTAACGCTGGCATCGCAGGCCGCCTCACAGGAAAACTCGTAATGCATACCCCCGTTCTGTTTGAACATCCTCTTAATGAGAAAATGCGCACCTGGCTGCGCATCGAATTTCTGATCCAGCAGATGGCTTTCCATCCGATGATTGCCAGCCATGCCGATGCGCTCCATTTTTTCCGTAACGCCGGCGATCTGCTGGATGTCCTGGAGCGCGGCGAGGTGCGTACCGATCTGGTCAAAGAGCTGGAGCGCCAGCAGCGTAAGCTCCAGTCCTGGGCAGAAGTGCCGGGAGTCGATCAGGAGCGCATTAACGCGCTGCGCCAGCAGCTCAAGCAGTCTTCCAGCACCCTGATGGCCGCGCCGCGCATTGGTCAGTTTCTGCGTGAAGATCGCCTGATTGCGCTAGTGCGTCAGCGTCTGAGTATCCCAGGCGGCTGCTGCAGCTTCGATTTACCGACCCTGCATATCTGGCTCCATATGCCGCAGGCGCATCGTGACGAGCAGGTGGCCAGCTGGCTTGCCAGCCTCGATCCTTTGGTCCAGTCCCTGAGCCTGATCCTCGATCTGATCCGTAACTCCGGGCAGTTTCGCAAACAGACCAGCCTCAATGGCTTTTATCAGGATAATGGCGAAGATGCCGATCTGCTGCGCCTGCGTCTCGATCTGGCCCACCAGCTTTATCCGCAGATCTCCGGCCATAAGAGCCGTTTCGCCATCCGCTTCCTGCCGCTGGACAGTGAGTATGGGATCGTGCCGGAGCGCTTTGATTTTGAACTGGCCTGCTGTTAAGGAGATAACATGTCAGAAGAGACTATCGTCAATTGTCCGACCTGCGGCAAAAATGTGGTATGGGGTGAACAAAGCCCCTATCGTCCGTTCTGCAGCAAGCGCTGCCAGCTGATCGATTTGGGAGAATGGGCAGCAGAGGAGAAGCGCATCCCCAGCGCGGGCGATCTCTCCGATAGCGATGACTGGAGCGAACAGCAGCCCTGATTTGACGGCACGCTAACCCAACGCCTGTTGGGTTAGTCTCCCGACCCGGGGCTCAGCCCTGGGCGATAAGTTTGCGGATAACCGGTTCATTCGCCGGGGGAAACGCCGCCGGATCCAGCGCCTGCCGCGCCATCCACTGTCCCGGCTGCCCCTCTTTGCCCCAGGGCTCGCCTTCCCAGCTTTCCACGAGGAAAAACCACAGCGTAATGTGGCGATCGGGGAACTGATACTCCAGCTTATCAAATAGTGAAAACGTGGTGACCGTAATCCCCACCTCTTCCTGTAGCTCGCGGATCAATGCCTGCTCTGGCGTTTCAGCAGATTCAATCTTCCCGCCCGGGAACTCCAGTTTATTCGCCATATGGGCATCGGCGGCGCGCTGGGTAATAAAGATGTCGCCTTCTGGATTGCGAATTATCCCTACGGCGATTTGCAGTTTTTTCATTGAATCAGCTCCATAAAAAAGGCGCAGAACTCTGCGCCTTTGTTTTTTTATCAGCCCTTAGCTCAGACGGCCATGGCACTGTTTGTATTTTTTACCGGAACCGCACGGGCAGGGATCGTTACGCCCCACTTTACGTTCGCCGGTTTGCGCCGCCAGATCCTGTGCAGCGGCTTCATCATCGCTCTGATGGCTGAGCTGCTGCATCTGCGCCAGGCGCTCGGCCTCTTCACGACGCTGCTGCTCCATCGCCTCGACTTCTTCCGGCATCCGCACCTGCACTTTGCTCAGGGTGCTGATCACTTCATACTTCAGTGACTCCAGCATCGCGGCAAACATAGAGAACGATTCGCGCTTGTACTCCTGCTTCGGATCTTTCTGCGCATAGCCGCGCAGGTGGATACCCTGGCGCAGGTAGTCCATCGCCGCCAGGTGTTCTTTCCACAGCGAATCCAGGGTCTGCAGCATCACGCCTTTCTCGAAGTGGCGCATCATTTCGGCGCCGACCACTTCTTCTTTACGCTGGTAGGTCTCTACCGCGCTCTGCAGAATACGTTCGCGCAGGGTCTCTTCATGCAGCTCCGGCTCTTTATCCAGCCACTCTTTGATTGGCAGGTCGAGGTCGAAGTCGTTTTTCAGACGCTCCTGCAGGCCTTCGATATCCCACATTTCCTCCAGCGACTGCGGCGGAATATGGGCATCGATAGTCGCTTTAAACACGTCTTCGCGGATGCTGTTGATGGTTTCGCTGACATCAGACACGTCCAGCAGTTCGTTACGCTGGGTGTAAATTGCCCGGCGCTGGTCGTTGGCCACATCATCATATTCCAGCAGCTGCTTACGAATATCGAAGTTACGGCTTTCGACTTTACGCTGTGCGTTGGCGATAGCCTTGGTGACCCACGGGTGCTCAATGGCTTCGCCGGGTTTCATCCCCAGTTTACGCATCATGCCGGATACGCGATCGGAGGCGAAGATACGCATCAGGGCATCTTCCATCGACAGGTAGAAGCGGGAAGAACCGGCATCCCCCTGACGACCGGCACGGCCGCGCAGCTGGTTATCGATACGGCGTGATTCATGACGCTCGGTACCGATGATGTGCAGGCCGCCTGCGGCCAGTACCGCATCGTGGCGCACCTGCCAGTCGGCTTTGATTTGTTCAATCTGCTCAGGCGTTGGGTTTTCCAGCGCCGCGACTTCCGCCTGCCAGCTACCGCCGAGCATAATATCGGTACCACGGCCCGCCATGTTGGTAGCGATGGTCACCGCGGAAGGATAGCCTGCCTGGGCGACGATGTCCGCTTCGCTGGCGTGGAATTTGGCGTTCAGAACGTTGTGCTTAATGCCGGCTTTGGTCAGCTCACGGGAAACCACTTCCGATTTCTCGATCGAGATTGTCCCCACCAACACCGGCTGACCGGCTGCGGTACGGGTTTTAATATCTTCGATAATCGCCTGAATTTTTTCCGCTTCGGTCATATAGACCAGATCCGCCATGTCTTTACGGATCATCGGACGGTTGGTCGGGACGACCACGGTATCCAGCTTGTAGATGGAGCTGAATTCAAAGGCTTCAGTATCGGCGGTACCGGTCATCCCCGCCAGTTTCTCATACAGACGGAAATAGTTCTGGAAGGTGATAGAGGCCAGGGTCTGGTTCTCGTTCTGGATCTCCACGCCCTCTTTGGCCTCAACGGCCTGGTGCAGGCCATCGGACCAGCGGCGGCCCTGCATCGTACGGCCAGTGTGCTCATCAACGATGATAACTTCACCATCTTTAACGATGTAGTCAACGTCGCGGGTGAACAGCGCATGGGCGCGCAGCGCGGCGGTAACGTGGTGCATCAGCATAATGTTGGTCGGGGAGTACAGGGACTCACCTTCATCCATAATGCCTTCCTGTACCAGCAGCTCTTCAATCAGTACCAGACCGCGTTCGGTCAGGTTAACCTGACGCGCTTTTTCATCCACCGAGAAGTGGCCTTCGCCGGTGAAGGTGTCCGAATCCTCTTTTTCCTGACGGATCAGGTGTGGAATGATCTTGTTGACCTTGCGGTACATTTCAGAGCTGTCTTCCGCCGGGCCGGAAATGATCAGCGGGGTACGCGCCTCATCGATCAGGATGGAGTCCACCTCATCCACCAGCGCATAGTGCAGTTTACGCTGAACGCGCTCTTCCGGGCTGAAGGCCATGTTGTCGCGCAGGTAATCGAAGCCGTATTCGTTGTTGGTGCCATAGGTGATATCGGCAGCGTAGGCTTCACGCTTCGCCGGCGCCGGCAGGCCGGACATGTTGATGCCAACGGTCATGCCGAGGAATTCGAACAGCGGGCGGTTATTTTCGGCGTCACGCTGGGCCAGATAATCGTTGACGGTCACCACGTGAACGCCTTTGCCGGTCAGCGCGTTGAGGTAGGCCGGCAGGGTCGCGGTCAGGGTTTTACCTTCACCGGTACGCATCTCTGCGATGCAGCGATCGTTGAGCACCATACCGCCCAGCAGCTGGACGTCGAAGTGACGCATGCCGAACACGCGCTTACTGGCTTCGCGAACGACGGCGAAAGCTTCAGGGATCAGGTTTTCCAGCACTTCGCCTTTTTCCAGGCGCGCGCGGAATTCAGCGGTTTTCGCTTTCAGCTCGTCATCAGAGAGTTTTTCCATCGCCGGTTCCATACCGTTGATGATATTGACGACTTTGCGCATACGACGCAGCGTACGGTCGTTACGGCTGCCGAAAACCTTGGTTAACATTTTAATAAGCATAATAAAATCTCAAACGCCCCGCGGTGCGGAGTCACAAAAAATAGGATAGTCCGTGGTTATTTTCAGCTGAGACGTTGAGGCCCTGCGCGGATCCCCGCCACCTGGCTTATCCAGGCGCTGACGCGGAAGGCAGAATATGAGGAAGGGATATACGCCGCCTGGCGGAACACCACCGGCGGCGTGCTGTCCTGCGTCAGCAGCGCGCTGAGCGTGTCGAGCAGCGCCAGATGCTGCGCCTGCAGCGGGGACGCTTCTTCCGCCACCGGCAAGGCCTGCGGCGCCATGGCGAAAGAGAGATGACGAATAACGGTGCGAATGGCGTGCTGATGCCAGTAGTCGACGGTAAAGTTTGGCCGGCGATTCGTCTCCAGCAGCGCCAGCTGGGAGAAATTAACTTTGCTCGGATTATGGTTGCTGGCGGTCGCCTTCGCTGGCGTCGCGGTCTCATGGCCGTTGCTTAGCGCAGGCAGGCCGAGGCTGGCCGCGACCATCCCCAACAGGAGATGCGGCCAAAAATACCGTCTGCCAAACTGTCGCCAGCGCGTCAGCAATCCACTCACGTTCATTACCTTTCTTTGGTATACCCGTTGTCGCTCAGGCTGTCTCTTTATTAACGTTTTTCGCAGGACAACCTGATGTCCACGGGGTAAAGCAACCCGGAGAAATAATTTTGCGCTCAAATACTAACATTAATAGCGCGCTGAGGCAGCATGAATGAAGGCTGTTGCCCGGGGAAAACGCTTAATAAAGCAGCGAACGCGCGCTAATTATTACCCAGAAATCGCAGCGAAAAATAACGGGAAGAGGCTATAAAAGAAAAACGACTGGTTCCCTGGTCGGAGAGAGTACCAGGTTACCAGTCGAATTTACTGAATGGTCAGGCTTACGCCAAAACCATCGACGGTGCGCGGAACGCCATTGGCAGTTTTGCGTCGTCTTCGAAGGTCACATACTCCCAGGCTTCCTGTTTTGCCAGAACAGCCTGCAGCAGTTTGTTATTCAACGCGTGACCCGATTTGTACGCCGTGAATGCGCCGATAATGTTGTGACCACACATAAACAGGTCACCGATCGCATCCAGCATTTTGTGGCGAACAAATTCGTCTTCAAAGCGCAGACCGTCTTCGTTCAGTACGCGATAATCGTCAACAACGATGGCACAATCGAAGCTGCCGCCCAGGCACAGGCCGCGGGACTGCAGATATTCGATATCGCGCATGAAACCGAAGGTACGCGCACGACTAATCTGACGCATGAACGCATCGGCCGAGAAGTTCAGCGTATAGCGCTGGGTGCTGGCATCAATCGCCGGATGGTTAAAATCGATGGTAAAGTCCAGCGAAAAACCATTGTACGGTTTGAATTCAGCCCATTTGTCGCCATCTTCGACGCGAACCGTCTCTTTGATACGTACAAATTTCTTGGCGCAGTTCAGTTCATCGATGCCGGCGTCCAGCAACAAATAAACGAACGGAGCCGCACTGCCGTCCATAATCGGGATTTCCGGTGCATCGACTTCAACAATAATGTTGTCGATACCCAGGCCAGCCAATGCGGCGTTCAGGTGTTCAACCGTAGAAATCCGCACGTCATGCTCATTAACCAGGCAAGTACAGAGCATGGTATCACGCACAGATTTGGCATCAGCCGGAAAATCTACCGGTGGATTCAAGTCGGTGCGACGATAGATGACCCCGGTATTTGCCGGCGCAGGGCGTAACGTCAGTGTGACTTTCTTGCCGGTATGCAAACCGACACCAGTCGCCTGAACGATACGTTTAAGAGTCCTTTGTTTGATCATCGTATAATCTCGCCAATTTACCTATCCAACCGAAGTGTACACCACTATCGGGAGGCCAGTTTAGCACAAAGAGCGCAGATGCCCAACTTCCAGTCGATTCTTAATCGGCTTGCTTACGCAGGAAGGCTGGGATATCCAGATAATCCGGCTCTTTCGCGGTTTGCGGCGTATTGTCGTTCACCACTTTTGCCGCCGGCTTCTGCTCTTGCGTCAGCGGGGACATACCGTGCTGCTGGTAGCGATCCATCACCGGCTGCTGAACCTGTTTGTTGGTCACCAGGGTAATTTCCGGACGCTTGTCCATGCCGATACCGGTCGCCACTACGGTGACGCGCAGTTCGTCGTTCATATCCGGGTCCAGAGAGGTACCGATAACCACGGTAGCGTTATCCGAAGCAAATGCGCGGATGGTGTTACCCACGGTTTCGAACTCATCCAGACGCAGGTCGAAGCCCGCGGTGATGTTAACCAGCACGCCGCGCGCGCCGGACAGGTCGATATCTTCCAGCAGCGGAGAAGAGATAGCCATTTCAGCCGCTTCTTCCGCACGGTCTTCACCGCTCGCCACGCCGGAGCCCATCATCGCGTAGCCCATTTCTGACATCACGGTACGGACGTCCGCGAAGTCGACGTTCATCAGGCCCGGACGGGTGATCAGTTCGGCGATACCCTGCACCGCGCCTTTGAGGACGTCGTTTGCCGCGCCGAACGCGTCAAGCAGAGAAATGCCGCGGCCAAGTACTTTCAGCAGCTTGTCGTTCGGGATGGTGATCAGTGAGTCAACGTGCTTGGACAGCTCGGTGATCCCCTGCTCAGCAAACGCCATGCGCTTCTTGCCTTCAAAATTAAACGGCTTAGTGACCACCGCCACGGTGAGGATCCCCAGATCCTTAGCCACTTCGGCAACAACAGGCGCCGCGCCGGTACCGGTACCGCCGCCCATGCCTGCCGCGATGAACACCATGTCTGCGCCATCAAGGGCCGCACGCAGCGCTTCACGGTCTTCGTCCGCCGCATTACGGCCGACTTCCGGGTTCGCGCCAGCGCCCAGACCTTTGGTAATACCGCTACCGATCTGGATAGTCTGGCCAACAGCCGTTTTACGCAGCGCCTGCGCATCGGTGTTCACCGCGAAGAATTCAACACCCTCAATGCGCTCGCGCACCATGTGTTCAACGGCATTACCGCCGCCGCCACCGACGCCGATGACTTTAATCACCGCGTCGTTGGTCAGTTCCATAGGTTCAAACATAGTTTCTCTCCGTTTTGTGCCTGTCGCCTGAGAACGCTAATTGTCTGCGTTCTCTTAAAAAATTAAAACTCTTTTCGCAGCCAGCTGTTGAGTCGCTTAATCCACGAGCCCACCGACGCCGTCACGCGTTTTTCGACTTCCGCTTCACCACTCAGATGTGACTCTTTTCCGTAGTGCAGCAGCCCCACCGCCGTCGAATAATACGGCTCCTGGGCATAGTCCGTTAAACCGGTGATGTTCAGCGGCGCGCCAATGCGCACCTGAGTATGGAACACGCGCTGCGCACAGGCCGCCAGACCTTCAATTTGCGCCGCGCCACCGGTTAACACAATCCCCGCCGCCAGATGGTGTTTAACCCCCTGCTGGCGGAGCTGTTCCTGCAGCTGCAGGATCTCTTCATTGACCAGATTAAGCAGTTCGGTATAGCGCGGTTCAATCACCTCAGCCAGCGTCTGACGCTGCAGGCTACGCGGCGGCCGTCCGCCTACGCTCGGTACTTCGACGTTTTCGTCTTTACCGACGATGGAACCCAACGCGCAACCGTGACGAACCTTAATGGCTTCGGCGTCGCTCGGCGGCGTACCGAAGGCATAGGCGATATCGCTGGTCACCACGTTGCCCGCGTACGGGATCACTTTGGTGTGACGCAGCGCGCCGCCGGTATAGACGGCGATATCCATTGTACCACCGCCAATATCCACCACGCAGACGCCCAGCTCACGTTCGTCTTCTGTTAATACGGAATAACTGGCCGCTAAACCGGCGAAAATAAGTTGGTCAACTTTCAGACCACAACGTTCCACCGCTTTAACAATGTTTTTCGCCATATCGTTATGGCAGGTAATCAGATGTACCTTCGCCTGCATACGCACGCCGGACAGTCCTACCGGGTTTTTTATCCCTTCCTGGTAGTCAATGGCGTATTCCTGCGGAATCACGTGCAGGACGCGATGCTCATCGCGTACGCGAACTGACTTCGCGGTATGGACCACGTTCTCGACGTCGTCCAGCGTCACTTCTTCTTCCGAAATCGGTACCATCCCGATTTCATTCTGACAGCTTATATGTTTACCCGAAAGAGCCAAATAAACTGATGAAATCTGGCAATCCGCCATCAGTTCGGCCTGGTCGATGGCGCGCTGTACGCATTTCACCACCGACTCGAGGTCGTTCACACCGCCTTTATCCATACCACGCGATGGGCAACTGCCCACGCCGATGATATTAATCATGCCGTCGGGCAGAACTTCCCCTACTAAAGCGGCCACCTTGGCGGTGCCAATCTCCAGTCCAACTACCAGTTTTCTGTCCGTCGCCTTGATCATTGTTGTTCTGCCTGTGCCTGATTCTGTTGTTGATTAGTTTCCTCTGCGGGAGCAGGTACCCAGCCCACTGCCGCACCCGAGTCATAACGCAAATCAACGTAGCTAATCCGTTTGCCGTCGGTCTGCGCCTGCTGCTGAAGAACCGGGTAGAGTTCCATAAAGCGCTGAAGCCGTTTCATGGTGTCGCCACGGCCAAGGTTGAGCTTAATGTCATTATTAAGCGTCAACTGCCAGGAACGACGGGCGGTCATTGCCGCCACTTTCAACGTGAATTTATCCTTTGCCAGCACCTGCCCCATGTCACGGTACCCTTGCAGCACTTCGTTCTCGCTGCCTTCCGGGCCATATAACATCGGTAAATTCTGTTTGCTGGTGCGATCCGCCGGCACGCTGAAGGCATTTCCTTCTGCATCCACCATATGTTGATCATTCCAGCGTGCAATCGGCACATATTCAACCAGATGAATCTTCAATTCATCGGGCCACTGCTTTCGGACGCTCGCCTGCTTAATCCATGGCAGACGTTCAATCTGACTCTGAATGATGTTCACATCCTGAGTCATAAAGGTGCCCGGCGAACCCAGCGCCAGGATCGCCTGGCGGATGTCATCATTGCGCGTATAGTGACGCTCGCCGGTCACCACCATCTTCGACAGCGGTAAACGCTGCGCGTCTTCCATCCAGCCAAGAACCATCCACCCGCTGACCAGCACGGTAAACAGCACCGCCAGCAGGAAAACGATCCCTGCCAGCCGCGTTCCATTACTCCGACGCGAAGAAGAAACGTCCTCTTCATGGTTCCGCGTATTCAGCGCAGCCTGCGACATATCACCCCGCCAGGTCCAGAATTCGTACAACAAGCTGGGAGAAGCTCATTCCTGCCTGACGCGCCGCCATCGGTACAAGGCTATGGCTGGTCATGCCCGGGGAAGTATTCGCTTCCAGCAGATAAAACTGGCCATCGCTGTCCAGCATGACGTCAATACGGCCCCAGCCTTTGCAACCCAGAACATTCCAGGCTTTAAGCACCAGGCTCTGAATGGCTGACTCACGCGCTGGATCTTCCAATCCTGGGCAGAAATATTGCGTCTCATCAGAGAGATACTTCGCCTCATAATCATAGAAGGTTCCAGCCGCCTGGATACGTATTGACGGTAAAATTTCTTCACCGACGATGGCGACGGTAAATTCCGGCCCACTGAGCCATTTTTCGACCAAAACTTCATCATCATGCTGAAAAGCCAGCGCGAGTGCACTCGCTAAATCACAGCTTTCGCTGACTTTCGACATCCCAACGCTGGAGCCTTCGCGGCTGGGCTTGATGATGAGCGGCAGACCCAGCTCCGCAATCTGCTGTTCGACATCAGCAGATAATCCGGCGCTAAACTGGGCGCGGGTCAGCGCCACCCACGGCGCGACCGGTAATCCGGCCCCCTGCCACAGCCATTTGCTGCGCAGTTTATCCATTGAAATCGCCGAAGCCATCACGCCGCTGCCGGTATAAGGCAGCTGGATCAGATCCAACAGCCCCTGCAGCGTGCCATCTTCCCCGCCGCGGCCGTGGAGTGCAATAAACGCTTTCTTAAAGCCCAGCTTTTTCAACTGGGTAATATCGACATCGCGCGGGTCAACCGGATGGGCATCCACCCCGGCTTCACGCAGCCCGGCCAGCACCGCGGCGCCTGAATTCAGCGACACTTCACGTTCAGCGGAGGTTCCACCGAAAAGCACCGCGATTTTATCAGCCATGGCGCTCCTCCTCCGTTTTTTGCGGGATCAGTTTGATTTCAGCCAGGTGACGGGCGATTTTTCCAATGTTTCCGGCACCTTGCACCAGCACTAAATCGTTGCCGGTCAGCACCGACGCCAGCATCGCCGCGGCCTGCGCCGGGTCGGACACCAGAATCGGGTCGACTTTACCGCGACCGCGGATCGTACGGCACAGCGAGCGGCTGTCGGCGCCCGGGATCGGCGCTTCGCCTGCCGGGTAGACATCGAGCATCAGCAGCGCATCGACCTGGGTCAGCACGTTGGCGAAATCATCGTACAGATCGCGAGTACGGGTATAACGGTGCGGCTGGAATACCATCACCAGATTTTTATCCGGCCAGCCGGCACGCGCCGCTTTGATAGTGGCGTCGACTTCCGTCGGGTGGTGACCGTAGTCATCGATCAGCATCGCACTGCCCGCTTTGCCGTTGACTTCCGTCAGCGGATATTCGCCAAGAAAGTCGAAGCGACGACCGGTACCCTGGAAGCTTTCCAGCGCGCGCAGGATCGCCTGATCGTCAATCCCCTCTTCCGTCGCCACGGCGACCGCCGCCGCCGCGTTCAGCGCGTTATGGCGTCCCGGGGCATTGAGCGTCACCTGCAGCAGTTCTTTATCCTGACGCACCAGGCGGAAATGCCCCTGCGCCCCAACCTGACGGTAGTCTTCTACGCGAACGTCGGCGTCGTCGCTGAAACCGTAGGTGGTGATCTGCCGGCCAACGCGCGGCAGCAGTTCACGAATAACCGGATCGTCCACGCACATTACCGCGCGTCCGTAGAACGGCAGGTTGTGCAGGAAATTAATAAAGGTCTGCTTCAGATTTTCGAAGTCGCCATGGTAGGTATCCATATGGTCGGCTTCGATGTTGGTCACAATCGCGACCATCGGCTGCAGATGCAGGAACGACGCATCGCTCTCATCCGCTTCCGCAATCAGGTAACGGCTATGGCCGAGACGCGCATGAACGCCCGCCGCTTTCACCAACCCGCCGTTGACGAAGGTCGGATCCAGCCCGGCTTCGGCGTAAATACTGGACACCATCGCGGTGGTAGTGGTTTTGCCGTGAGTTCCGGCAATCGCGATCCCGTGACGGAAGCGCATCAGCTCCGCCAGCATTTCCGCACGACGGATCACCGGGATACGCGCCTCGTGCGCGGCGACGATTTCCGGGTTATCCGCAGAAATCGCGCTGGAAACGACCACAACGCTGGCATCGCGCACGTTTTCCGGGCGATGGTTGAAATAAATGGTGGCGCCAAGCTGCGACAGCTGCTGGGTTACCGGATTCGGCGCCAGGTCGGAGCCGCTGATCTGATAACCTTCGTTAGCCAACACTTCGGCAATACCGCCCATACCGGCACCGCCGATGCCGACAAAGTGAATGTGCCGGACGCGACGCATCTCGGGCACTATGGAACGCAGTTTTGCCAAATCTTGTGTATTCATTCTTTACGCCATCAACTTCTGTATTCGGGCGGTGAAAATCACCGCAATTAGCGCGCCAAAGCTACGGCGCTGACCTCTTCTGCTACCCGCTCGGTAGCGTCCGGAATCGAAGCGCCACGCGCTCGTTCCGCCATGTCCAGCAAGGTTTCCCGATCCCAGCTCGCCAGAGTAGAGGCTACCGCCTCTACCGTGAACGCCGGCTGTTCGAGAATTTTCGCCGCGCCGGCTTTCTCCAGCGGCAGCGCATTCCAGTACTGCTGACGATCTTTGTGCTGGAACGGTACAAACAGCGCCGGTAAGCCCGCGGCCGCGATTTCGCTAACCGTCAGCGCGCCGGAACGGCAAACCACGACATCTGCCCAGGCATACGCCGCGGCCATATCATCAATAAATTCCGTCACTTTATGCTGCGGCTGCCCCGCGGCGGCATAGGCCTGCTGCACGGTTTGCTGGCCGCCTTTACCGCTCTGATGCCAGATGGTCACCGTATCGCCGAGCTTCGCCGCCACCTGCGGCATGGTCTGGTTCAGGACGCGCGCGCCCTGAGAGCCACCGACCACCAGCACGCGAATCGGCCCCTGACGGCCCACCAGACGCTGCCCCGGCAGCGGCAGCGCCAGCACATCGGTGCGCACCGGATTGCCGACCACGTCCGCATGCGGAAAGGCGCCGGGAAACGCCTGCATCACTTTCTTCGCAATCTTCGCCAGCCACTTGTTGGTCAGACCGGCAATGCCATTTTGCTCGTGGAGGACCACCGGGATCCCCAGCGACCACGCCGCCAGACCGCCAGGCCCGGACACATAGCCGCCCATGCCCAGCACCACGTCCGGCTGGAAACGCTTCATGATCGCCCGCGCCTGACGCCAGGCGTTGAAGATCCGCACCGGCGCCAGCAGCTGTGCTTTAATCCCTTTGCCACGCAGGCCGGAGATACGGATAAAATCAATCTCGATGCCGTTTTTCGGCACTAAATCCGCTTCCATACGATCGGCGGTACCCAGCCAGCGAACCTGCCAGCCCTGGTCCATTAGATGGTGCGCGACCGCCAGTCCCGGGAACACATGCCCGCCGGTACCGCCCGCCATCACCATCAACCGCTTTTCCTGACCGCTCATCGAACACCCCGTGTAAACGCCTGGGCTTTTTCCAGACGCGTTTCATAATCAATTCGCAACAACAACATGATGGCCGTCGACATAATCAGCAGACTGGAACCACCATAACTGATCAGCGGCAGCGTCAGACCTTTCGTCGGCAGCATCCCCGCCGCCGCCCCGACGTTAACTAACGCCTGGAAGCTAAACCAGATACCAATCGCACAGGCGAGGAAGCCGGAGAAGCGATGATCGATCTCCAGCGCTTTTCGGCCAATCGACATGGCGCGGAAAGCGACGAAGAATACCATTAAAAGCGCCAGTACCACACCGATATAACCGAGTTCTTCGCCGATGATGGCGAAGATAAAGTCAGTGTGCGCTTCCGGCAAATACTCCAGTTTTTGCACCGAGTTACCGAGTCCCTGCCCCCACATCTCGCCGCGGCCAAAGGCCATCAGCGACTGGGTCAGCTGGTAGCCGCTGCCGAACGGGTCTTCCCACGGGTTCCAGAAGGAGGTCACGCGGCGAATACGGTACGGTTCGGCGAGGATCAACAGGACCACCGCCGAGATGCCCATGCCGATAATGGCGATGAACTGCCACAGCTTGGCGCCGGCGAGGAACAGCATCGCCAGCGTGGTGACGAACAGCACCACCACCGTACCGAGGTCAGGCTGCGCCAGCAGCAGGATCGCCAGCACGAAAATCACGCCCATCGGTTTTAAGAAGCCGCGCAGGTTGTTGCGCACTTCATCAGCTTTACGCACCAGATAGTTGGCGATGTAGCAGAACAGCGACAGCTTGGTGAACTCCGCCGGCTGAATGCGCAGCGGACCGAGGGCGATCCAGCGCGATGCACCGTTTACCGAGCTACCCACCACCAGCACGATCAGCAGCATGACGATCGAGGCGATCAGCATCGCGGTACTGTGGCGCTGCCAGAAATCCATCGGCAGTCGCAGCGTCACCAGCGCGAGGACAAAGGCCAGCACAATGTACAGGCCGTCACGCTTGGCGAAGAGGAAAGGATCGTTCGCCAGACGCTGCCCCACCGGCATTGACGCCGAGGTCACCATAATAAAGCCGATCGCCGCCAGGCCGAAGGTCAGCCACAGCAGCATCCGGTCATACATCACCAGACTGTCGTTATCTTTTGGGCGCGAGCCCATCACCCAGCCTTTCAGCGCGGCGAACAGCCAGGCGAAGATAAACATCCCCGGCAGTCGCGGCAGTCTCAACCGAGGCAAGCTCAGTTGCGGCATTCTCAGGCGTGGGAGAGAGAAACGCATCAACCTAACTCCTTCGCCAGGCGGGCAAACATCTCGCCCCGTTGTTCAAAGTTCTTAAACTGATCCAGGCTGGCGCAGGCCGGCGACAGGAGAACCATGTCGCCCGCTTTCACCAGGGGCGCAATCTGACGCATCGCCTGTTCCATGGTTTCAGTTTGTACCGCCACCTCAGGACGCAGCTCGGCGAGCTCGGCGCCGTCGCGACCAAAGCAGTACAGGCGGATACGATCGCCGCCAAGGTAGCGCTTCAGCGGGGTGAAATCAGCGGACTTGCCGTCGCCGCCCAGCAGCAGATACAGCGTGCCATCAAGCTGCAGGCCGTTCAGCGCCGCCTCGGTACTGCCGACGTTGGTTGCCTTCGAGTCGTTAATCCAGCGCACGCCGTTGTGATCCAGCACCAGCTGGAAGCGATGCGCCAGGCCGGTAAAGGTGGTCAGCGCCTTCAGGCTGCTGGCACGCGGCAGGCCCGCGGCATCGGCCAGCGCCAGCGCCGCCAGGGCGTTGCTGTAGTTATGCTGACCCGTGATAGACATCTCTTTTACATTGAGGACTTTCTCACCTTTAACGCGCAGCCAGGTCTCGCCCTGCTGACGGTTAAGGTGGTAGTCACCGACATCGACGCCAAAGCTGATGCAGCGATCGTCCGCGCCGCGTACCGGCATGGTGAGCGCATCGTCCGCGTTGACCACGCAGGTCTTCGCATTCTCGTAAATCCGCAGCTTCGCCGCGCGATACTGCTGCAGCCCCAGCGGGTAGCGGTCCATATGGTCCTCAGTCACGTTGAGGATGGTTGCCGCCACCGCCTGCAGGCTGGAGGTGGTTTCCAGCTGGAAGCTGGAGAGCTCCAGGACATACAGCTCACGATCGGTATCCAGCAGCATCAGCGCCGGCAGGCCGATATTGCCGCCCACGCCGACGTTAACCCCGGCCGCTTTCGCCATCTCGCCCACCAGGGTGGTGACGGTGCTTTTGCCATTCGAGCCGGTAATGGCGATGATCGGCGCCTGCGCTTCGCGGCAGAACAGTTCGATATCGCCAACGATCTCTACGCCAGCTTCCGCCGCCGCGCTCAACGAAGGATGAGCCAGCGCGATGCCGGGACTGGCGACAATCAGATCCGCCGCCAGCAGCCAGGTATCATTGAGGCCGCCGACATGGCATTCGACCGATTCAGGCAATTTATCCAGCCCGGGAGGCGCGACGCGGGTGTCCATCACGCGCGGGGTTACGCCGCGCGCCATGAAAAAGTCCACGCATGACAGGCCGGTCATGCCCAGCCCAATAATGACGACTTTTTTACCCTGATAATCTGCCATGATTAACGTACCTTCAGCGTCGCCAGGCCAATCAGCACCAGCATCAGCGAAATAATCCAGAAGCGCACGATAACGCGCGGCTCCGGCCAGCCTTTCAGTTCATAGTGGTGGTGGATCGGCGCCATGCGGAAGATACGCTGACCGCGCAGCTTAAAGGAGCCGACCTGCAGGATCACCGACAGGGTCTCCACCACGAAAACGCCGCCCATAATCACCAGCAGGAATTCCTGACGCAGCAGCACGGCGATAATGCCCAGCGCGCCGCCGAGCGCCAGCGAACCGACGTCGCCCATAAAGACCTGCGCCGGATAGGTGTTAAACCACAGAAAGCCCAGCCCCGCGCCGACGATCGCCGTACAGACGATCACCAGTTCGCCGGCGTGGCGCAGATAGGGGATGTGCAGGTAGTTGGCGAAAT
Source organism: Klebsiella sp. JB_Kp004 (assembly GCF_040065795.1). Classification (NCBI taxonomy): domain Bacteria; kingdom Pseudomonadati; phylum Pseudomonadota; class Gammaproteobacteria; order Enterobacterales; family Enterobacteriaceae; genus Klebsiella; species Klebsiella sp. JB_Kp004. The sequence goes on along the minus strand of NZ_JBEAKW010000034.1, from coordinate 57,753 downwards.
TCATGTTACCGGTCGCCCACGCCACCAGCGCAAAACCCGCCGCGACGAAGACGGTGGGCATGATCGCCAGGCCGTCGAGACCGTCGGTCAGGTTAACCGCATTGCCGGTGCCGACGATCACGAAGTAGGCCAGCAGGATATAGAACAGCCCCAGCTGCGGCATAACGTCTTTAAAGAACGGTACCACCAGCTCGGTCGCTGGGGTGTCTTTCCCGGCCAGATAGAGCGCGAACGCCACGCCCAGCGCGATCACCGACATCCAGAAATATTTCCAGCGGGCGATCAGGCCTTTGGTGTCTTTGCGCACCACTTTACGGTAGTCATCAACGAAGCCGATGATCCCGTAGCCGATTAATACCGTCAGCACGCACCAGACGTACGGGTTGGAGGGGTAAGCCCACAGCAGCACTGACACGGTGATCGCGGTGAGGATCATGATCCCCCCCATGGTCGGCGTGCCGCGTTTGCTGAAGTGGGACTCCGGACCGTCGTTACGAACCACCTGGCCGAAGGAGAGTTTTTGCAGACGGGCGATCATGCGCGGGCCCATCCACAGAGAGATGAACAGCGCGGTCAGCAGGCTGACGATGGCGCGAAACGTCAAATACGAAAAGACGTTAAAGCCGGAATAATATTTGACCAAATGTTCGGCCAGCCATACTAACATGTCCCAGTCTCCTGTAATGCGCGTACTACCTCTTCCATGGCGGCACTACGTGAACCCTTCACTAAAATGGTCATTATCTTATGCTCCGCCAGCAGCTCGCGCAGGCGAGCCACCACGGCGGCTTTATCGTTAAAATGTTCGCCCACGCCGCTGGCGCGGCTGATATCCGCGCTCAAGGCGCCGACGCTGAGAACGCAATCCAGCCCTGCCGCTTTCGCCGCCTCGCCGACTTCACGATGGCAAGCCGCGCTTTCCGCGCCAAGCTCCGCCATATCGCCGACCACCATCGTCCGGAAGCCGGGCATCTCTGACAGCACCTGCACCGCCGCGGTCATCGAACCGACGTTAGCGTTATAGGAGTCATCCAGCAGCAGCTGGCTCTCGGTCAGGCGAATCGGGAACAGACGTCCCGGCACGGCCTGCAGCTGCGCCAGACCGGCTTTCACCGCCGCCAGATCGGCGCCTACCGCCATCGCCAGCGAGGTTGCCGCCAGCGCGTTAGCGATGTTGTGGCGTCCAGGCAGCGGCAGCAGTACGTCAACGTTGCCGGTTGGGGTCTGCAGCGTAAATTCGGTGCCGTGGCTGGTGATCTGCACGTTAGTCGCGGTGAAATCGCTGTTGGCCGCGTTCGGCGAGAAGCGCCACACTTTGCGATCGCCAATCACCGCCTGCCAGTTCAGCCAGTCGTTGTTGTCGGCATTGAGAATGGCGATGCCGTTTTCCGGCAGACCGGTATAGATTTCGCCCTTCGCCTTCGCCACGCCCGCCAACGAGCCGAAACCTTCAAGGTGCGCGGCGGCAAGGTTGTTGACCAGCGCCGCTTCCGGACGCGTCAGGCTGACGGTCCAGGCGATTTCGCCCTGGTGGTTGGCGCCAAGCTCAATCACCGCGTACTGATGTTCTTTGGTCAGACGCAGCAGGGTCATCGGTACGCCGATATCGTTGTTCAGGTTGCCGGCGGTATACAGCGTGTTGCCGCACTGGCTGAGGATCGCCGCGGTCATCTCTTTGACCGAGGTTTTACCGGACGAGCCGGTCAGGGCGACGACGCGAGTCGGCACCTGCTGACGTACCCAGGCGGCCAACTCGCCGAAAGCCTGCCGGGTATCTTTCACAATCACCTGCGGGAGATCGCAGGGCAGCGGACGGCTCACCAGCAGCGCGCCGGCGCCTGCCGCTTTCGCCTGTTCGGCAAAATCATGGGCGTCGAAACGCTCGCCTTTCAGCGCCACAAACAGGCAGCCCGCCGTGATTTTACGGGTGTCGGTGGTCACCTCGTCGATAGCGATATCGCTACCCTGCCGTTCGCCATGAGCGATCGCGGCGAGCTGGCTTAACGTAAAGCGAATCATGCTACCGCTCCCAGCAGACGCGCGACGGTGACGCGGTCGGAATAATCCAGACGACGGTTGCCGACGATCTGGTAATCTTCATGGCCTTTACCCGCCACCAGCACCACGTCGTTCTCCTGCGCCTGCATCACGGCGTTGGTCACCGCTTCCGCACGGCCTTCCATCACTTTTGCATGACCTGCATCGAGCATGCCGGCCAGAATATCGTTGATAATCGCCCGCGGCTCTTCGGTACGCGGGTTGTCGTCAGTGACGACCACGATATCGGCGAACTCTTCAGCAATCGCCCCCATCAGCGGACGCTTGCCTTTGTCGCGGTCTCCGCCGCAACCGAAGACGCACCACAGCTTGCCGCTGCAGTGCAGGCGCGCGGCCTGCAGCGCTTTTTCCAGCGCGTCAGGCGTATGGGCATAATCCACCACCACGGCCGGTTTACCGGGCGCGCTGAACACTTCCATACGGCCGCATACCGGCTGTAAACGAGCCGCCGTTTTCAGCAGATCGGCCAGCGGATAGCCCAGCGCCAGCAGCGTGGCCAGCGCCAGCAGCAGGTTGCTGACGTTAAAGGCGCCCATCAGGCGACTTTCGATTTCACCGTTGCCCCAGCTGGAGTCAAACTGGATGGTGGCGCCGCTGTCGTGATAGTTGACCGCGGTGGCCTTCAGCCAGCGGCCGTGGCAGTTCGGATTGATATGATCTTCCATCGACACCGCCACCGCGTCCGGTAGCTTCGCCAGCCAGCGACGACCGACTTCATCGTCAGCGTTGACGATGGCCTGGCCGCAATGGTGGGTGGAGTACAGCAGCCATTTCGCCGCTTCGTAGTGCGCCATATCGCCATGGTAGTCGAGGTGGTCGCGGCTCAGGTTGGTAAATACCGAGGCGGCAAACTGCACGGCCGCCACGCGGTGCTGCACCAGCCCGTGGGAAGAGACTTCCATCGCGCCGAAGGTTGCCCCCTGCTCGACCAGGCCGGAAAGCACGTGCTGAACATCGACCGCAGAGCCGGTGGTGTTTTCGCTCGGCACCACTTTATCCAGCAGCCCGTTGCCGACGGTCCCCATCACCGCGCTGGTTTCGCCGAGCAGTTTCGCCCATTGCGCCAGAAGCTGGGTGGTGGTGGTTTTGCCGTTGGTACCAGTCACGCCCACCAGACGCAGCTGCTGCGACGGCTGATGATAAAAACGCCCGGCCAGCGCCGATAAACGTTCGTTAAGCTGGCTCAGGTAGATAACCGGCACGCCGTGCATTTCACGGATCTCACCGTCTTTCGCTTCGCCCTGCGCTTCAGCAATAATGGCAGCCACACCTTGCGCTATCGCCTGCGGGATATAACGACGCCCGTCCGCCTGATGACCCTGTACCGCGATAAAGAGATCGCCGGAAGCCGCCACCCGGCTGTCCAGCGTCATCTCTCGCAGAATGCGCTCCGGTGCGTTTGGCACCCATGGAGCGAGAAGGTCGCGCAAATTACGATCTGCCACCTGTTCCCTCGCCTTGATTAATTACAAATTCACTTTTTTCGCCCGTTGCCAGCGCATCCGGTTCGATGTTCATGGTGCGCAATACGCCGCCCATGATGGCACCGAACACCGGCGCGGAAACGGCGCCACCGTAGTATTTACCTGCCTGCGGGTCGTTGATCACCACCACCAGCGCAAAGCGCGGATGGCTGGCGGGCGCAACGCCTGCGGTGTAAGCAATATATTTGTTGATATAGCGGCCATCCGGCCCCACTTTTTTCGCCGTACCGGTTTTAATCGCGATGCGATAACCTTTGATCGCCGCTTTCACGCCGCCGCCGCCGGGCAGCGCCACGCTTTCCATCATATGAACGACGGTACGAACGAGTGATTCCGGGAAGACACGCTCGCCCGGAACCGGTGGATCAACTTTGGTAATCGACAGCGGGCGATAGATGCCGTAGCTGCCAATCGTTGCGTAGACTCGCGCTAACTGTAACGGGGTTACCATTAGCCCGTAGCCGAAAGAAAAGGTGGCCCTCTCTATGTCAGACCACCGTTGTTTTTGAGGATATAAGCCACTGCGTTCTCCGACCAACCCCAAATTGGTCGCCTTTCCAAGCCCAAAACGTGAGTAAGTATCTACTAACGCTGAGGACGGCATCGCTAACGCCAGCTTAGAAACACCGACGTTACTCGACTTCTGTAGCACCCCGGTCAGGGTCAATTCGCTGTAGCGCGCCACGTCTTTAATTTCGTGGCCGTTAATTCGATAAGGCACGGTATTGAGTACGGTATTTTCGTTGACGATACCGCGCTGCAGCGCCGTCATCACCACCATCGGCTTCACCGTCGAACCCGGTTCGAAGACATCGGTGATGGCGCGGTTACGCATGGTGTCTTTCGCCGTGCCGGCGAAATTATTTGGGTTGTAGGACGGGCTGTTGGCCATCGCCAGCACTTCGCCGGTGTTCACGTCCACTAACACCGCGCTACCGGACTCGGCTTTGTTAAAGGCCACGGCGTTGTTCAGCTCACGATAGACCAGCGCCTGCAGACGCTCGTCGATGCTCAGCGCCAGGTTGTGCGCCGCCTGGCTGTCGGTGGAAGAGATGTCTTCAATTACCCGGCCATAGCGGTCTTTACGCACGATACGCTCGCCCGGCTGGCCGGTGAGCCATTTATCAAAGCTTTTTTCGACCCCTTCAATCCCCTGGCTGTCGACGTTGGTAAAACCGATGAGGTGAGCGGTCACTTCCCCGGAAGGGTAGTAACGACGGGATTCTTCACGCAGATGAATGCCCGGCAGCTTCAGTTTTTTGATGTAGTCGGCCATGTCAGGGTTAACCTGACGCGCCAGATAGATGAAACGCATCCGCGGATTGGTATTGATGCGCGTCGCCAGCTGATCCAGCGGCATATTGAGGGCATCCGCCAGCGCCTTCCAGCGCGTATCCAGGGTTACCCCGCCGGCATCATGGAGTTCTTTCGGATCGGCCCAGATAGCTTTCACCGGCACGCTGACCGCCAGTGGACGTCCGGAGCGGTCGGTAATCATCCCGCGCGCGGTGGACACTTCCTGTACGCGCAGGGAACGCATATCGCCCTGACGCACCAGCATATCCGGGCTGACCACCTGTAGCCAGGCAACGCGCCCCAGCAGGAAAGTCAGCGCCAGCAGAATGCAGCCGCACAGCAACGCAAAACGCCAACTGATAAAGTTGGCCTGTTCTTCCTGACGTTTTGCTTTTGGCGTTTTTGGCGCTGCTTTCATCCGTCGCAATAATCCTTATTTCTGTACAACGATATTTTCTTGTGATGGATCGACGTGTTGCATCTGCAACTTCTCGGTCGCGATCCGTTCAACCCGACTGTGATCGCCGAGCGCGTTCTCTTCGAGGATCAGGTTGCGCCACTCAATGTCCAGGGCGTCGCGTTCCAGAACCAGTTGTTCACGCTGCGCGGTCAACAGGCGCGTGTGGTGCGCGGTGGTGACCACGGTAATCGCCGTAATAATGATGCAAATGAACAGGCAGAGTGGCAGTTTCCCAAACCGCAGAAGGTCGTCCCCGATCACGCCAGGCAAAGCATGGCGCTCGTTGCTTCCAATCGACCCTTTAACTTTGCTTAAGGCCTCTGTCACTCTGCCGATCATGCGTTCGTCCTCTCTGCGATACGCAGCACTGAACTACGGGCACGTGGATTCTCTGCCACCTCTTCTTCGCCCGGCATCAACTTGCCTAGTGCTCGTAACTCACGGCCGCCCAGTTTTTTGAGCTGCGATTCGGTCATCGGTATTCCCGCCGGAACCTGCGGACCGCGGCTTTGCTCACGCATAAAGCGCTTTACAATGCGATCTTCCAGCGAATGAAAACTAATGATCGACAGCCGCCCGCCCGGGGCCAGCACGCTGAGCGAGCTTTTTAGCGCCTGCTCTATCTCCTCCAGTTCACTGTTTACCCAAATGCGCACCGCCTGGAAGGTACGGGTCGCGGGATGTTTGTGCTTATCTTTTACCGGCATCGCCGCGGCGATGACCTCCGCCAGCTCTTTGGTGCGGGTCATCGGTGCAATGCGATTACGTTCGACGATCGCGCGGGCGATCCGTTTACCGAAACGCTCTTCGCCGAAGGTTTTAATCACCCAGGCGATATCCGCTTCTTCAGCGGTCTGCAGCCATTCGGCCGCGGACTGACCGCGCGTCGGATCCATGCGCATATCCAGCGGCCCGTCGCGCATAAAGGAAAAGCCGCGTTCCGCATCGTCAAGCTGCGGGGAAGAGACGCCAAGATCGAGCAGAATGCCGTCGATCTTACCGGTAAGATTGCGCTCGCCGACGTACTCAGCAAGCTGTGAAAATGGACCATGTACGATGGAAAAGCGGGGATCATCGATGGTTTGCGCGACGGCAATCGCCTGAGGATCGCGATCGATTGCCAGCAAGCGTCCTTCCGCTCCCAGTTGGGAGAGGATCAGGCGCGAGTGACCGCCGCGACCAAAGGTACCATCAATATAGATACCGTCTGGACGAATATTGAGGCCGTTGACGGCTTCATCCAGAAGTACCGTAGTGTGTTTAAAATTTTCCATCATTTTTATAAAGACAAATCCTGCAGGCGCTCCGACAGTTCACCGGTCGCGGACTGCTCAGCGTCGATATCTTCCTTGACCCGTTGATACCAGGTCGTTTCGTCCCACAGTTCAAATTTATTAAACTGCCCGACCAGCATCACTTCTTTTGTCAGCCCGGCATGCTGCCGTAACACCGGCGCTATCAGCAAGCGACCGGCATTATCCATCTGACATTCGCTGGCATGACCCAGAAGCAAACGCTGTACGCGCCGCTCAACGGGATTCATGCTCGATAAACGCGACAATTTCTGCTCGATGACTTCCCATTCAGGCAATGGATAAAGCAGCAGGCACGGGTGATGAATGTCAATGGTGCATACCAATTGACCGGCAGCGTCCTCGATCAGCCCATCGCGATAGCGCGTTGGCACGGCCAGGCGGCCTTTGCTGTCGAGATTGACTAACGTTGCTCCACGGAACATGCCAGCCTCACCCCTTTTCGCCACTTTATCCCACAAATTCCCACCACAAGGAGTTTACGGAGCGGAGGAAAAGCTTGTCAAGCCAGCACGAATGCCAACGGAGCTCAAAAACCCATTATTTACAGCCGACATTAGCCCTGATGAAAAAATCATCAACAGGCGAGGCAAATTAACGTTATGAATACGTGTAAGAAAATAACCAACAAACTCGTAACAGTTATAAACATCAAAATATCTTCGGCGGGAAAATATAAAGTGTCAGTTTGCGACGCGAGCGGCATTTTAGGCCATTATGCCGGCCGTTAACAGTACCTGTTGCTGGCTGAAGGGCTGACCAGGCGCGGGATAAGGCAGGAGAGAAAGGTTGGGGCTAACAAAATGGGTGTTAATTCAGCAATTAACCTGGTGAATGTAACAAAATAATACAATTAAAGCCGGCACAATCATTTTTTGTGTCCCGTTTTGAGTCACAAAACGATTGCCAGCGAATAAAACAAAATAACGCGTAAAGAAGTTTAGGGATTTGTCTGAAATATATTCAGTTTTGCATTCTGGACGTCAGTTGCCTGATTTATCGCCAACGGCCTGCTCTCTGGCAGGCCTGCCAGGATTAATCCTGGGTGCTGACGATATTGCGCCCTTAACGGCGATTCAGGCTGCCGCGGCGATAAAGATTACGACGAATACGGCTGAGGCCCGGCTTCGGCTTGCGCGGTTCATCGAGGCTGGCGAGGACGATCTCGAGCACCCGCTCAGCGACATCGCGATGGCGCTGGGCCACGGCCAGTACCGGACACTGCAGGAAATCGAGCAGCTCATTATCGCCGAAGGTGGCGATCGCCAGCTCGGAAGGCAGTTTACCCTCACGGCGCAGCGTCACATCCATGACGCCCTGCAGCAACGGGAAAGAGGTGGTGAACAGCGCCTGCGGCATCGGATGGGTTTCAAGCCATTTCTCAAACAGCTGGGCCGCCGCTTCTCGCTCGTAGCTGTTGGCATAGAGATAATGCACCTCACGCGGATCGTCCTGCCAGGCTTTACGGAAGCCTTGCTCGCGCAGGAAGCTCACCGACAGTTCCGGCAGCGCGCCCAGATAAAGCACCGTTTCGCCGGGAAAGGTCCGCAACTCGGCGGCGAGCATCTCGGCATCGTCCTGGTCAGCGCCGACGACGCTGGTGAAGTGCTCGCGGTCAAGGGCGCGGTCGAGGGCGACAATCGGAAACGGATCGTTAGCCCAGCGCTGATAAAAAGGGTGCTCCGGCGGCAGCGAGGTGGAAACAATGATGGCGTCCACCTGGCGCTGTAGCAGATGCTCGATACAGCGCATTTCGTTATCGGGCTGATCCTCCGAGCAGGCAATCAGCAACTGATAGCCGCGCTGGCGCGCCTGCCGCTCCAGATAATTTGCAATGCGGGTATAGCTGGTGTTCTCCAGATCCGGGATCACCAGACCGATAGAGCGTGTGCGTCCTGCACGCAGGCCAGCAGCGACCGCATTCGGGTGATAGTTGTGCTCTCGCACGACAGCCATCACTTTTTCGACCGTTTTGTCGCTTACGCGGTACTGCTTCGCTTTGCCATTAATCACATAGCTCGCGGTGGTTCTTGAAACACCGGCCAGCCGGGCGATTTCATCCAGTTTCACAATTGCCCCTTGGGTAAGAAGTGCCAAACATAACCATTATTCAGGTATGGAACCCTTTTTATAACATCTAAGCGCAGAATAGTTAGCGCAGCAACCGCTTTCGCTTACAGTTCCTACTGATTTCGCAAAAAAAAAGCCCGACAGTCGCTGCCGGGCTATTTTTGCATCAGTTCCCGATCCTCAGCGCATGATTTTATCACCGCGAGACAGGCCGACCACGCCGGAGCGAGCCACTTCCACGATCCGAGCGACATCGCGCAGAGAGGCCAGGAAAGCGTCGAGCTTATCGCTGGTGCCGGCGAGTTGAACGGTATAGATAGAAGGCGTCACGTCGATAATCTGTCCACGAAAGATTTCGGTGTTGCGCTTCACTTCTTCACGGCCGTAACCGCTGGCCTGGACCTTCACCAGCATGATTTCGCGTTCGACATGAGCCCCCTGCCCCAGCTCGCTGACCCGCAGGACATCCACCAGCTTGTGCAGCTGCTTTTCAATCTGCTCGATCGCTTTTTCATCGCCCACGGTCTGGATGGTCATCCTGGAGAGGGTCGGATCGTCCGTCGGGGCGACAGTCAGGCTTTCTATATTATAGCCGCGCTGGGAAAAGAGGCCGATAACGCGGGACAATGCGCCCGATTCGTTTTCCAGTAATACCGATAATATCCGGCGCATAATCAGGTCCTCTCCGTTTTGCTCAACCACATTTCATCCATGCCGCCGCCGCGGATCTGCATGGGGTACACATGCTCACTGCCGTCGACGGTGACATCGACAAACACCAGCCGGCGCTGTCGCACCTGCTCCAGGGCTTCTGCAAGCTTCGTCTCCAGCTCCTGCGGCTCGCTGATGCGGATCCCAACGTGGCCATAGGCTTCCGCCAGACGAACGAAGTCCGGCAGCGACTCCATATAGGACTGCGAGTGGCGCCCGGAATAGAGCATATCCTGCCACTGCTTCACCATCCCCAGATAGCGGTTGTTGAGGTTAAGCACCAGGACCGGCAGCTCATACTGCAGCGCAGTAGAGAGTTCCTGAATGTTCATCTGAATACTGCCGTCACCGGTCACGCAGACGACCATTTCGTCCGGCAGAGCCATTTTGACCCCCAGCGCAGCCGGTAGGCCAAAGCCCATGGTGCCGAGGCCACCGGAGTTAATCCAGCGCCGCGGCTTGTCGAAGGGGTAATAGAGGGCGGCGAACATCTGGTGCTGACCCACATCGGAAGTGACATAGGCATCGCCCTGAGTCAGGCGCCAGATCGTTTCTATCACCGCCTGCGGTTTGATCTTGTCGCTCTGGTCGTCGTAGCGCAGGCAATGGCGGGCGCGCCACTGCTCAATCTGCTGCCACCAGTCGCGAATGTCGTCCAGCGGCTGCTGCGCCTCTTCCTGCTCCAGCAGCTCCAGCATCTGCTCCAGCACCAGCCGGGCATCGCCGACGATCGGCACATCTGCTGGCACGGTTTTCGAGATTGAGGTCGGATCGATATCGATATGCAGCACAGTCGCGTTCGGACAGTATTTGGCCAGGTTATTGGTGGTCCGATCGTCAAAGCGAACGCCGACGGCAAAAATCACGTCTGAATGGTGCATGGTCATGTTGGCTTCATAAGTGCCGTGCATGCCCAGCATCCCCAGCGCCTGCGAGTGCGTCGCCGGGAAAGCGCCCAGCCCCATCAGGGAGGAGGCCACCGGCAGCTTCAGCTTTTCCACCAGCTCGCGCAGCTGAGGTTCGCAATGCGCATTGATCGCCCCGCCGCCGACGTAGACGACCGGCTTGCTCGCCGCCACCAGGGTCTGCAGGGCGCGTTTGATCTGGCCTTTATGACCGCTGGTCGTCGGGTTATACGAGCGCATGCTGACCGCGTCTGGCCAGACGTACGGCAGTTTCTTCGCCGGATTGAGTATATCCTTCGGCAGATCGACCACCACCGGCCCGGGGCGACCGCTGGCCGCCAGCCAGAAGGCTTTCTTCAGCACGCCGGGAATATCTTCGGTCTGCTTCACCAGGAAACTGTGCTTCACCACCGGGCGGGAAATCCCCACCATGTCGCACTCCTGGAAGGCATCGTAGCCGATAAGCGATGTCGCCACTTGCCCGGAGAGGATCACCAGCGGGATAGAGTCCATATAGGCCGTCGCGATACCGGTGATGGCGTTCGTCGCCCCAGGCCCTGAGGTCACCAGCACCACACCGACCTCCCCGGTCGCTCGCGCCAGGCCATCCGCCATATGCACCGCCGCCTGCTCGTGGCGAACCAGCACATGATCGATACCGCCAAGGGTATGTAACGCATCATAGATATCGAGGACTGCGCCTCCGGGATAGCCGAATACTTGCTTGACGCCCTGATCGACAAGCGATTGGACGACCATCTCGGCTCCTGACAACATCTCCATGGTTTGCCTCCAGGCTTATTGTTTTACGACAGCGGAACTCAATTTCCGCGCGCTCGCACGATGCGAAGGAGTACCCCTCCGCACTGAGGTGAATGGACTGCATGCCACTACCATAACTGCTCGCCAGCAGGCAGGCAATTCGCCACCGGAGATGCTTTCTAAGTAGAATAAGAAGAAAAACAAGCGGAGAGAGGAAAATATGGTGGAATGCTTCAGATATAAGAAAAGAGAATAGTAAATACTCGGAGAAAAGGCGCGATAGCAGGAATTGATCCATTTTTTGTTAACGGGCGGAGAGCAACCGAAAGGGTAAACAGCATAAAATTCTGCATTATTGTAATTAAATCATATAAAAAAAGGAGCCGAAGCCCCTTTCATGCTTATTGCCATCGGCTCAGCGCTGACAAATATCCACCAGCAGCTCTTCCATCCACTGATGACCTTTATCGCGACCCGCCGCTTCGTGCCAGGAGAGATAGCAGGTCCGGCTATTCACCTTCAGCGGCAGAGGTAATATTTGCAGCGCTAACTTATCGGCAAACTCATTTGCCAGCCAGCGCGGCGCAATGGCCACCATCTGCGTTTGCGACACCACGTTTAATACGCTGACCATCGCATTACCTTGATACGCGATGCGCGCTTGTTTATCGGCGGTGTCATACCACGGCAGACTGAATGAGGCATACCGATCGAGAGCCACCGCGGCATGCTCCTCGCGATAAATATCAGCCTCCATCACCGGTCCGGAGATACGCGGATGGTTGCGGCTAGCCACCAGAACCATTTCATCTTTGAATAGCGGTACACAGGCAAACTCAGGACGACGAAATTCTTCATAACCGATCACAAATTCCGTTTCCTGATAACGTAACTGATGTTCCGTATTTTGATTAAGCGCTGATTTAAAGACTAAATGAATATTGGGCGCGATTTCGGCGACTTTATTAAAAATCACCGACGTCAGGATGTTATCCAGCGGGCTACAGACGCACAGATTGAAAACACGCTCACTGCTCAAGGGTTCAAAACCGGAGCCTGGCAATTCGTTTTGTACCAGCTGCAGCGCCTGACGCACTGAGCCAAACAGCTGATAGGCCCGCGCCGTCGGCTGAATACCGCGGCCATAGCGCACAAACAGCTCATCATTAAACATCACTTTCAGACGTGAAACCGCGTTGCTCACCGCCGGTTGAGACATGCCGAGCGTATGGGCGGCACGGGTAATATTCTGTTCCTGCATAACCGCATCAAAAACGGTAAGCAGATTGAGATCAACCATCCGTAGTTGAGGTTTTACGACTTCCTGTCCGGGGGCTGATTTATATTCTGGACTTTCAATTAACATATCTAGTTCCGCCGTCACGATGAATTCCCTTTACTAAACCGCTATAATTAGCGCCGAAAATATCATTTATCATGCCAATGACATTTGCAAAATAGCAAAGGTGTATTTTAGGAATATATCAAGGCTATGAGTGGCAGTGTCAAACCGGTACCACCGGAATAAATAAACTGCTCAAACAATATGAGTTACTTAATGAAGATGAGTCTAACCATAATCCAGGAAAATAAAAACAACACCAATGGTTAACTGTAACTTAAGCAATAATAAAGTATTTTATTTTCCACCCCATAAAATTAACAACTATTTATCATTGAAAAAAGATCCGCTAAGGGGTAGACATATTCACACGAAAAATAAATATAATTATTTCATTCAGATAGCGATTTTTGACCGCTTCGCTCGCGGCGCATCGTGAGCGAGGCCTTTAATGCAAAGTGCATTTTCAAATGAAACATATCCCTGTGTGCCCCCGCAGGTCCAAAATAGGATCTTCGGCAAAAAAGGGCTAACATCAGCACAATTAGCTAATTCACGCCGCGGACCAAAAACGCTTTTTCCATGCCAGGGGTTGACTTTGAAACGGCTATCCAGTAACTCTAAAAGCATAACGATTTCATCTGGAGTTTGACGCAATGATTCGCACCACTCGCATCACCAGCCTACTACTACTAAACGCATGCCATTTGCGCGGTAGGCTGTTGGGCGACGTTCAGCGTTAAGTCATCTTCCAGCAAGACTATAAAACCCGCGCCTTGGCGCGGGTTTTTTTATGCTCGTCAACAAGGCGCCAGGACACAGACTAAGGATCCAAACCATGAGCCAGCAAGTCATTATTTTCGATACGACCTTACGTGATGGCGAACAAGCGTTACAGGCAAGCCTGAGTGTCAAAGAGAAGCTGCAGATTGCTCTGGCCCTCGAGCGCATGGGTGTTGACGTGATGGAAGTCGGTTTCCCGGTTTCTTCTCCGGGCGATTTTGAATCCGTGCAGACCATCGCGCGCACCATCAAAAACAGCCGCGTGTGCGCCCTGGCGCGCTGCGTCGAGAAAGACATCGACGTGGCGGCGGAATCCTTAAAAGTGGCAGAAGCGTTCCGTATCCACACCTTCATCGCCACCTCGCCGATGCATATCGCCACCAAACTGCGCAGCACCCTGGATGAGGTCATTGAACGCGCGGTTTATATGGTGAAGCGGGCGCGCAACTACACTAACGATGTCGAGTTCTCCTGTGAAGACGCCGGCCGTACGCCGATTGCTGACCTGGCTCGCGTCGTGGAAGCCGCGATTAACGCTGGCGCCACCACCATTAATATTCCGGATACCGTCGGCTACACCATGCCGTTCGAGTACGCCAACATTATCAGCGGCCTGTATGAGCGCGTACCGAATATCGACAAAGCCATTATCTCCGTCCATACCCATGATGACCTGGGTATTGCCGTCGGCAACGCCCTCGCCGCGGTCCACGCCGGAGCCCGCCAGGTAGAAGGCGCGATGAACGGTATCGGCGAGCGCGCCGGCAACTGCGCGCTGGAAGAGGTCATCATGGCGATTAAAGTGCGCAAAGACATCATGAACGTGCACACCAATATCAACCACCATGAAATCTGGCGCACCAGCCAGACCGTCAGCCAGATCTGCAACATGCCGATCCCGGCGAACAAAGCCATCGTCGGCACCGGCGCCTTCGCCCACTCCTCCGGTATCCACCAGGACGGCGTGCTGAAGAACCGCGAAAACTACGAAATCATGACCCCGGAATCCATCGGCCTGAACCAGGTGCAGCTGAATCTGACTTCCCGCTCCGGCCGCGCGGCGGTGAAACACCGGATGGAAGAGATGGGTTACCAGGAGAGCGATTACAACCTGGATCACCTGTACGACGCGTTCCTGAAGCTGGCGGACAAAAAAGGCCAGGTCTTCGATTACGATCTGGAAGCGCTGGCGTTTATCAACAAGCAGCAGGAAGAGCCAGAGCATTTCCGCCTGGATTACTTCAACGTTCAGTCCGGCTCCAGCGATATCGCCACCGCCTCGATCAAGCTGGTCTGCGGGGATGAGATCAAAACCGAAGCCGCCAACGGCAACGGTCCGGTTGATGCTATCTACCAGGCGATTAACCGCGTCACCGATTACAACATTGAATTAGTGAAATATGGCTTAAGCGCGAAAGGCCACGGCAAAGACGCCCTGGGCCAGGTGGATATCGTCGTTGACTACAACGGTCGCCGTTTCCACGGGGTTGGTCTGGCAACGGATATCGTAGAGTCGTCAGCCAAAGCGATGGTTCACGTGCTGAACAACATCTGGCGCGCCGCCGAAGTCGAAAAAGAATTGCAACGCAAAGCTCAGAATAAAGAGAACAATAAGGAAACCGTGTAATGTCGAAGAATTACCATATTGCCGTTTTGCCGGGTGATGGCATTGGCCCGGAAGTGATGAACCAGGCGATGAAAGTACTGGAAGCCGTGCGCCAACGTTTTGCCATGCACATTACCACCAGCCAGTACGACGTCGGCGGCGCGGCCATCGACCGTCAGGGAACGCCCCTGCCGCAGGCGACCGTCGCCGGATGCGAGCAGGCGGACGCGATCCTGTTCGGCTCTGTCGGCGGCCCGAAGTGGGAACACCTGCCGCCCGCAGAACAGCCAGAGCGCGGCGCCCTGCTGCCGCTGCGTAAACACTTTAAACTGTTCAGCAACCTGCGCCCGGCCAAACTGTATCAGGGGCTGGAAGAGTTCTGCCCGCTGCGCGCCGACATCGCCGCCAACGGCTTCGACATTCTCTGCGTTCGCGAACTGACCGGCGGCATCTACTTCGGTCAGCCGAAAGGTCGCGAAGGCAGCGGTCAGCATGAGAAAGCTTTTGATACCGAGGTGTATCACCGCTTTGAAATCGAACGTATCGCGCGCATCGCGTTTGAATCCGCCCGTAAACGTCGTCACAAAGTGACCTCCATCGATAAAGCCAACGTCCTGCAGTCGTCCATTCTGTGGCGCGAAATCGTCACCGAGATCGGCAAGGAGTATCCGGACGTTGAGCTGGCGCATATGTATATCGATAACGCCACCATGCAGCTGATTAAAGATCCGTCCCAGTTCGACGTGCTGCTGTGCTCCAACCTGTTCGGCGACATCCTCTCCGACGAGTGCGCAATGATCACCGGCTCGATGGGTATGCTGCCCTCCGCCAGCCTCAACGAACAAGGTTTCGGCCTGTACGAGCCAGCGGGCGGCTCGGCGCCGGATATCGCCGGCAAAAATATCGCTAACCCGATCGCGCAGATCCTCTCCCTGGCGCTGCTGCTGCGCTATAGCCTCGACGCTGACGAGGCGGCGAGCGCGATTGAAAGCGCGATTAACCGCGCTCTGGAGGAAGGCGTTCGTACCGGCGATTTAGCGCGCGGCACGGCGGCGGTCAGCACTGATGAAATGGGCGATATCATTGCCCGCTATGTCGCAGAAGGGGTGTAATCATGGCGAAGACGTTATACGAAAAATTGTTTGATGCGCACGTGGTGTATGAGGCGCAAAACGAAACTCCGCTGTTGTATATCGACCGCCATCTGGTGCATGAAGTCACCTCCCCGCAGGCCTTTGACGGCCTGCGCGCCCACGGCCGCCAGGTGCGCCAGCCGGGTAAAACCTTCGCCACCATGGATCACAACGTCTCGACGCAGACCAAAGATATTAACGCGTCCGGCGAGATGGCCCGCATTCAGATGCAGGAGCTGATTAAGAACTGTAAAGAGTTCGGCGTTGAGCTGTACGATCTGAACCACCCGTACCAGGGCATCGTTCACGTGATGGGCCCGGAACAAGGGGTTACCCTGCCGGGGATGACCATTGTGTGCGGCGACTCCCATACCGCCACCCACGGCGCCTTCGGCGCGCTGGCCTTCGGCATCGGCACCTCCGAAGTAGAGCATGTGCTGGCGACCCAGACCCTGAAACAGGGTCGTGCGAAAACCATGAAAATCGAAGTGCAAGGCAAAGCGGCGCCGGGCATCACCGCCAAAGATATCGTGTTGGCGATCATTGGTAAAACCGGCAGCGCCGGCGGCACCGGCCACGTGGTGGAGTTCTGCGGCGAAGCGATCCGCGATCTGAGCATGGAAGGCCGCATGACCCTGTGCAACATGGCGATCGAGATGGGCGCGAAAGCGGGCCTGGTCGCGCCGGATGAAACCACCTTCAATTACGTACGCGGCCGTCTGCACGCGCCGAAAGGCAAAGATTTTGACGATGCGGTGGCGTACTGGAAAACCCTGAAAACCGACGACGGCGCCACATTTGACACCGTAGTGACGCTGCAGGCGGCTGAGATTGCCCCGCAGGTGACCTGGGGCACCAACCCGGGCCAGGTGATTTCGGTCAGCGATAATATCCCCGATCCTGCGTCGTTCAGCGACCCGGTGGAACGCGCCAGCGCCGAGAAAGCGCTGGCCTATATGGGGCTGAAATCCGGCATTCC
The DNA here is from genome assembly GCF_040065795.1 of Klebsiella sp. JB_Kp004. Taxonomy (NCBI): domain Bacteria; kingdom Pseudomonadati; phylum Pseudomonadota; class Gammaproteobacteria; order Enterobacterales; family Enterobacteriaceae; genus Klebsiella; species Klebsiella sp. JB_Kp004. The sequence continues at coordinate 40,851 of NZ_JBEAKW010000034.1, read as the reverse complement.
GCTGACGGAAGTGGCTATCGATAAAGTATTCATCGGCTCCTGTACCAACTCGCGTATCGAAGATTTGCGCGCGGCGGCGGAAATCGCCAAAGGGCGTAAAGTGGCGCCGGGCGTCCAGGCGCTGGTGGTGCCGGGTTCCGGTCCGGTGAAAGCGCAAGCGGAAGCGGAAGGCCTGGATAAGATCTTTATCGAAGCCGGCTTTGAGTGGCGCTTACCGGGCTGCTCTATGTGTCTGGCGATGAACAACGACCGCCTGAACCCGGGCGAGCGCTGCGCCTCCACCAGCAACCGTAATTTTGAAGGCCGCCAGGGCCGCGGCGGACGCACGCACCTGGTGAGCCCGGCAATGGCCGCGGCGGCAGCTGTGACCGGCCATTTCGCCGATATCCGTAATCTGAAGTAAGGAGACCATCATGGCAGAGAAATTTACCCAACATACCGGCCTGGTGGTTCCGCTGGATGCTGCAAACGTCGATACCGACGCGATCATTCCCAAGCAGTTTCTGCAGAAAGTGACCCGCACCGGCTTTGGCGCGCACCTGTTCAACGACTGGCGCTTCCTCGACGATAAAGGTCAACAGCCGAACCCGGAGTTCGTGCTGAACTTTCCTGAGTACAAAGGCGCATCTATCCTGCTGGCGCGGGAAAACTTCGGCTGTGGCTCCTCGCGCGAGCATGCGCCGTGGGCGCTGACCGATTACGGTTTTAAAGTCGTTATCGCCCCAAGCTTTGCCGATATTTTCTATGGCAACAGCTTCAACAACCAGCTGCTGCCGGTGACGTTGAGCGATGAGCAGGTCGACGAGCTGTTCAAACTGGTGCAGGCCAAACCGGGCATTACGTTTGAAGTGGACCTGGAAGCGCAGGTGGTTAAAGCGGGGGATAAAACCTACAGCTTTAAGATCGACGATTTCCGTCGCCACTGCATGCTCAATGGCCTGGATAGCATCGGCCTGACGCTGCAACATGAAGCGGCTATTTCCGACTATGAGCACAAGCTGCCGGCGTTTATGAATTAATCTTCGCGCCCGGTCATTTGACCGGGCTTTTTAGTTTATTGCGGCAGAAAATTGAGATCTTACGCACAAAAAACAATATTGCTTCGCCGATCGTCAGCCCATGACGTTGGCCTGCCCCACGCGATAAAGACGAATGATTCCGCTTTCCTCCCCCTGACCTGCGTGGTTTATGTATTATCCCTTCACTGCAAGTAAAAATAAGGTACGAGTGTTTAATATAAAAATATAACAATGTGAAAAAAGCGTTAATCTCATAGAGAACCCCTATAGCTCACAGCAAAAAAAAGCATTATTTTTCGATTTTTCGCCTCGCTATCTTTTCCCACAGAGAAATATTAACTAAGGACACGCCCGGGCCCCCGCATAGCGGTTTCCCGGCCTCCTGTGGAGAGAAGAGATGAGCCACTATCCGCACCTTTTCAGTCCGTTGACCATCAACGGCATGACGCTAAAAAACCGCATTATTATGCCCCCGATGGGCACCAATATGGCCACGCTCAATGGCGAGGTCTCGCAGGAACAGCTGGAATACTACGAACTGCGGGCCAAAGGCGGCACCGGGCTTATCACCATCGAAAACATCTGTATTGATTTCCCTTTCGCCTCCAACGGCACCACCCAGCTGCGGATCGATAACGATCAATATATCCCGCGGCTGTTTAAATTAACCGAGACCCTGCATAAACATGGCGCCTGCGTATCCATTCAGTTAAATCACGCAGGCGCTTCGGCTTATGCCTACCGCCTCGAAGGTCAGACACCGCTCTCCTCCTCGACGACGCCCTCGAAAAAGCACGGTAATATTCCGCGGCCAATGACCCATGAGGAAATTTATCACGCGGTGGAAAAATTCGGTGACGCCGCAGAGCGCGTTCGTCGCGCGGGTTTTGACTGCGTCGAAATTCATGCTGGCCACTCCTATTTAATTAGCCAGTTTTTATCGCCGCTATTTAACAAGCGCACCGATGAATTTGGCGGCAGCGTCGAAAACCGCGCCCGGATATTAAGTCTGATTGTCGATAAAGTTCGCGCCTGCGTCGGGCCGCGTTTTCCGGTCAGCCTGCGCATTAGCGCCGACGACTTCCTCAAGGGCGGCAATACCCTCGAAGATTCTCTGCGCATCCTTGAGCTCTGCCAGGAGAAGGTCGATATCATCAACGTCTCGGCGGCGCAGAACGACAACCTGAATCTGCAAATCGACCAGATGTCGCTGGAGGATGGCTGGAAACGTTATCTCTCCCGCGCGGTGCGCGATAAATTCCATAAGCCCACGGTCATCGCCGGCAATATCCGTACCCCGCAGGTGGCCGAGGATATCCTCGCCAGCGGCGATGCCGATCTCATTGCCATTGGTCGCGGTCTGATTGCCGAGCCGGAGTGGGTGCAGAAGGTGCAAAGCGGTAAAGAACGCCTGATGCGCAAATGCATCTCCTGCAATATCGGCTGCGCCGACCATCGCATCGCCCGCTCGCGCCCGCTGCGCTGTTCAATTAACCCGGACATCATTCACGGCGATACCTACAAAACGCGGCGCGTTAATCGCGAAACGAACGTGGTCGTCATCGGCGCTGGCACTGCCGGGATGGAGGCCGCCTGCACCGCGGCGGAAGTCGGCTGCCACACCTGGCTGCTGGAGGCGAAAAATCACGTCGGCGGTCTCGCCAGCGATATCGCCCGTCTGCCGGAGAAAAAACGCATCGCGGATTTCCCGCAGTTTATGAAAAACCGCATCGCCACGCTGGACAACCTGATGCTGCAGGTCGGCAAACGGGCAGACGTAGCCTCGGTTTCCGCCCTGCGTCCGCATCTGATCGTCAATGCCACCGGCTCGACCCCCCTGCTGCCGCCTATTGCAGGACTGCGGGAGAATATTGACGCCGCGGAAGGCAAGGTCTTTTCCATTACCGGCATGATCGACAATCTGGCGAAATTTACCCATGTCGAGGGCAAACGCATCGCCGTTGTCGGCGCGGGCGCCGTTGGCCTTGACGTCATCGAATACTTTACCGCTCGCGGCGCGCTAGCGGTATTAATCGAAATGCAGGACGCCGCCGGTCGCGATCTCGACATCATTACCAGGAATGCCATGTTGAACATGCTCGACGAGCACCAGGTCGAACAGCACATGAATACGCAACTGATGGCGGTGGCTGCCGACCATTTCCAGGTGAAAAATACACAGCATACCTTCGATATCCCCTTCGACTACGGCTTTGTCTGCCTGGGGATGCGCGCCAACCGGACGGGTCTCGACGAGATCGAGCGCTGGGCCAATGCCAATAACGTCAAAATCATGAATATCGGCGACAGCGTGATGGCGCGACGCATTATCGACGGCATCCGCGAAGGCCGCAACGTGCTGGACACCCTCGAAGACATGGGTGCGCTGGGCAGCCGCGAAGCACAACGAATTCCCTTTCTAACTTATTGAGGATTTTTGTCATGGCAGAACGTATTACTGGACACACTGAGCTGATTGGTCTGATCGCCACCCCGATTCGCCACAGCATGTCGCCCACCATGCACAACGAGGCTTTCGCCCATCTCGGGCTGGACTACGTCTACCTGGCTTTTGAAGTCGGTAATCAGGAGCTGAAAGACGTTGTGCAGGGCTTCCGGGCTTTGAAGCTGCGCGGCTTTAACGTCTCTATGCCGAACAAAACCGAGATTTGCCAGTATCTCGATAAGCTCTCGCCGGCGGCGCAGCTGGTCGGGGCGGTGAATACCGTGGTCAATGACGACGGCGTACTGACCGGGCATATTACCGACGGCACCGGCTATATGCGCGCCCTTAGCGAAGCGGGTATCGATATTATTGGCAAGAAGATGACCGTGCTCGGCGCCGGCGGCGCGGCGACCGCGCTCTGCGTCCAGGCGGCACTGGATGGAGTGAAGGCGATCTCGATCTTCAACCGTCGCGATAAATTCTTCGCCAACGCCGAAGAAACGGTAGCCAAGATCCGCAACAACACGCGCTGCGAGATCCATCTGTTCGATCTCGACGATCATGACAAACTGCGTGCCGAAATCGACAGCAGCGTGATCCTGACCAATGCCACCGGGGTCGGCATGAAGCCGTTCGAAGGCCAGATGCTGCTCCCGGACGACAGCTTCCTGCGTCCGGACCTGATCGTCTCCGACGTCGTGTACAACCCGCGCAAAACCCACCTTCTGGAAGTGGCTGAGAAAAAAGGCTGCCGTACGCTAAACGGCCTCGGGATGATGCTGTGGCAAGGCGCGCGCGCGTTCGAAATCTGGACGGGTAAACAGATGCCGGTTGATTACATCAAAAGCATCCTGTTCTAAGGGGCAAGCGATGAAAAATAAATACGTCCCTACCGCGGCAGGGCTGTACCTCAACTACCTGATTCATGGCATGGGGGTGCTGCTGATCACCCTCAACATGGCCCATCTCCAGGAGCAGTGGGGAACAGACGCTGCCGGCGTATCAGTGGTGATCTCCTCGTTAGGGATCGGCAAACTGGCGACCATCGTGACCGGCTTTCTGTCGGATCGCTTTGGTCGTAAGCCCTTTATCTATCTGGGGATCCTCAGCTATCTGATCTTTTTTATCGGCATTCTGCTGACCAAAAATATCTATCTGGCCTATGTCTTCGGCATTATGGCGGGCCTGGCGAACAGCTTCCTCGACTCCGGCACCTATCCGGCGCTGATGGAATCTTTCCCGCACTCCGCCAGCCGGGCCAACGTGCTGATCAAAGCCTTCGTCTCCGCCGGACAGTTCCTGCTGCCGTTCATTATCAGTTTCCTGATCTGGGCGAATCTGTGGTTCGGCTGGTCGTTCGTGATTGCGGCGGCGCTGTTTGTTGTGAGCGGCCTCTATTTGCTCAAAATGCCGTTCCCGGATAGCCAGGCGGCGAAAAAAGAGGCCACCCCAGGGCCACAGGCGGAAACCTCCGCCCGTCCGCAGGCCAACAAACTGGATATGGTGATCTTCACCCTGTACGGCTATATCGGCATGGCGACCTTCTATCTGGTCAGCCAGTGGCTGGCGCAGTACGGTCAGTTCGTGGTCGGCCTGCCCTATGCCTCGGCGATTAAGCTGCTCAGCATCTACACCGTCGGGTCGCTGGTCTGCGTCTTCGTGACCGCCGCCTTCGTCAAAGAGGTGTTCAGCTCCGCCGTCGCCATGATCATCTATACTGGCCTGTCGATGGTCTCGCTGCTGCTGGTGTGCCTGTTCCCGACGCCGATGATGGTTACCGGCTTCGCCTTTGTCATCGGCTTTGCCGCCGCGGGCGGAGTGCTACAGCTGGGAGCGACGATCATGGCGATGAGCTTCCCGAACGGGAAAGGCAAGGCAACCGGCATCTTCTACACCGCCGGCAGTATCGCCAGCTTCACGATCCCGCTGATCACCGCCAAACTTTCGCAGATCAGTATTGCCAGCATTATGTGGTTTGATTTTGCGATCGCCGTGATCGGCTTTGTGATCGCCCTGTACATCGGCTATCGTCAACTGCAGGCTCGGGCGGCGCAAAAAGTATCACCCACCGCAGTCACCGCCTGAGGTTCAACGCGAATAATAATGGATGCCTACATGACAAATGCAGTTACCGTAAAGAACATCACCTTCCAGGAAGGGGAAACCTTAATTTGTGTACCGCTGATCGGCAAAACGCTGGATGAAATACTGGGTAACGCCCACGGCCTGGTCGACGCCGGCGCCGATATCATCGAATGGCGCGTTGACCACTTTACTCAGGTGAGAGAGATGGCTCAGGTGATGGCCGCGCTGGCGGAAATCCGTGGCGCGCTGAAAGCGCTGCCGCTGCTGTTCACCTTCCGCAGCAAGAAAGAAGGCGGCGAGACCGAGCTCAGCGACGACGCCTACTTCGCGCTCAACCGCGAAGCGGCGCGCAGTGGCCTGGTTGATGTCATCGATATCGAGCTGTTCAATGATGAAGCGCAGATCCGCGCGCTGGTTGACGATGCGCATGCCGCGGGCGTCAAAGTGATCATGAGTAACCATGATTTTCATAAGACCCCTGCCCAGGAAGATATCATCTATCGCCTGCGCCGCATGCAGGATCTGGGCGCCGATCTGCCGAAGATCGCGGTGATGCCGCAATCGCCGCAGGACGTTCTGACCCTGCTCGCCGCCACGCTGACCATGAAAGAGAAGTATGCCACCCGCCCGCTGATCACCATGTCGATGGGAAAATCGGGCGGCGTCAGCCGGGTCACCGGGCGTCTTTTTGGCTCAGCCATGACCTTCGGTACCGTGGGTCAGGCTTCCGCGCCGGGACAGATCGCCATCGACAAGCTGCGTGAAGTAATGGATATTCTCTCCTGATAACCCCTTAGCCCGGAGGACCTCTCCGGGCTATTCGCTAACAGATCTTCTGGCTGTCGTGGATGACCACATTTTTAAACGACTGCAGCGCAGGGGAAAGTCCGCGGTCTTTCATGGTTGCCAGATAAATATAGCGCGGAGGGAGGGTGTTTTTAATCTTCAGGATATGGACGTTGTAATGGGAGAGCGCCGAGATCCGCGGCATGATCGCGATCCCGTAGTCAATGCTGACCAGCCCGGCCATCGCGGTATCCTCTTCCACGTAGCAGGCAATCTCCGGCACCAGCTTTTGCTGCATAAATACATTATCGATAAACGGACGTAAGCCGCTATTTTCTGAAAAATAGATATAGGGATAATGAATCGTCTCCACGAGGTCGACTTCATGTTCATACAGCCGGGCCAGCGGATGATCCCTGGCGGTCACCACCACCAGCTCCTGCTGAATAACCGGAATAAAATCGATATCGGGTTCATCGGCAATATAAGAGCAGATCGCCAGATCGACTTTTCCCGCTTTCAGCTCTTGCAACAGCGTCAGCGAGGTCCCTTGAGTAAAAGAAAAAGTCACGTTGTGAAATTCAGGTGAAAGAGAATATTTATTAATTAACTGCGGAACAACATATTCGCCCATCGTGTAAATAAAGGCTATACGAATGTTTTCTTTATTTTCAGCGCCGTTTTTTTGCAAAACTGTGCGGCCATTTTCCAGTGAGGCCAGCGCATCTTCGACATACGGCAGAAACCGCTTGCCGTTTTGCGTAATTTTAACGTTCCGTCCCTGTCTGGCGAACAGCGCGACCCCTAACTCCTTCTCCAGCTCTGATATCGCATGGCTTAGTGAAGGCTGGGTGATGCACAGACTGGAGGCCGCTTCGGTATAATGTTCAGTTTCAGACAGACGTTTAAAATAATAAAGTTGCTTTAGGTTCATTATTTTTGCCCGTATAATATAAGAATAAATTCACTGATGCTAATATACCATGCAAGCCACCAATAATGCGCACGTGCGGGAAAATATTGGCGGTGCATCAAATATTATTTTCTGAAGCGGATGAATGTGCCACAAAGCGTTGCCATTCATAGATACAACCTATAGTTCCCGGAGCTATTTTTGCATATACAAATATATGCAAAAATATTTTAAACTTTAAAGGAACTCGCTATGAGTATGTCAAACTCTCAGGAAGTCCTCACTTCCTCATCGGGGACGAAAAAAAGAAGCCGCGTTCGGATAGTTATTTTACTGCTGTTGTCCGTCGGAACGATGATCAATTATCTCGACCGCACCATCCTCGGTATCGTTGCCCCACAGTTAACCCAGGAAATTCATATCGATCCGGCGATGATGGGCATCATTTTCTCCGCCTTTGCCTGGACCTATGCCCTGGCGCAGATCCCCGGCGGCATGTTTTTAGACCGCTTCGGCAACAAACTGACCTATGCCCTGTCAATTTTCTTCTGGTCGCTGTTTACCCTGCTGCAAAGTTTCACCCTCGGGCTTAAATCTCTGCTGCTTCTGCGCCTGGGACTCGGCGTCAGTGAAGCGCCCTGCTTCCCGGCCAACAGCCGCATCGTCAGCACCTGGTTCCCGCAGCATGAGCGCGCGCGGGCGACGGCAACATATACGGTTGGTGAATATATAGGACTGGCGGCCTTCTCGCCGCTGTTATTTTTAATCCTCGAACATCATGGCTGGAGAACGCTTTTTTTCCTCACCGGCGGATTAGGTATTTTATTTACTTTGGTGTGGTGGCGTTTTTATCATGAACCCCATGAATCGCGCACGGCTAATCAAGCGGAGCTGGATTATATCGGCGCAAACGGCATTGACAATAAAATCCAGAACGTTCCATTTAACTGGCGTGACGCCAGGCGCCTGCTGGGCTGTCGCCAGATCCTCGGCGCCAGTCTGGGTCAGTTTGCCGGCAACACCACGCTGGTGTTTTTCCTGACGTGGTTTCCCAGCTATCTGGCCAACGAGCGCCATCTTCCCTGGCTGCACGTTGGCTTCTTCGCCACCTGGCCGTTCCTCGCCGCCGCCATCGGCATCCTCTTCGGCGGCTGGATCTCGGACCGACTGCTGAAGCAAACCGGCTCCGTCAACATCAGTCGGAAGTTACCAATAATTTCCGGATTATTACTCTCCAGCTGTATTATTGCGGCGAACTGGGTGAGCGCCAACAGCACCGTTATTATTATCATGTCGGTGGCGTTTTTTGGCCAGGGAATGGTTGGCCTGGGCTGGACGTTAATTTCTGATATTGCCCCGGAAAATATGGCAGGCCTGACCGGCGGTATATTTAATTTCTGCGCTAATATGGCGTCGATTATAGCCCCACTGATAATTGGCGTGATTATCTCCGCTACGGGTAACTTCTTTTACGCACTGGTCTACGTCGGCCTGACGGCGCTGATCGGCGTGATTGCCTACATCTTTATCATCGGCGACATCAAGCGAATCGAACTGAAGTAAACCCGGCGGCCCCGGCGAATTGCACGCCGGGGCGAAGAGGACGGTCAGATATCCTTTACCTTGCTGGTTAAAAACAGCGTCACCAGCGAAATCGCGGCGATCGTCCAGTAGACGCTGGCGTGGCCATAGCTCTGCGACAGCGCCCCCTGCATCACGCCGGCCAGGATCACGCCAGTGGAAATACTGTTGGTAAACAGGGTGGTCGCCGCCCCCGCGCGCCCCGGCATTAAATCCTGGAACCACAGCATGCCGATCCCGGCGATAATGCCGATAAAGATGGCGTTGAACAGCTGCAGGGCCAGCAGCGCCGTACGGCCATGAAACAGGATCAACCCCAGATAAAACAGCACACCGGCCGCCACCGCCGCCACCATCATTTTACGTTTACCAAAGCGCTTCACGTAGTAGCCGGCGAGGATCATCGCTGGAATCTCCAGCCCGGCGGCGGTGCCCATCAGGATCCCGGCCAGGCTGTCGGGAAGCCCGAGATCGCTGCTGATCCACAGCGGCATATCAATGATATACATGGTGTTGCAGGTCCACATCAGGGTGGAGGCGATAAACAGCATGCGTACGTTCTTGTCCTGCCAGCCGCCGGCCTGCGCCAGCGCCTCCGCCTCTTCCGAGGGCTGCTCCACGCGCGGAACCGAGGGTAGTTTGACGGCAATCAGCGCCAGGCTGATCACAAAGATGCCCGCCGCAATGGAGAACATGGTGGTAAAGCCATAGTTGAGCGCCAGCATAAAGGCCAGCGGCGGGCCAATCACCCACGCCAGGGACAGCTGGGCACGCATGACCGAGCTGAACATCACCACTTCCCGCGCCGAGCTGTCGGCATATTCCCGCGCCAGGGCAAAGAGCTGCGGCATGGCGGCGTTAGCGATGGATGCCAGCATCACCCCGCAGGTGATCAGCGTCAGATAGTGGCGGTTGAAGGCAAACAGCAGCGCATTGCCTACCGCCATCAGGCAGCAGAACATAATTAACCGCCGCCGGTCGCCGCGGCTATCGGAGCGCTTGGCCAGCGCCAGACTCACCAGGATCCCGGCTATCGCATTCACGGTGTAGAACAGGCCCACCCAGAACGGCTGCGCCCCCACTTCGCGGCTGAGAAACAAACTCAACGTCGGCGCCTGCAATGCGCCCGCCACGCCCATCATAAAAGCAACCAGCATAAAGGCGGCATAGACGCCGTTTAGCCGTCGTCCCATCGTCATCAACCACAGCATGAAATGTCCTTAACACACGCGAAGTAAACGAAAAAAGCCAGCAGAGGCTTTCTGCTGGCGGGTGATTCTATACTCTTTGGAATTCACGTTGCAGGACAAACGGTTAACCGTTTTTGCGCTGGCTCCGAAAGGGTGAGTCCCGTAGGGGCGATTCACGCGGCCAGAACATAGGGCTCTGGGAGCATCGACAGCGATAAACCCGGGCGAGCGCGCGCACCTGCAGCTTGAAAAACGACGAGTATAACACCAATACTCAGTCACACATGATGTCTGCAAGTCAATGATCAGAGGTCTTTGACGTCACTCCCCACTGCATCAGTTCTCCCAGAATTTCCTGCTGTCGTCCTGCCATCAGGCGGGCCAGCCAGGACGCTTCCTGCGTCGCAGAAAAGTAGCGCTGGTAGAACGATTTTGCGGTAGACCTCATCATATTCACCTCCTCGCTTCATCGGGATTCATTATTGGCTTAATATGGGGAGTAATAAATTGCTGAGTTTTGCGCAGGAGTTCCTCTTTTATGTCTTCCGGCCGTCTGCAACAACAGTTCATCCGTCTATGGCAGTGCTGCGACGGCAAATCGCAGGAGACCACCCTCAACGAGCTGGCGGAAATGCTGAGCTGCTCGCGCCGCCACATGCGCACCTTGCTCAATATGATGGAGTCCCGCGGCTGGCTGACCTGGGAGGCGGAGGCTGGCCGCGGAAAACGCTCGCGGCTGAGCTTTCTCTATACCGGCCTCGCCCTGCAGCAGCAGCGTGCCGAAGATCTGCTTGAACAGGATCGCATCGATCAGCTGGTGCAGCTGGTCGGCGATAAAGCCGCCGTCCGTCAGATGCTGGTCTCGCATCTCGGGCGCAGCTTCCGCCAAGGGCGGCACATCCTGCGCGTGCTCTACTACCGGCCAATGAAGAATTTACTGCCCGGCAGCGCGCTGCGACGTTCGGAAACCCATATCGCCCGGCAAATATTCAGCGCTCTGACGCGGGTAAATGAGGAAAATGGGGAACTGGAAGCCGATATTGCCCACCACTGGCAGCAGTTGACGCCCACCCACTGGCGCTTTTTCCTCCGGCCAGGCATCCATTTTCACCATGGCCGTGAGCTGGAGATGACCGATGTGATCGCTTCTCTGCAGCGCAGCAATGCCCTGCCGCTCTATTCGCATATCGAACGCATTGAATCGCCCACCGCCTGGACCCTGGATATTCATCTGCGCCAGCCCGACCGCTGGCTGCCCTGGCTGCTGGGCCAGGTGCCGGCGATGGTGCTGCCGCAGGAGTGGCGGACCATGAACCACTTTTCTTCGATGCCGGTCGGCACCGGCCCGTATGCCGTGGTGCGCAACAATCAGAACCAGCTCAAGATCCACGCCTTTGAGGACTATTTTGGCTACCGGGCGCTGATCGATGAGGTGAACGTCTGGGTGCTACCGGAAATTAGCGAAGAGCCCAACGGCGGCCTGACGCTGCAGGGCAATACCGAAAGCGAAAAGGCGGTGGAGAGTCGTCTGGAAGAGGGGTGCTACTACCTGCTGTTCGACTCGCGAAGCCCGCTGGGCGCCAACGAGGCGGTGCGCCGCTGGTTAAGCTATCTGTTCCAGCCCGCGAACCTGCTCTACCACGCGGGCGAGCTTTACCAGGGCAACTGGTTTCCCGCTTACGGCCTGCTGCCGCGCTGGCATCACGCCAGCAACCACGCCTGCGACAAGCCGGCGGGCCTGGAGACGGTTACCCTCACCTACTACCGCGATCACGTCGAACATCGGGTGATCGGCGGGATCATGCGCGACCTGCTGGCGGCGCATCAGGTAAAGCTGGAGATCCAGGAGCTGGAGTACGATGCCTGGCATCGCGGCGAGGTGGTCAGCGATATCTGGCTCAACAGCGTTAACTTCACCTTGCCGATCGAATTCTCGCTATTCGCCTATCTGTACGAAGTCCCGCTGATTCAGCGCTGCATCCCCATCGACTGGCAGGAAGACGCCAGCCGCTGGCGCGCGGGAGAGTTTAATCCGGCTACCTGGAGTCAGCGCCTGCTGGCCAGCCAGCATATCGTGCCGCTGATCCATCACTGGCTGATGATTCAGGGGCAGCGCAGTATGCGCGGCGTGCGGATGAACACCCTCGGCTGGTTCGATTTTAAATCCGCATGGTTTGCGCCGCCTGAGCCGTAAGCGCTTTCCGTCATCTGACAAAATCATTACACTAAGGCCGTTCTCAACGGGGTGCTAATAAACATACGCAATATCATTCAAGTTGCATCAAGGCAGCAAGCGGGTGAATCCCCTGGAGCATAGATAGCTATGTGACTGGGGTGAACGCGCGAAGCTAACGCAGATGCGGCTTGAAGGATGAAGCGTATGGGCTGAGAAAATACCCGTCGAACCTGATCCGGATAACGCCGGCGAAGGGATTTGAGGCTCACTCAAAATCCTTTGCCACCCCTTTTTTCTGAGGTGCAAAGTGTTGAAAAAATTACTCCCGCTGCTGGCGCTGGTCGCCATGCCCGCTCTGGCTAAGCCTGTCCTCACCGTCTATACCTATGACTCCTTCTCTGCCGACTGGGGCCCCGGCCCGGCGGTCAAAAAAGCGTTTGAAGCGGACTGCGGCTGCGAGCTGAAGTTCGTCGCGCTGGAAGATGGCGTTTCGCTGCTGAATCGTCTGCGCATGGAAGGCAAGAACAGCAAGGCTGACGTCGTGCTGGGCCTGGATAACAACCTGCTGGAAGCCGCGGCGCAGAGTCAGCTGTTCGCTAAAAGCCACGTTCCCGCCAGCGCGGTCAGCGTGCCGGGCGGCTGGGATAACGACACCTTTGTCCCCTACGATTACGGCTATTTCGCCTTCGTCTATGACAAAAACAAACTGGCCAATCCGCCGAAAAGCCTGAAAGAGTTGGTCGAGAGCCCGCAGAAGTGGCGCGTCATCTATGAAGATCCGCGCACCAGCACCCCGGGGCTGGGGCTGCTGCTATGGATGCAAAAAGTCTATGGCGATAAAGCGCCCGAGGCCTGGCAGAAACTGGCGGCGAAGACCGTTACCGTCACCAAGGGCTGGAGCGAAGCCTACGGTCTGTTCCTGAAAGGCGAAAGCGACTTGGTGTTGAGCTACACCACCTCGCCGGCCTACCACATTATTGAAGAGAAAAAAGACCACTATGCGGCGGCGAATTTCGCCGAAGGCCACTATCTGCAGGTCGAAGTTGCCGCCCGCACCGCCGCCAGCAAGCAGCCGGAACTCGCGGAAAAATTCCTCAAATTCATGGTATCTCCTGGCTTCCAGAACGCCATCCCCACCGGCAACTGGATGTATCCGGTGACCCAGGTCGCGCTGCCGGCCGGTTTTGCAACCCTGGTGAAGCCCCAGACCACGCTGACGTTTACCCCGCAGCAGGTCGCCAGCGAGCGTCAGACCTGGATTAGCGCATGGCAACGCGCCGTCAGCCGCTAAACCTTAGCGGGCTGCTGCCGGGCCTGTTCGCCGCCACGCTGCTCTGCGCCGTCGCGCTGGCGGCGTTTCTGGCGCTGTGGTTCAGCGCGCCCGGCACGGGCTGGCAGACGGTTTTCAGCGATAGCTACCTCTGGCACGTGGTGCGCTTCTCCTTCTGGCAGGCGTCGCTCTCAGCGCTGCTTTCGGTGGGCCCGGCCGTCTTTCTCGCCCGCGCGCTTTATCGGCGTCGCTTTCCCGGCCGCACCCTGCTGCTGCGCCTGTGCGCGATGACCCTGATCCTGCCGGTGCTGGTGGCGGTGTTCGGCATCCTCAGCGTCTATGGCCGCCAGGGCTGGCTGGCCTCGCTGTTTCACACTTTCGGCTGGCAGTGGGATTTCTCGCCTTACGGCCTGCAGGGCATCCTGCTGGCGCACGTCTTTTTCAATATGCCGATGGCCACCCGCCTGCTGCTGCAGGCGCTGGAGAACATTCCCGGCGAGCAGCGGCAAATTGCCGCCCAGCTTGGCATGCGCGGCTATGCCTTCTTCCGCCTCGTCGAATGGCCATGGATGCGCCGGCACATTCCCGCCGTCGCCGCGCTGATTTTTATGCTCTGCTTTGCCAGCTTCGCCACCGTGCTGTCGCTGGGCGGCGGCCCGAAGGCCACCACCATTGAGCTGGCTATCTACCAGGCGCTGAGCTTTGACTACGATCCGGCGCGAGCGGCGATGCTGGCGTTGATCCAGATGCTCTGCTGCCTCGGGCTGGTGCTGCTCAGCCAGCGTCTCAGTAAAGCGGTGGCTATCGGCGTCAGCCATGTCCGCGGCTGGCGCGACCCTGACGATCGCCTGCATAGCCGGCTGAGCGATGGGTTGCTGATCGGCGCCGCCCTGCTGCTTCTGCTGCCGCCGTTGCTGGCGGTCATCGTCGACGGGATCAACCGCAACATGCTGGACGTGCTGGCGCAGCCCGCCCTCTGGCAGGCATTGACGACTTCTCTGCGCATCGCCATTGCCGCCGGGCTGTTGAGCGTCACCCTGACGATGATGCTGCTATGGAGCAGTCGCGAGCTGCGCGCCCGTCAGCGGCCGCTGGCCGGGCAGGCGATGGAGCTGAGCGGCATGCTGATCCTTGCCATGCCGGGCATCGTGCTGGCTACCGGCTTCTTCCTGCTGCTCAATAACAGCATCGGCCTGCCGGAGTCCGCCGACGGCATCGTCATCTTTACCAATGCCCTGATGGCGATCCCCTACGCGCTTAAAGTGCTGGAAAACCCGATGCGCGACATTGCCGTCCGCTACAGCATGCTCTGCCAGTCGCTGGGGATCGAAGGCCTGGCGCGGCTGCGGGTCATCGAACTTCGCGCGCTCCGGCGCCCGCTGGCCCAGGCGTTAGCCTTCGCCTGCGTGCTGTCGATTGGCGACTTCGGCGTGGTGGCGCTGTTCGGCAACGAGGCGTTCCGCACCCTACCTTTCTATCTGTACCAGCAGATAGGCGCCTACCGCAGCCAGGACGGCGCCGTCACCGCCCTGCTTCTGCTGCTGCTCTGTTTCTTATTATTTACGCTGATTGAAAAACTTCCGGGGCGTGATGCTAAAACTCAATGATGTAACCTGGCTGTACCAGCATCTGCCGATGCGCTTTACTCTCGACGTCGCGCGCGGCGAGCGCATCGCGCTGCTCGGCCCCAGCGGCGCCGGAAAGAGCACCCTGCTGAATCTGATCGCCGGTTTTCTGCCGCCCGCCAGCGGCAGCCTGCAGATTAACGGCGAGACGCATCACGCGACGCCGCCGGCGCAGCGTCCGGTTTCGATGCTGTTCCAGGAGAATAACCTGTTTAACCATCTGACCATTCGGCAGAATATCAGTCTCGGGATCCACCCTGGCCTGAAACTGAGCCGCGAACAGCAGCAGAAAGTCACGGCGATTGCCGCCCAGATGGGAATTGATGACCTGCTTGAACGCCTGCCGGGAGAGCTCTCCGGCGGTCAACGGCAGCGCGCGGCGCTGGCCCGCTGTCTGGTGCGCCAGCAGCCGGTGCTGCTGCTGGATGAACCCTTCTCAGCGCTCGACCCGGCGCTGCGCCAGGAGATGCTGGCGCTGGTGGCTGATGTCTGCGAGCAGCAGCAGCTCACCCTGCTGATGGTCTCGCACAGCGTGGAAGATGCCGCGCGCATTGCGCCGCGCTCGATTGTGGTCGCCGAAGGGCGCATTGTCTGGGATGGCGCTACCGCCGAGCTGTTAAGCGGCCACAGCAGCGCCTCGCATCTGATGGGGATCAGCGCGCAATAACCTTGTGCAGGATCGCCAGATAGACCGGCATCAGCGGATGGCGGAAGACAAACGTTAACGCCGTTGCCGCCAGCGCGACCATAAGCGGCGTCAGCCACAGCAGACGCCCGCGCGGCAGCCAGCGGGTCAGCCGATCGCCAGACGTTTTCGCGCTCCGCCACAGCCGCCAGCACAGCCACCCCGCCAGCCAGGCGAGCAGCGCCGCCCCCAGCAGCAGCCATTTAAAGCTGGCGCTGTTTTCATCGGCCGGAATATCAATCGCCGCCCCGGCGAGAATGCCAGGCAGGAAATAGAGCGGCGGCCAGAGCAGACAGCCGATAACATTTGGTAGCACGAATTTGGCCACCGGCAGGTCGAGCATCCCGGCGACCATCGGCACCAGCGGACGCGTCGGCCCGACAAAGCGGCCAATCAGGATGGTGATCATGCTGTGCTGGTGCAGCGCATGCTCGGTTTTCTCCAGCAGGGCGCGGTTTTTCTTCATGAACGACCAGCGGTGCAGCGGCTTTTTAAAGCGCCATCCGAGCCAGAATGAGATCCAGTCGCCCAGCAGACAGCCCACGATCCCCGCCAGCCACGCCTGCCAGAAGTTAACCTCACCGCCGCCAATCAGCGCCCCAAGGCCGGCCATCATCACCGTTCCGGGTAAGATAAGCCCCACCAGCGCCAGCGACTCGAGAAAGGCCACCAGCATCACGGCTAACAGCGAGTAGACCGTGGATTGGGTAATAAAGTGTTCGAGCAATGCTTGCATAATGTACCCGGTTAAAAAACGAAGCCCGGATTCTCCGAAGCCATCGCGCCGTCGTCAAGCCACCAATTGTCTTAATAGTTTACTGGCTGTGACATTTAAGCGGGTCATCATTTCACTTTCTTTACTTTTTATTCACATCCCGCGCGGAATTCGCTCGGGCTGGCGCCGGTGCATTTTTTGAACACGCGGGAAAAATAGAGCTGATCTTCAAAGCCGACGTTGCGCCCGACGGTGGCGATCGGCATCCGCGTGGTGCTCAGCAACAGTTTGGCCTGGCTGATACGCTGGTCCTCCCGCCAGCCGAGGACGCTGATCCCCAGCTGCTGGCGGAACAGGTGCGACAGGCGCGAGGGCGACAGGCAGACGTGCTGGGCGACGCTGGCGATATCAAAATGGCTGTCCGCCAGATGGTCGCTGATGTACTGGCAGGCGTCGCGCACCCGGTTATCCAGCGGCGGATGCAGCGATTCGTTGATCGCCTCCATCCGCCGCAGCAGGAGCTGTTCCAGCAGATTAATCGCCAGCAGTTCGGAATAGCGCCCCGCCCCTTGCCCGGCATCGACGATCTGGCCGAACAGCTCGCCAAAGCGCGCCTGCCACTGCTCGTCCGGACGGAAAAAGCCGGTCTGGGCGAAGATCGTCGGCCAGTTGAGCCACTCGTGCCAGTAGGCGCGCGGGCGGAAGTAGACCCACTGGTGATACCACTCGCTGGCGTCGGGATGGCGGCCGTAATGATGGATCTCCCCCGGCGGGAACAGCAGCATATCGCCCGGCCGGCAGACAAACTGCTCGCCGTGGTTGTTGATTACGCCCTCGCCGCGGATCGTCAGGTTGAGGATATAGCCTTTCATACCCAGCGGGCGGTCGATAAAGAAATCCAGGTATCCCTGCGCCTCAATCGGCGTCAGGCCGGTGACCAGATGAGCGTTAAAAGAGTAGCCCGGCAGCAGCGGATCGTTTTGCGTTTCGGCCATACGCGTGGTTCTCCCGAAGGTATTAGTGACACCAATTGTCCATATTCATCATTTTATCGCTCTCGGCCCTGTCACGACTGCGACGGCGGTGGAAATTTCGCTAAAAAGCCGCACAGCAAGCGAAAAAAGCGCCAGCAGCGTGCATTCCACCGGGATATGCCGGGTAACAAAAGTGTCTATAAATACGGCAGGAAAGTCCACATCGAATATTTGCACGGCGTCACACTTTGCGAGGTGACAGCAAAATAATCCATAAGATTAGCGAATCCGGCCTGACGGATTTTGCCGGGGATATCTACTGTTGCTGCATGAATGATTTCTGCATGGAGTAACAAGATGGCAATTGCGATTGGCCTCGACTTTGGTAGTGACTCAGTCCGCGCCCTGGCGGTGGAATGCGCGTCCGGCGCAGAACTGGCGGCAAGCGTGGAGTGGTATCCGCGCTGGCGGGAAGGACAGTATTGCGATGGCGCGAACAACCGCTTCCGCCACCACCCGCGAGATTACATCGAGTCCATGGAAGCGGCGCTGAAAAGCGTACTTGCCTCCCTGAGCGCCGAACAGCGCGCCGACGTCGTGGGCATTGGCGTCGACAGCACCGGCTCAACCCCGGCTCCCGTTGATGCCGAGGGCAACATGCTGGCGCTGCGCGAAGAATTCGCTGACAACCCTAACGCCATGTTTGTCCTGTGGAAGGATCATACCGCGGTCGAGGAAGCCGAGGCGATCACCCGCCTGTGCCACCAGCCGGGCAAAGAGGATTACTCGCGCTATATCGGCGGGATCTACTCCAGCGAATGGTTCTGGGCCAAAATCCTCCACGTCACCCGGGAAGATAGCGCCGTCGCCCAGGCAGCCGCCTCGTGGGTGGAGCTTTGCGACTGGGTGCCCGCCCTGCTCTCCGGCACTACGCGTCCGCAGGATCTGCGCCGCGGCCGCTGCAGCGCCGGGCATAAATCGCTGTGGCATGAGAGCTGGGGCGGGCTGCCGCCGGCCAGCTTCTTCGATGAGCTTGATCCCATCATTAACCAGCATCTGGCCTGGCCGCTGTTCACCGATACCTGGACGGCCGATGTGCCGGTCGGCACGCTAAGCGCAGAGTGGGCCCAGCGCCTGGGCCTGTCGCAGACCGTGGCCATCTCCGGCGGCGCCTTCGACTGCCATATGGGCGCCGTTGGCGCCGGCGCGCAGCCTAACGCGCTGGTGAAAGTCATCGGCACCTCCACCTGCGACATTCTGATTGCCGATAAAGAGAGCGTCGGCGACCGCACGGTCAAAGGCATCTGCGGCCAGGTCGACGGCAGCGTGGTCCCGCACTTTATCGGTATGGAGGCAGGCCAGTCCGCCTTCGGCGATATTTACGCCTGGTTTGGGCGCATCCTCGGCTGGCCGCTGGAACAGCTGGCCCAGCAGCATCCGGAATTGCGCGAACAAATCAAAGCCAGCCAAAAACAGTTACTGCCGGCGCTCACCGAAGCCTGGGCCAACAATCCATCGCTGGAGCATCTGCCGGTAGTGCTTGACTGGTTCAACGGCCGCCGCACGCCGAATGCCAACCAGCGCCTGAAAGGGGTGATCACCGACCTTAACCTGGCCACCGACGCGCCGGCGCTATTCGGCGGACTGATCGCCGCCACCGCCTTCGGCGCCCGCGCCATTATGGAGTGCTTCACCGAGCAGGGGATCCCGGTTAACAACGTCATGGCGCTCGGCGGTATCGCACGGAAAAACCAGGTCATCATGCAGGCCTGCTGCGACGTGCTGAACCGCCCGCTGCAGATTGTCGCCTCCGATCAGTGCTGCGCGCTGGGGGCGGCTATCTTCGCCGCCGTCGCCGCCGGCGTCTATGAGGATATTCCCGCCGCCCAGCAGCGGATGGCAAGCCAGGTGGAAACCACCCTGCAGCCGCGCCCGGCGCAGGCACAGCGTTTCGAACAACTCTATCAGCGCTACCAGCAGTGGTCGGTCAGCGCCGAACAACACTATCTCCCTTCGGCTGCAAAGGCGGAAAAAGCCCCGCAATCTCAGGCAGCGCTCACCCATTAAGGATACGAAAATGACGATTTTTGATAACTATGAAGTATGGTTCGTTATTGGCAGCCAACATCTCTACGGCCCGGAAGCCCTGCGCCAGGTGACGAAGCATGCCGAACATGTGGTGAACAGCCTGAATGCGGAAGCCAAACTGCCGTGCAAACTGGTCCTCAAGCCGCTGGGCACTACCCCGGACGAGATCACCCATATCTGCCGCGACGCCAACTACGATGACAAATGCGCCGGGTTAGTGGTCTGGCTGCATACCTTCTCGCCGGCAAAAATGTGGATCAACGGCCTGACCATCCTCAACAAGCCGCTGCTGCAGTTCCATACGCAGTACAATGCCGCGCTGCCGTGGGACAGCATCGATATGGACTTTATGAACCTGAACCAGACCGCACACGGCGGCCGCGAGTTCGGCTTCATCGGCGCCCGTATGCGCCAGCAGCACAGCGTGGTGACCGGCCACTGGCAGGATAAAGAGGCCCACCAGCGCATCGGCGGCTGGATGCGCCAGGCGGTCTCCAGACAGGATACCCGTCATCTGAAAGTGTGCCGTTTCGGCGATAACATGCGTGAAGTGGCGGTGACCGACGGCGATAAAGTCGCGGCGCAGATCAAGTTTGGCTTCTCAGTGAACACCTGGGCGGTCGGCGATCTGGTGCAGGTGGTCAACAGCGTCAGCGACGGCGATATCAGCGCGCTGGTCGATGAATACGAGAGCAGCTACCGTCTGACCCCGGCGGCGCAGGTTCACGGCGACAAGCGCCAGAACGTGCTGGACGCCGCGCGCATTGAGTTGGGAATGAAACGCTTCCTCGAACAGGGCGGTTTCCACGCCTTTACCACCACCTTTGAAGATCTCCACGGCCTGAAACAGCTCCCGGGTCTCGCCGTACAGCGCCTGATGCAGCAGGGCTACGGCTTTGCCGGCGAGGGCGACTGGAAAACCGCCGCTCTGCTTCGCATCATGAAGGTGATGTCAACTGGTCTGCAGGGCGGCACCTCCTTTATGGAGGATTACACCTACCACTTCGACAATGGCAACGATCTGGTGCTCGGCTCGCACATGCTGGAAGTGTGCCCGACGATCGCCACCGCTGAGAAACCGATCCTCGACGTCCAGCCGCTGGGCATCGGCGGCAAAGCGGATCCGGCGCGCCTGATCTTCAATACCCAGACCGGCCCGGCGATTGTCGCCAGCCTGATCGACCTGGGAGACCGCTTCCGTCTGCTGGTCAACACCATTGAAACCGTCCCGACGCCGCACGATCTGCCGAAGCTGCCGGTGGCCAACGCCCTGTGGAAAGCGCAGCCGGATCTGCGTACCGCTTCGGAAGCCTGGATCATCGCCGGCGGCGCGCACCATACCGTCTTCAGCCATGCGCTGAACCTCGACGATATGCGCCAGTTCGCCGAGCTGAATGATATCGAGCTGACCGTCATCGACAACGATACCCGTCTGCCGGCCTTCAAAGACGCGCTGCGCTGGAATGAAGTCTATTACGGTTCAAAACGCTAAAAGGTCGTCCCCTCACCCTACCCCTTTCCCCGCCGGGGAGAGGGTACCGGCCGGGCGCGATGCCGCCTTCCTCCCTCTCCCGCCGGGAGAGGGCCGGGGTGAGGGATACCCGACTCGCCTGCTATTCGGAGCACACTATGTTAGAAGATCTTAAACGCCAGGTTCTGGAAGCCAACTTAGCGCTGCCGCAGCATAATCTGGTGACCTTAACCTGGGGCAACGTCAGCGCCGTCGACCGCGACCAGGGCGTTCTGGTTATCAAACCCTCCGGCGTGGATTACCGCGTAATGACCGCCGACGATATGGTGGTGGTCAGTCTGGAGAGCGGCGAAGTGGTGGAGGGTAAGAAGAAGCCCTCGTCGGATACCCCGACCCATCGCCTGCTGTATCAGGCTTTCCCGACGCTGGGCGGCATTGTGCATACCCATTCGCGCCACGCCACCATCTGGGCGCAGGCCGGGCAAGCTATTCCGGCGACCGGCACCACCCACGCCGACTATTTCTATGGTCCGGTGCCCTGCACCCGGCTGATGACCGATGCGGAGATCAATGGCGAATACGAATGGGAAACCGGCAAGGTGATTGTTGAAACCTTCCGCCAGCGCGAGATCGACCCGGCGCAGATGCCCGGCGTGCTGGTTCATTCCCACGGCCCGTTCGCATGGGGTAAAAACGCCGAAGACGCGGTGCATAACGCCATCGTGCTGGAAGAGATCGCGTATATGGGCATCTTCTGCCGCCAGCTGGCGCCGCAGCTGCCGGATATGCAGCAGACCCTGCTGGATAAGCACTATCTGCGTAAGCACGGGGCTAAAGCCTACTACGGCCAATAATCACCCTGCTCGCGCTGCGCCTGGCAGGGCTACGGCTCTGCCGCGTCGGGTAGCCCGGATAAGCGCGCAAGCCGAAATCCAGCGCCACCTTAGCGCCGAGTACCTGTATAAAACCCCAGCACCTCCTGAGAAACCAGGCTATAATCAGGCCTGGTTTTTTATCGTTGAGAGCACCCGTGACCCAGCCACGAGCAGGTTTTTTACTCACCCGTCACTGGCGGGACACTCCGCAAGGCACCGAGCTGTCCTTCTGGCTGGCCACCGACGACGGCCCGCTGCAGGTCACGCTGCCGCCGCAGGAGTCCGTCGCCTTTATCCCCGCCGCGCAGCGGGCGCAGGCTGAGCGACTGCTGCACGGTGAGAAAGGCTTCCGCTTCGCCCCGCTGGCCCTGAAAGATTTCCACCGCCAGCCGGTGGTCGGCCTCTACTGCCGCGCCCATCGTCAATTGATGCGTCTGGAGAAGATGCTTCGCGACAGCGGCGTCACCCTCTATGAGGGCGATATCCGTCCGCCGGAGCGCTACCTGATGGAGCGCTTTATTACCGCCCCGGTGTGGGTGGAAGGTGAAACGCGTGGCCCGCATCTGGTCAACGCGCGCATGAAACCCCATCCTGACTATCGCCCGCCGCTGAAATGGGTGTCGCTGGATATCGAAACCAGCCGTCACGGCGAGCTGTACTGCATCGGCCTGGAAGGCTGCGGTCAGCGGGTGGTCTACATGCTGGGCCCCAAACCGGAAACGCCGCCAGACGTCGATTTCGATCTGGTCTACGTCGCCAGTCGCCCCCTGCTGCTGGAAAAGCTCAACGCCTGGTTTGCCGATCACGACCCCGACGTGCTGATCGGCTGGAACGTGGTGCAGTTCGATCTGCGCGTCCTGCAAAAACATGCCGAACGCTATCGTATCCCGCTGCGGCTCGGCCGCGGCAACAGCGAGCTGGAGTGGCGCGAGCACGGCTTTAAGAACGGCGTCTTCTTCGCCCAGGCCAACGGTCGGCTGATTATCGACGGTATCGAGGCGCTGAAATCGGCGTTCTGGAATTTCTCCTCCTTTTCGCTGGAGGCGGTGGCGCGCGAGCTGTTGGGCGAAGGCAAAGCCATCGACAACCCGTGGGATCGGATGGACGAGATCGATCGCCGCTTCCATGACGATAAACCGGCGCTGGCCATCTATAACCTGCAGGACTGCGAGCTGGTGACGCGGATCTTCCACAAAACGGAGATCATGCCGTTTCTGCTCGAACGAGCGACGGTCAACGGCCTGCCCGCCGATCGCCACGGCGGCTCGGTCGCCGCCTTCAGCCACCTCTATTTTCCGCGCATGCACCGCCTGGGCTACGTGGCGCCGAACCTCGGCGACGTGCCGCCGCAGGCGAGCCCCGGCGGCTATGTGATGGACTCCCGCCCCGGCCTGTATGACTCGGTGCTGGTCCTGGACTACAAGAGCCTGTATCCGTCGATCATTCGCACCTTTTTAATCGATCCGGTCGGCCTGGTGGAGGGTCTGGCGCAGCCCGATGACCAGCACAGCATTGAGGGCTTCCTCGGCGCCCGCTTCTCGCGAGACAAGCACTGCCTGCCGGGGATTGTCAGCCAGATCTGGCATGGCCGCGATGAAGCCAAGCGCCGGCACAATAAGCCGCTCTCCCAGGCGCTGAAGATCATCATGAACGCCTTTTACGGCGTACTGGGCACCAGCGCCTGCCGCTTCTTCGACCCGCGTCTCGCCTCGTCGATCACCATGCGCGGCCACGCGATCATGCGTCAGACCAAAGCGTTAATTGAAGCCAAAGGCTATGACGTTATCTACGGCGATACCGACTCCACCTTCGTCTGGCTTAAGCGCCCGCACAGCGAAGCGCAGGCGGCGGAGATTGGCCGGACGCTGGTGAACGATGTCAACGCCTGGTGGGCGCAAGAGCTTGGCAAAAGCCAGCTTACCAGCGCCCTGGAGCTGGAATACGAAACCCACTTCTGCCGCTTTCTGATGCCGACGATCCGCGGCGCCGATACCGGCAGCAAGAAGCGTTACGCCGGCATGATTCAGGAGGGCGACGGCCAGCGCATGGTTTTCAAAGGGCTGGAAACGGTGCGCACCGACTGGACGCCGCTGGCCCAGCAGTTTCAGCAGGAGCTGTACCTGCGCATCTTCCGCAACCAGCCGTATCAGGATTATGTGCGGGAGACTATCGCCAGGCTGATGAACGGCGAGCTCGATGAGCAGCTGGTTTATCGCAAACGCCTGCGCCGGCCGCTGGCGGAGTATCAGCGCAACGTGCCGCCTCACGTGCGCGCCGCGAGGCTTGCCGATGAGCACAACCTGAAGCGGGGTCGGGCGCAGCAGTATCAGCAGCGCGGCACCATCAAATACGTCTGGACCACCGGCGGCCCGGAACCGGTGGATTATCAACAATCGCCGCTCGATTACGACCACTATTTGTCAAAGCAGCTGCAGCCGGTGGCGGAAGGGATCCTGCCCTTCGTCAACGACGACTTTGCTACAATAGTGACAGGACAGCTGGGGCTATTTTGATTTTTTCACACCCATTCCGCGGGCGCAGAAGCCTGAAAATGAACCGTGAGGAGGACGTGACGAACGTTCTGCCATCCAGTAATATAGCGCCCTTTCCATTCCTGGCCCCAATTTTGACGCATCTCCGGTTGTACATGGGGATGATCAACTATTGCCTGCAATTAAAGAACTAAAGAGCCGAACATATATGCCTTTTACACTTGGTCAACGCTGGATTAGCGACACAGAGAGCGAACTAGGATTAGGGACGGTGGTAGCGCTGGATGCGCGCATGGTCACTCTCCTCTTCCCCGCCATCGGCGAAAACCGTCTGTACTCACGCAACGATTCCCCGATCACTCGCGTGATGTTTAACCCGGGCGACACCATTACCAGCCACGAAGGCTGGCAGCTCCACGTTGACAAAGTGCATGAAGAGAACGGGCTGCTGTCCTACACCGGCACCCGCCTCGATACCCAGGAAGCGAACGTCACCCTGCGTGAAGTGCTGCTCGACAGCAAACTGGTGTTCAGCAAGCCGCAGGACCGCCTGTTCGCCGGCCAAATCGACCGCATGGACCGCTTTGCCCTGCGCTACCGCGCGCGCAAGTTCCAGAGCGAGCAGTACCGCATGCCATGGAGCGGCCTGCGCGGCCAGCGCACCAGCCTGATCCCGCATCAGCTGAACATCGCCCACGACGTGGGTCGTCGTCACGCTCCGCGCGTCCTGCTGGCCGATGAAGTGGGCTTAGGTAAAACCATCGAAGCCGGGATGATCCTGCACCAGCAGCTGCTCTCCGGCGCCGCCGAGCGCGTACTGATTGTGGTCCCGGAAACCCTTCAGCACCAGTGGCTGGTGGAGATGCTGCGCCGCTTCAACCTGCGCTTCTCGCTGTTTGACGACGAGCGCTACGCCGAAGCGCAGCATGACGCCTATAACCCGTTTGAAACCGAACAGCTGGTGATCTGCTCTTTAGATTTCGTGCGCCGCAGCAAGCAGCGTCTGGAGCATCTGTGCGACGCCGAGTGGGACCTGATGGTGGTCGATGAAGCGCACCACCTGGTGTGGAGCGAAGAGGCGCCGAGCCGCGAATATCAAGCCATTGAACAGCTGGCCGAGCGCGTGCCTGGCATTCTGCTGCTGACCGCGACGCCGGAACAGCTGGGGATGGAGAGCCACTTTGCGCGCCTGCGCCTGCTGGATCCGAACCGCTTCCACGATTTCGCGCAGTTTGTCGAAGAACAGCAGAACTACCGTCCGGTGGCCGACGCCGTCGCCCTGCTGCTGGCGGGCAACAAGCTGAGCGATAACGAACTCAATACCCTCGGCGATCTGATCGGCGAGCAGGATATCGAGCCGCTGCTGCAGGCTGCCAACAGCGATCGCGAAGACGCCCAGGCCGCGCGCCAGGAGCTGGTCTCGATGCTGATGGACCGCCACGGCACCAGCCGCGTGCTGTTCCGTAACACCCGTAACGGCGTCAAAGGTTTCCCGAAACGCGAGCTGCACACCATTCGCCTGCCGCTGCCGACCCAGTACCAGACGGCCATCAAAGTGTCCGGCATCATGGGCGCCCGCAAAACCGCGGAAGAGCGCGCGCGCGACATGCTCTATCCGGAGCAGATCTATCAGGAATTTGAAGGCGATACCGGCACCTGGTGGAACTTCGACCCGCGCGTTGAGTGGCTGATGGGCTACCTGACCAGCCACCGTTCGCAGAAGGTGCTGGTGATCTGCGCCAAGGCCGCCACCGCGCTGCAGCTGGAGCAGGTGCTGCGCGAGCGCGAAGGTATCCGCGCCGCCGTGTTCCATGAAGGAATGTCGATTATCGAACGCGACCGCGCCGCGGCGTGGTTTGCCGAAGAAGACACCGGCGCCCAGGTGCTGCTGTGCTCTGAGATCGGTTCCGAAGGACGCAACTTCCAGTTTGCCAGCAATCTGGTGATGTTCGATCTGCCGTTTAACCCGGATCTGCTGGAGCAGCGTATCGGCCGCCTCGACCGTATCGGCCAGGCGCACGATATCCAGATCCACGTCCCGTACCTGGAAAAGACCGCGCAGTCGGTGCTGGTGCGCTGGTACCACGAAGGTCTCGACGCCTTCGAGCATACCTGCCCGACCGGACGGACCGTTTACGACAGCGTCCATGACGAGCTGATCAACTACCTTGCGGCGCCGGAATCCACCGACGGCTTTGACGATCTGATCAAGTCCTGCCGCCAGCAGCATGACGCCCTGAAAGCGCAGCTGGAGCAGGGCCGCGACCGTCTGCTGGAGATCCACTCCAACGGCGGCGAGAAAGCCCAGGCCCTGGCGGAGAGCATCGAAGAGCAGGATGACGACACCAGCCTGATCGCCTTCTCGATGAACCTGTTCGATATCGTCGGCATCAACCAGGACGACCGCGGCGAAAACCTGATCGTCCTCACCCCTTCCGACCATATGCTGGTCCCGGACTTCCCGGGTCTGCCGGAGGACGGCTGCACCATCACCTTCGAGCGTGACGTGGCGCTGTCCCGTGAAGACGCGCAGTTCATCACCTGGGAGCACCCGCTGATCCGCAACGGCCTCGACCTGATCCTCTCCGGCGATACCGGCAGCAGCACCATTTCCCTGCTGAAGAACAAGGCGCTGCCGGTCGGCACTCTGCTGCTGGAGCTGATCTACGTGGTCGAAGCGCAGGCGCCGAAGCAGCTGCAGCTCAACCGCTTCCTGCCGGCGACCCCGGTTCGCATGCTGCTGGATAAAAACGGCAACAACCTCGCCGGCCAGGTGGAGTTTGAAAGCTTCAACCGCCAGCTGAGCGCGGTCAATCGCCACACCGGCAGCAAGCTGGTCAACGCGGTTCAACAGGACGTTCACGCCATTCTGCAGCAGGGCGAAGCGCAGATCGCCAAGGCGGCGCAGGGGCTGATCGACGCGGCGCGTAGCGAAGCCGACGATAAGCTGACGGCGGAACTCTCCCGTCTGGAAGCGCTGAAGGCGGTCAACCCGAACATCCGTGACGACGAACTGGCGGCGATTGAAAGTAACCGCCAGCAGGTGCTGGAGGCGCTGGGACAGGCCGGATGGCGTCTGGACGCGCTGCGTCTGATCGTCGTCACTCACCAGTAACGGAACGCAAAATGGCGATGGAAAACTACAATCCGCCGCAGGATCCCTGGCTGGTGATCCTGTATCAGGATGAGCACATCATGGTGGTCAACAAGTCGAGCGGCTTGTTGTCCGTGCCGGGTCGTCTTGATGAACATAAAGACAGCGTGATGACACGCATTCAGCGCGACTTCCCGCAGGCCGAATCGGTGCATCGCCTTGATATGGCCACCAGCGGCGTGATTGTGGTGGCGCTGAATAAGGCGGCGGAACGCGAACTGAAGCGTCAGTTCCGCGAGCGCGAGCCGAAGAAGCAGTACATCGCCCGCGTCTGGGGCCATCCGCAGCCGGCGGAGGGCCTGGTGGATTTACCGCTGATTTGCGACTGGCCGAACCGGCCAAAGCAGAAAGTGTGTTATGAAACCGGCAAAGCGGCGCAGACCGAGTATGAGGTGCTGGAGTACGCGGAAGATAACACCGCCCGCGTGCGCCTGAAGCCGATTACCGGACGGTCGCACCAGCTGCGCGTGCATATGCTGGCGCTGGGGCATCCG
The DNA here is from genome assembly GCF_040065795.1 of Klebsiella sp. JB_Kp004. Classification (NCBI taxonomy): domain Bacteria; kingdom Pseudomonadati; phylum Pseudomonadota; class Gammaproteobacteria; order Enterobacterales; family Enterobacteriaceae; genus Klebsiella; species Klebsiella sp. JB_Kp004. Next base: position 12,812 of record NZ_JBEAKW010000034.1, on the reverse strand, counting down.
ATCCTTGGCGACCGCTTTTACGCCACGCCTGAGGCGCTGGCGATGGCCCCGCGCCTGCTGCTGCACGCTGAGACGCTCACCATTACCCACCCCGCCTACGGCAACGCGATGACCTTCCGCGCGCCGATCGACTTTTAGGACCTCCCCGGCAGCGCTTTGCCGCCGGGGAATACTGACCCGTTAATCGCGGGCAAACCACGCGTCAATCATCTGCTCAACGCGGGCAACGACGAGATCGGTGTCGTGACGACGACTGCGCGCGCAGGCGTGCGCCGGCTCATCGCACAGCAGGCAGCGGCGCTGCGACTCGCCCAGCGACTGGCGTCCCACCTGGCCGCTCTGCGGACAGATCACATCGATATCCCACAAGCGTCCCAGCGGATGGCTCTGCTCCAGCGTACTGCACATCGCTTTGATTTCGCTGGCCGGGTGCGCCACGCACCACAGCGCTTCAGGCCCGGTCGGCAGCCACAGCACCTGACGATCCAGCGTTTGCCAGCGGTGCTTCCACAGCAGTTGATCGCAGGCCTGGAGGGCTACGCCCATCATGTTGCGATAGCGAATGCTGTCCTTCACCGCCCCGGGGGTCACCAGGGTCAGGGAAATAACAGGCTGCTGATAATGGGCCAACCAGTCGGCCTGGCGGGCTGCACGCTGCTCTTTCGCCGCCAGCAATGCGTCGATGCTGACGCCCGCCTGGGCGGGAGTATCCACTGACATTAATTCCTCTCCTACATATGATAAATGCGACAGCGCCTGGACTGTCATGATGATGGTTGCGATAGCCGATCGCGCGCTGATTGTAACGCTAAATGCGGAGCATTTAGGATACAGAACGCAGATATTTTCGGCGTTCTGTAGCGGAAAATAGCAGGTTTATCGCTGAGCGTAGCGTTATATCACGCCAGATAGTGGCTGAGGAACAGCAACCCCAGCGAGACATTTATCGCCCCGCCAATCCGGGTAGCGATCTGCGCGAACGGCATCAGGCTCATGCGGTTGCCGGCGGTCAGGATCGCCACATCGCCGGTGCCGCCCTGCCCGCTCTGGCAACAGGAGACAATCGCCACATCGACCGGGTGCATCCCTATCTTTTTACCGACCAGGAAACCGGTCGCCACCAGCGCGGAGACGGTGCTGACGATCACCAGCAGGTTGGTGAAAGTGAAGGCGTTCACCAGCTCCTGCCACGGGGTGATCGCCACGCCGACGGCAAAGAGGATCGGGTAGGTGACCGCGGTGCGGAAGAATTTATACACCATCTGCGATCCCTCCTGCAGGCGCGGAGAAACCACATTAGCCAGCTTTAACAGCACCGCGAGAAACAGCATGCCCACCGGCGCCGGCAGACCAATCAGTTTGTGGCCGAGCATCCCCATCATATACAGCAGCACCGCCAGCAGCGCGCCGGAGGCCAGCGTCCCGACGTCGGTTTTGCCGCTCACGCCTTCGCTCTCGCCGAGGCTGCGGGTTTCATGGCTGCGGTTCGGCATCAGCTGCCCTTCGCCGGTCAGATGCGGGAAGCGCTTGCCGAGCTGGTTGAGGCAGCCGGAGATGACGATCGCCGTCAGGCTGCCGAGCATCACCATCGGCAACACCCGGCCCAGGGCCACTCCCTGCTCCATATGCATTAGCGCGGCGTAGCCCATCGATAGCGGGATCGCCCCTTCCCCTACGCCGCCGGCCATGATCGGCAGCACGATAAAGAAGAACACCTGGAACGGCTCCATGCCCAAGAGCGTGCCGACGCCGATGCCCACCAGCATGCCGACCACCTCGCCGCACAGCATTGGGAAGAAGATCTTCAGGAAGCCCTGAATCAGGGTGGTGCGGTTCATACTCATGATGCTGCCGACGATAATGCAGCAGATATAGAGATAGAGGATGTTGGTGGATTTATAGAATTTGGTGGTGGATTCAACGACCACGTCCGGCAGCAGGCCGTAATGGACCAGCGCGGAAGGAATAAAAGTGGCGCAGATCGCCGCCGCGCCGAGTTTTCCCAGCACCGGCAGGCGTTTGCCAAACTCGCCGCAGGCGAAGCCAAAGAAAGCCAGCGTAGCCACCATCACCACGATATCGCTCGGCAGTTTACCGCCAAGGCAGTCGAGAGCGATCAGCCCCCCGGCCAGCAGAAACAGCGGCAGCGGGACGATCCCTACCTTCCAGTTATCCATGATGTGCCACCAGCGCTGCCTGAGCGTGGTTTTCGGCGTATTGATCGGTTCAAGGGTTGCAGAGAATGCGTTGTCTGTGGTGCTCATAAATTCAGCCCTGTCGTTATTATTCATTTTCAGCGTAAAGGGACAGCGGCTTCGTTAATGTGAAGCTCCCCGAATTAAAAAAGAAGTTTTAATGGTCACTATGGTTTTTATGGTTTCTATTCGCTGATCCGCGCAGGGGTGATATATCTCTGATTTATTATCGTGGTTTTTATGGTTTTTATTTCCCGCCACGCGTTATTTCCGCCGCGACTACTGGCGACAGCCGGCGCCTGCGCCGCTGATCACAACTTTCCCTTAACATTTACGTCACGTGACAGAAAAATGATAGAGTGCCGGTATGGTGAATACGTCGTCCGGGACCTATGAAATTATCTTTTCAATATAAGCTGTTTATTTCGCTGGTCGCTTTTTTCTCAGTCCTGTTTATCGCGCTGGGTATTTATTATTACTTTGACGCCAGCCGCCAGCTTTATCAGGAAATGAGCGCCCGGGCCAAAATTCAGGCCGAAGAGATAGCCCTGATGCCAAATTTACGTCAGCAGGTCAGCCGGCATGACCCGCAGGCGATTCAGGCGTTTATGCAGCAAATCGCCGCCCATAGCGACGCCAGCTTTATCGTCATCGGTGACCGCCAGGGGATGCATCTGTTTCATTCCGTCCATCCGGAGTGGGTCGGCACGCGGCTGGTCGGCGGCGACAACCAGGCGGTACTGGAGGGAAAGTCCATTACCACCATTCGCAAAGGCGGCCTGGGCGTCTCGCTGCGCAGTAAAACGCCCATCGTCGATGACGCGGGGCGGGTGATCGGCATTGTCTCCGTCGGCTACCTCACCAGCTATCTCGATAGCATTACCCTGAGCAAAGTGATCAATATTTTTATCGCCGCCGTCCTGCTGCTCACCGCCCTGTTTATCTTCTCCTGGTACTTTACCCGCAGCATCAAGAAACAGATTTTTTCGCTCGAGCCGCGGGAGATAGGCCTGCTGGTGCGCCAGCAAAAGGCGATGATGGAGTCGATCTTTGAGGGGGTGATCGTCATCGATCGCCAGCGGCGCATTGAGGTGATTAACCATGCCGCCCGCAGCCTGCTGGGACTCAGCCAGCCCGCCCGTCAGCTGCGCGGCCAGTCCATCGACAGCGTGATTTCCCCGCAGCCCTTTTTCGCCAGCGGCGACATGCTTGAGCGCGACACCCATGATGAGCTGTGCCGCTTCAACCAGTTGACCGTGCTCGCCAGTCGGGTGCGCATTATGCTGGAGAACACCCTGCAGGGCTGGGTGATTACCTTTCGTGACCGCAATGAAATCAATGCCCTCACCGCCCAGCTGAGCCAGGTGAAGCGCTATGTCGACAATCTTCGCATCATGCGCCACGAGCAGCTCAACCGGATGACCACCCTCTCCGGCCTGCTGCATATGGGCCATTATGACGAAGCGATCCGCTATATTCAGGCCCAGTCGGAGCATGCTCAGGAGCTACTGGACTTTATCTCCTCGCACTTCCACTCGCCGACGCTGTGCGGTCTGCTGCTCGGCAAAGCCACTCGCGCCCGCGAAAAAGGCGTGGCGCTGAGCTTCGACCCGGCCTGCCGCATTGACCGTCCGCTGCCGTCGCTGATGGAATCCGAACTGATCTCCATCATCGGCAACCTGCTGGATAACGCCATCGAAGCCACGCAGCGCGCCGAGCTTCCGCATGAGCCGGTGGAAGTCCTGATCCAGCTCAACGCCCGGGAGCTGATTATCGAAGTGGCCGACCGCGGCGTCGGCATCCGCCCCGATATCCGCGAGCGCATTTTTGAACGCGGCATCACCACCAAAACCCGTGGCGATCACGGCATTGGTCTGTATCTTATTGAACATTATGTCACTCAGGCGGGCGGCACCATCGAAGTCGCCGATAACGCGCCGCGGGGAACGATCTTCACCCTGTTTATCCCGGCCGACGCGCCCGCCTGTCCGCAACCGGAGGCCCACGATGCATCATGACCTGGTCGATGTGCTAATCATTGAAGATGAGAGCGAGCTGGCGCGCCTGCACGCCGAGCTTGTGCAGAAACACCCGCGCCTGCGGCTGGCGGGCATGGCGGCCTCCCTCGCTCAGGCCCGTCAGTTGCTCCACGCCACGCCGCCGCAGCTGGTGCTGCTGGATAACTATTTGCCGGACGGCAAAGGGGTGACGCTGATGACCGACCCGGCGCTGGCGACCAGCCAATGCTCGGTGATCTTTATCACCGCCGCCAGCGATATGGAAACCTGCAGCCAGGCCATCCGCAACGGCGCCTTCGACTATATTCTTAAGCCGGTATCATGGAAGCGGCTGAGCCAGTCGCTGGAGCGTTTTATCCAGTTCTACGATCAGCAGCGGGAGTGGAAAATCGTCGATCAGCAGAACGTCGATTCCCTCTATCAATTGCAGGCGAAGAACTATCGTATGGATAGTGGCAGCAAAGGGATTGAAGAGAAAACGCTGGCGCTGGTGCAGGGTCTGTTTAGCGGCCGGGAAGCGCACTGCTTTTCCGTTGATGAGGTGGTCAGCGCCGCCGGGCTCAGCAAAACCACCGCCCGCCGCTATCTTGAACACGGCGTTGAGACCGGTTTTCTGGAGGTGGAGATGCTGTACGGAAAAATCGGCCATCCGCGGCGGCTGTATCGCCGCGCACAGGCCAAACGCTAATCCCCTCGCCGGGCGGGAGGGGCTGGAAAACTCAGAAGCCGCGCTGCTCTTTAATCAGCTCCCAGGCCTTCTGGATCTCCTGGGCTTTCTGTTTGGCCATCTCCATCATCTCCGGCGGCAGCCCTTTCGCCACCAGCTTGTCCGGATGGTGCTCGTTCATCAGCTTACGATAGGCGCGCTTCACCGTCGCCGCGTCGTCAGTCGGTTTCACCCCCAGCACGTTGCAGGCGTCCTCCAGCGTTGGACCGCGCTGCGCCTGCTGCCAGCCGGCGTTGCCGCCGTGCTGACCATAAGATTGCTGCTGCGAACCGCCGCCGAACTGGGCGCCGCCCTGCATCATTCGCAGGAATTGATCGAACTGGGCGCGGGAGATGCCAAGCTCATCGGCGATGACGAACAGCACTTCACGTTCGTTAGGGTGCAGTTCGCCGTCAGCGAACGCCGCCTGCAGCTGAATTTCCAGAAACATCCGAATCAGATCGAAGCGGCCAAAGCAGACGCTGCGCAGCTGGCGCATCTTCTCGCGCAGCGGATAATTGTCGGCCTTGCCGTCGCGAAACGCCTGCTGCGCCGCGGTGCGCGAAGCGCCGTGCAGATTCATGCGATCCATCAGCACATTGGCGACGTGAATATCCGCTTCGGTAACGCGGCCCTTGGACTTGGTCAGATGCCCCATCACTTCAAAGGTGGTGGAAAAGAAGAGCGACTGACGCTCCTGCTGATTGGCGAAGAGATTCAACCGGCGGCTGCGCGCCCGGTCAAACATATGGCCGACCAGGAAGCCGAGCACCACGCCCCAGAACCCACCGCCCATCAGCAAAGCCACTGCCACGCCAATCACTTTACCCAAATACTGCATAGACTCCCCAACTGTTTGTCGCCGTTAAGCACGAATATGACCGCACGTTACCCGGCACTCGCGCCTCGGTCAATTGTGGGACATAGCCTATAATTTGCTTTATCATACTCGTCATTCAACAGGGTGCCTAACGCTCGGGCTCGAAACGGGCAGGATTAACACTAGCGTGATAAAGTTGAGTAAGTTAGGCTCTGACCGTTTGCAAGCCGCTGCCACAAGATGATGGAACAATAAATACAACGTATGAAAAAACGTATTCCCAGCCTCCTGGCTACGATGATTGCCAGCGCCTTGTATAGCCAACAAGGCCTCGCTGCCGATCTCGCAACGCAATGTATGCTTGGCGTGCCAAGCTATGATCGTCCGCTCGTGGAAGGTCGGCCTGGCGATCTGCCGGTGACGATTAACGCCGATCATGCGAAGGGCAACTACCCGGACAACGCCGTCTTTACCGGCAACGTCGATATTAACCAGGGGAATAGCCGCCTCCGCGCCGACGAAGTTCAGCTGCATCAGCAGCAGGCCGCGGGCCAGGCGCAGCCGGTGCGCACGGTGGACGCGCTGGGCAACGTGCACTACGACGATAACCAGGTGATCCTCAAAGGGCCAAAAGCCTGGTCGAATCTGAATACCAAAGATACCAACGTCTGGCAGGGCGATTATCAAATGGTCGGACGCCAGGGACGCGGCACCGCTGACCTGATGAAACAGCGCGGCGAAAACCGCTATACCATTCTGGAAAACGGCAGCTTTACTTCCTGTCTGCCGGGCTCCGACACCTGGAGCGTCGTGGGCAGCGAAGTCATCCACGATCGCGAAGAGCAAGTTGCCGAGATCTGGAACGCCCGCTTCAAGCTTGGCTCCGTGCCGATTTTCTATAGCCCCTACCTGCAGCTGCCGGTGGGCGATAAGCGTCGTTCAGGCTTCCTGATCCCGAACGCGAAATACAGCACCAAAAACGGCGTGGAATTCTCCCTGCCGTACTACTGGAACATCGCGCCAAACTTCGATGCCACTATCACCCCGCACTATATGAACAAGCGCGGCGGCGTGATGTGGGAAAACGAATTCCGCTATCTGACCCAGCTCGGCAGCGGCTTAACGGAGTTTGACTACCTGCCGTCGGATAAAGTCTACGAAGACGACCACTCCAGCGACAGCAACAGCCGCCGCTGGCTGTTCTACTGGAACCACTCCGGGGTTATCGATCAGGTGTGGCGTCTGAACGCTGACTACACCAAGGTCAGCGATCCTGACTACTTCAACGATTTCAGCTCGAAGTATGGTTCCAGTACCGACGGCTATGCGACGCAGAAATTCAGCGCCGGGTATGTCAATCAGAACTTTGACGCCACGGTCTCAACCAAGCAGTTCCAGGTCTTCGATCGGGAGTCGAGCAACTCCTACTCGGCTGAGCCGCAGCTCGACATCAACTACTACCAGAACGATGTCGGTCCGTTCGATACCCATCTGTACGGCCAGGTCGCCCATTTTGTTAACTCGAATAACAACATGCCGGAAGCGACCCGCGTTCACTTCGAACCGACGATCAACCTGCCGCTGTCCAACGGCTGGGGGAGTCTGAATACCGAAGCCAAGCTGCTGGCGACCCACTACCAGCAGAGCAATCTTGATAAGTACAACGCCGCCAACGGTACGGACTACAAAGAGTCCGTTAGCCGCGTGATGCCGCAGTTTAAAATCGACGGCAAAATGGTCTTTGAGCGCGACCTGCAGGAGGGATTCACCCAAACGCTGGAACCGCGCATGCAGTATCTGTACGTACCGTACCGCGATCAGAGTGAAATCGGCAGCTACGACTCCACGCTGTTGCAGTCGGACTACACCGGCCTGTTCCGCGACCGTACCTATAGCGGTCTGGACCGCATCGCGTCGGCCAATCAGGTCACTACCGGTATCACCTCGCGCGTGTATGACGCCGCCGCGGTGGAACGTTTTAACATTTCCGTTGGTCAAATCTACTATTTCACCGAGTCACGCACCGGTGATGACAACATCAACTGGGAGAACAACGACACCACGGGTTCACTGGTATGGGCCGGCGACACCTACTGGCGCATTGCCGATAACTGGGGTCTGCGCGGCGGGATCCAGTACGATACGCGTCTGGATAACGTCGCAACCGGCAACGGCACCATTGAATACCGTCGCGATGAAAACCGCTTAGTCCAGCTTAACTATCGTTACGCCAGCCCGGAATATATTCAGGCCACGCTGCCGTCATATTCCACTGCGGCGCAATATAAAGAGGGTATCTCGCAGGTGGGGATGACCGCCAGCTGGCCGATCGTCGATCGCTGGTCCGTGGTCGGGGCCTACTACTACGATACCAATACCCGGAAAGCAGCAAACCAGATGTTGGGTGTCCAGTATAACTCCTGCTGCTACGCCATCCGTCTTGGCTACGAACGTAAAGTCAACGGTTGGGATAGCAACAACAATGGCGGCGAGAGCAAATACGACAACACCTTCGGAATCAATATCGAATTGCGCGGTCTGAGCTCTAATTACGGCCTCGGCACCCAGCAGATGCTGCGTTCGAACATTTTACCGTACCAGAGCTCCCTGTGATGCGGCTGGTTTACAACATCATCCGCATTTGCGGTTAATCGAAATGGAAAAAGTATGAAGAACTGGAAAACGCTGCTTCTCGGTATCGCCATGATCGCGAATACCAGTTTCGCTGCCCCCCAGGTGGTCGATAAAGTAGCGGCCGTCGTCAATAATGGCGTCGTACTGGAAAGCGACGTCGATGGTTTGATGCAATCGGTTAAGCTCAATGCTGGTCAGGCTGGCCAACAGCTACCGGATGACGCGACCCTGCGCCATCAGATCCTCGAAAGACTGATCATGGACCAGATCGTGTTACAGATGGGGCAGAAGATGGGCGTGAAGGTCTCTGACGACCAGCTCGATCAGGCCATCGCCAACATCGCCAAACAAAACAATATGACCATGGATCAGATGCGCAGCCGTCTGGCCTATGAAGGCATCAACTACAACACCTACCGTAACCAGATCCGTAAAGAGATGCTGATTTCGGAAGTGCGTAACAATGAAGTGCGTCGTCGCATCACCGTGCTGCCGCAGGAAGTGGAAGCGCTGGCCAAACAGATCGGCGACCAGAACGACGCCAGCACCGAGCTTAACCTGAGCCACATCCTGCTCCCGCTGCCGGAGAACCCGACCTCTGATGAAGTCGCCGCGGCTCAGGAGCAAGCGAATGCCATCGTTGAGCAAGCGCGCAACGGCGCCAACTTCGGTAAACTGGCGATCACCTACTCCGCCGACCAACAGGCGCTGAAGGGCGGACAGATGGGTTGGGGTCGTATCCAGGAGCTGCCGGGCATTTTCGCCCAGGCGTTAAGCACCGCGAAGAAAGGGGATATCGTCGGTCCGATCCGTTCCGGCGTCGGCTTCCATATTCTGAAAGTGAATGACCTGCGCGGCGGGACCCAGAACATCTCCGTCACCGAAGTGCATGCCCGTCATATTCTGCTGAAGCCATCGCCAATCATGAACGATGCGCAGGCTCAGGCTAAGCTGGAGCAGATTGCCGCCGACATTAAGAGCGGGAAAACCACCTTCGCTAAAGCGGCGAAAGCGTATTCTGAAGATCCAGGCTCGGCGAACCAGGGCGGTGATTTAGGCTGGGCCACGCCGGATATCTTCGACCCGGCGTTCCGCGATGCGCTGATGCGTCTGAACAAAGGGCAGACCAGCGGACCGGTGCACTCCTCCTTCGGCTGGCATCTGATCGAACTGCTGGATAGCCGTCAGGTCGACAGAACCGACGCCGCGCAGAAAGATCGTGCTTACCGTATGCTGATGAACCGCAAATTCTCTGAAGAAGCGGCAACCTGGATGCAGGAACAGCGCGCCAGTGCGTATGTTAAAATTCTGAGCAACTAATATCGATGCCTGAAACCCGTAAAGTTGTTATCACTCCCGGCGAACCCGCCGGGATTGGCCCTGACCTGGTCGTGCAGCTTGCCCAGCGCGACTGGCCAGTTGAGCTGGTGATCTGCGCCGACGGCGCCCTGTTAACTGACCGAGCCCAGAGGCTCGGTCTTCCTTTATCTCTCCTGCCATACGATGCTGCGCAACCGCCCGTTCCGCAGCGTGCCGGAACGCTGACGCTGCTTAACGTACCGCTGAGCGTCCCGGCGGAGCCCGGCGTGCTGAACGTACAAAACGGCGCCTACGTAGTCGAGACGCTGGCGCGCGCCTGCGACGGCTGCCTGAGCGGCGAATTTGCGGCGTTAGTGACCGGCCCGGTGCACAAAGGCAACATCAACGACGCCGGCATCGCCTTCACCGGTCATACCGAGTTCTTCGAAGAGCGCGCGCAGGCCAGCAAAGTGGTGATGATGCTGGCGACCGAGGAGCTGCGGGTGGCGCTGGTGACGACCCATCTGCCGTTGAAAGCCATCAGCGAGGCGATAACGCCCGACCTGCTGCGCGAGATCATCACGATTCTCGATCACGACCTGCGCACGAAATTTGGCATTGCCCAGCCGCATGTGCTGGTTTGCGGGCTTAACCCGCACGCTGGCGAAGGCGGTCATATGGGAACGGAAGAGATAGACACCATCATTCCGGTGCTGGAAGAGATGCGCGCGAAGGGGATGCACCTCAGCGGTCCGCTGCCGGCTGACACCCTTTTTCAGCCCAAATACCTTGACCATGCCGATGCGGTACTCGCGATGTACCACGATCAGGGCCTGCCCGTGCTAAAATACCAGGGCTTTGGCCGCGGCGTGAACATTACGCTCGGTTTACCTTTTATTCGTACCTCCGTCGACCACGGCACCGCGCTGGAATTAGCGGGCCAGGGAACAGCGGACGTCGGCAGTTTTATCACGGCGCTTAATCTCGCCATCAAAATGATTGTTAATACCCAATGAATAATCGAGTCCATCAGGGCCATTTAGCCCGTAAACGCTTCGGGCAGAACTTCCTCAACGATCAGTTTGTGATCGACAGCATCGTCTCGGCGATTAATCCGCAAAAAGGCCAGGCGATGGTTGAAATCGGCCCCGGTCTCGCCGCGCTGACCGAGCCGGTAGGTGAACGCCTTGACCAGCTGACCGTTATCGAGCTGGACCGCGATCTGGCTGCCCGCCTGCAAACGCATCCGTTCCTCGGGCCGAAGCTGACCATCTATCAGCAGGATGCGATGACCATGAACTTCGGCGAACTGGCGGAGAAAATGGGTCAGCCGCTGCGCGTCTTCGGCAACCTGCCGTACAATATTTCGACCCCGCTGATGTTCCATCTGTTCAGCTATACTGATGCCATTGCCGATATGCACTTTATGCTGCAGAAGGAAGTGGTGAATCGTCTGGTTGCCGGACCGAACAGTAAGGCGTATGGTCGGTTAAGCGTGATGGCGCAATATTATTGCCAGGTGATCCCGGTACTCGAAGTGCCGCCGAGCGCGTTTACCCCGCCGCCTAAGGTCGATTCCGCGGTGGTCCGCCTGGTGCCGCACAGCACGATGCCATATCCGGTCAAAGAGATCCGGGTGCTGAGCCGTATCACCACCGAAGCGTTCAACCAGCGCCGCAAGACCATCCGCAACAGTCTCGGCAATCTGTTCAGCGTGGACGTGCTGACCGAGCTGGGCATCGACCCGGCCATGCGTGCAGAAAATATTTCCGTGGCGCAGTACTGCCAGATGGCCAACTGGCTGTCTGACAATCTGCCATCGAAGGAGAGCTAACCATGATCAATTCGCCTCGTGTTTGCGTTCAGGTGCAAAGCGTCTATATCGAATCGCAGTCTTCTCCGGAAGAAGAGCGCTACGTCTTCGCTTATACCGTCACCATTCGCAATCTGGGGCGGAGTCAGGTTCAGCTGCTTGGCCGCTACTGGCTCATCACTAACGGCCACGGTCGTGAGACTGAAGTTCAGGGTGAAGGGGTGGTCGGCGAGCAACCGCATATTCCCGCCGGCGGTGAATATCAATATACCAGCGGCGCGGTCATTGAAACGCCGCTGGGAACCATGCAGGGTCATTATGAGATGATCGATATCGACGGCGCGCCGTTCCGTATCGAGATCCCTGTTTTCCGTCTCGCAGTTCCAACGCTCATTCATTAAAACAATGTCAACATACCTTATTGGCGACGTTCACGGTTGCTACGATGAACTGATCGCATTATTAGCGCAGGTTGAATTCGACCCGGCGATAGATACGCTGTGGCTGACCGGCGATCTGGTGGCCCGTGGCCCGGGGTCGCTGGAGGTTCTGCGCTATGTCAAATCTCTGGGCGACAGCGTGCGACTGGTGCTGGGCAATCATGATTTACACCTGCTGGCGGTCTTCGCCGGCATCAGCCGCAACAAGCCGAAGGATCGTCTGAAATCACTGCTGGAAGCGCCGGATGCCGATGAGCTGCTCAACTGGCTACGTCGTCAGCCGCTGCTCCAGGTGGACGAAGAGAAAAAGCTGGTGATGGCCCACGCCGGCATCACCCCGCAGTGGGATCTGGAGACTGCCCAGCAGTGCGCGCGCGATGTAGAAGCGGTGCTCTCCAGCGACTCCTATCCTTTCTTCCTTGATGCCATGTACGGCGACATGCCGAATCACTGGAGCAACGAGCTGAGCGGCCTGGCGCGCCTGCGCTTTATCTCTAACGCCTTCACCCGCATGCGCTACTGCTTCCCGAACGGCCAGCTGGATATGTACTCGAAAGAAGCACCCGAGGACGCCCCGGCGCCGCTGAAGCCGTGGTTTGCCATTCCGGGACCGGTCAGCAGTGCCTACAGCATTGCCTTTGGTCACTGGGCATCGCTGGAGGGACGCGGTACGCCGGAGGGCATTTACGCGCTGGATACCGGCTGCTGCTGGGGGGGGGAACTCACCTGCCTGCGCTGGGAGGATAAGCAGTACTTTACCCAGCCGTCGAACCGGCAGAAAAGCATCGACGAAGGCGAAGCCGTCGCGTCCTGAAGTAACATGCGCCGTCCCCCAGGCCCGCGCAAGCGCAGCGCCGCCGGGCAAGAACTGCGGGCGCGGAGCCTCG